>NZ_JBICYR010000006.1:23092-388498 GCF_043201175.1 Streptomyces sp. NPDC048337
GCGGGGCCGACGCCGAGGGCGGGGCCGACGCCGAGGGCGGGGCCGACGCCGAGGGCGGGGCCGACGCCGAGGGCGGGGCCGACGCCGAGGGCGGGGCCGACGCCGAGGGCGGGGGCGGGGCCGACGCCGAGGGCGGGGGCGGGGTCGACGCCGGAGGCGAAGGACGGCCCGTGCTCAGTGAGGCCGCCGCCGAGTTGGCCGCGCAGAAGGTCGAGCGGGAGCGGATCGCCCGGCGGAAGGCCGAGCGGGAGGGTCCCGTGGACGCCGGGGCGAAGCTCAGCGGAAAGGCCGCCGATCTGCTGGCCGCCGTACGGGCCGTGGAGAGCGGGGCGAAGCCGCCCGCCCTGTACTTCGACGAGGCCCCGGCCGCCCCCCGCAAGGCGGCCCCGACTCCCCCGCCCACCCGCAAGCCGGCTCCGGCACCGGCCGCCGCCCCCTCCACCGACGCCGTCGACTCGGTCCGCGCCGTCCTGACCCGCGGCGGCGCCCCCGAGACCCTCGCCGCCCCCGCCGCCGCGGCCCTCGGCGACGGCGCAGCCGAGCAGCTCGCCGAGAACCCCTGGCGGCTGCTGGCCGTCCCCGCCGTCCGGCCGACCCAGGCCGACGGCTTCGCCCGCGCCCTCCTCGGCCCCGGGGCCGGCCCGGGCGACGAGCGCCGCACCACCGCCCTGGTGGGCTGGCTGCTGGTCCAGGCGGGGCTCAAGGGGCATACCGCGCTGGAGGCCCCGGTCCTGGAGAAGGCCCTGGCCCAGTACGGCGTACCGGACCCCGCCGAGGCCCTGGAGCAGGCCATCGGCGAGGGCACGGTGCTGGTCTTCCACGAGCCGCTGGGAGCCCCGGTGCCGGAGGGCGAGGAACAGCCCGTACGGATCCTCGTGGGCCTGGAGGGTTCCGCGATGGCCGAGGAGAGCCTGGCCGACGGCCTGGCCCGGATCGCCAACACCTTCGACGGCCCGGCCGACTGGGAGCAGGCGGCTTCCCAGGGCCCCGGCGCCGACCTGATCCGCGCCGTCGCCGCCCACGGCCTGGTCGCCCACACCGGCGGCGAGGCCGCCCGCGCCGAGCCGCTCGCCCTGCTGGCGGCCGCCCGGGAGCTGGGCCTGCGCGCATGCCTGGCCGTGCACGCCCCCTCCGCCGAGGGCGTCACCGTGGCCGGGCTGCTGTCGGGCGCGGAGGGCCCCGGCCGGGACGCCGACGGGCAGTTCGCGCTGGACCTGCTCATCGTCCTCGACGCGCCCCAACTCGACGTGGAGACCGCCGCCGCACTGGTGGAGTCCGTCCCCGACGGGGCCCGCCTGGTGCTCTCCGGCGATCCCGGAGTGCTCGGTTCCGCCGGGGCCGGGCGGGTGTTCGCCGATCTGCTGGCGGCCCGCGCCTGCCCCCAGGCGGTCTCCCGCGTACCGGATCCGGGCCCGATCGGCGAGCTGGTCTCGGGGATCGGCATCGGCGAGCTGAACCAGGTCGACGCCCCCGGCAAGGAGGTCGTCATCGTCCCGGTGCGCGACGCCGGGGAGGCCGTGCACCGCGCCGTGCAGCTGGTGGCCGAGTCGGTGCCGCGGGCCTTCGGGATCCCGGCGGACAGTGTGCAGGTGATCACCCCGGGCCACGGCGGCTCCGCGGGGACCCGGGCGCTGAACGCCGCCCTCAAGGAGCGGCTGAACCCCGGCCCGGGCCGGTTCGGCGGCTTCGACCCCGGCGACCGGGTGGTCCACGTGCCCTCGCCCGGGCGGGCGCTGCCGGCCCGGGTGGTGTCGGCCGACGCGCAGGGGCTGCACCTGGACCGCGCGGGCGCGCGGGTCGTCGTACCGAAGGAGCTCGTGGAGTCCCAGGTGCGGCACGGCTGGGCGGTGACGGCCCATCAGGCCGTGGGCGCGCGCTGGCCCGCGGTGGTCGTCGTACTGCCGGGTGACGCGGCGCAGGCCCTGTCGCGGGACTGGGTCTACACGGCGTTCGGGCGGGCCGAGCGGCACCTGTCGGTGGTGCACGGCGTGGACCAGGCGCTGCCGCGCGCGGTGGCGGAGGTGCCGCCGAAGCCGCGCACTACCCGGCTGGCGGGCCTCCTCGCGGCCCTCGCGGCGGCGGCCGGGGAACAGCGGCAGTAGCAGGAACGGCCCCCGCCCCGTCGCGGGGCTGGGGCCGCTGCCGGATCAGGCCGGGGTCAGCCCGGGCTCCGCGATCTCGTCATCGTCGTAGTCGTCGTCCCCGTCCCCGTCCTCGTCGAAGACGGCGCTGACGTCGAAGCGGTGCAGGACGTCCTGCGGATCGGTGTGCTCGAAGGGCGAGCCCAGCCACTCCCCCGGTTCGGCCACTTCCTCCAACGCCGCGATCCAGAGCGTGGAGTCGCCCTCCTCCAGCCCGAACTCCTTGTAGCGGGAGGCGATCTCGTCGGGCTCGTACTCCCCGAAGAGCACGCCCAGCGCACCGGCCGTGCCGCCGTCGTGGACGAGTTCGGCCTCGCGGTCGTGCGCGGCGACCCGCTCGGCCTGGGCGATCAGCCGCGGCGGCTCGACCACGGCGTAGTCGCGGCGGATGAGCACGCTGAAGGCGGCGGGCTCGGCCGGGCCGGTGTACGGGACACCGTCCTCGGGCGTGGGGATCTCGAAGGGGGTGACCTCGTCGTAGCGGTCGTAGAGGAGTTCGTCGTACTCCTCGGCCGCGGCGGCGAGTTCGTTGAACGCGGCGTAGACCTCCGGGTCGTCGTCCCCGGTCCTGCGCTCGACGGCGTCGAGGTGGCGGTCGAGCGCGGCCTTGACCGCCTCGGCGGCGGCGCGTACCTCGGCAACAGTGGGCAGAGCGGCATCAGACATAGAGCAGACGCTATCCGTAGCGGGGCTCTGCCCGCACAATAGATGCGATGCCGGAATACGAATTTGTCGACGTGTACGTGCCTCGCGGGGTTCCCCGCAAGGAGGCGACCCGCCTGCTGACCGACCATGCCGAGTACGGGAACTGGGAGCTCGACCGCCTGAGCCTGCACCGGGACGGCAGCCGCCGCGTGCGGTTGCGCCGCCGGATCATCCGTCAGGTCCGCGCGACCTGGTGACGCGGGCCCCGGCGCTGGGGGCACCGCCCAGCGGTAGCTGGGGGAGGGCCCGCGTCATGAGTGTCCGTCAGGCGGCCTTGCGGGCACGCCGGTAGAGCACGGCACCGCCCAGCAGCAGGCCGCCCGCGAGCGGGAGGCCGGCGGTGAGGACGTCGCCGGCACCCGTCGCGGCGAGACCGGCCGACTGGCCGGGTGCGCTGCCGCTCCCGCCCGTGGCGGGGCCGGGGTGCGTGACGGGGGTGACGGTGCCGGCGCCCGGCCCGGTGCCGGTGCCCGGCGTGCCGGGGTTCTGGCCGCCGTGGCCGGGGTTCTCCGTACCGGGCGTGCCCGGCTTCCCCGGCGTGTGCCCGCCCGGCGTCCCCGGGTTGCCGGGGTGTTCCCCTCCCGGCGTACCGGGGTGGCCCGGGTTGCCGGGGTTCTCCGTACCGGGATGGCCCGGGTGCCCCGGAGTGCCGGGGTTCTCCGTACCCGGATGGCCCGGATTGCCGGGGTTTCCGGGGTGCTCCGGGTGGTCGTCGCACGGCTCGTCGCCGTCATCGCCGCCGCCCGGCTGCCCGGGGTTGCCCGGGTTGCCGGGGTGCCCCGGGTACCCGGGGTGTTCCGGCTTGCCGCCGTGGCCCGAACCGTTGAAGCAGTGGTTCCCGAAGGCCGGGTTGAGGCCTCCCACCACCGTCACGCTGTTCCCACAGACGTTCACGGGTGCGTCCACGGGCGCCTGCACACTGTTCCCGGACAGCAGTCCCGGAGAGTTCGCGGCATGCCCCGAGGCGCCGGAGTCCGCGTGTGCGTACCCCCCGCCCAAGGCGAGGACACCCCCCGCGGCAGCCATGGTGATCAGGGTCTTCCTGGTGACCTGTGCCGGTCGTCGCATCTGTACTCGTCCCCTGGTGTGCACGTATCGGTCGACGTACAGGCCGTACGAGGCTCCCCCGCCTGGTACGCCGAAACTGAGGTTCCGGGCCGGAAAGCCCGGCGGCCCCGGAACGCTGGAATGCGTTCCGGGGCTCAGGACTTCAGGCGCGTCAGGCGTTGACGCAGTAGTTGCCGAAGGCCGGGTTCAGCAGGCCGATGATGTTGACCGTGTTGCCGCACACGTTGACCGGGATGTGGATCGGAACCTGGACGACGTTGCCGGACAGGACACCGGGGGAGCCGATGGCCGCAGCCTGCGCACCCGCGTCGGCGACAGCGAGGCCCGCACCCGCGAGAACCAGGCCACCAGTGGCAGCCGCAGCGGCCACAACCTTCTTGATCATTGTTCCTCCTAGTAGGCAATGCGGTCCCAGCCGCGGACCGCACCACCTGTAACGAGGAAGGATCACCAGGGCTACGAGCGTATGAGCGCATTCACTCTTCTCAGTGGTTTGCGCACACCTCTGCGATTCCCGGCCGTTAGGCCTTGTCGATGAATCGGTCGAGGACCCGCACGCCGAACTTCAGTCCGTCGACCGGCACCCGTTCGTCCACGCCGTGGAACATCCCGGCGAAGTCCAGTTCCGGGGGCAGTTGGAGCGGCGCGAAGCCGAAGCAGCGGATGCCCAGGTCGTCGAAGGACTTGGCGTCCGTACCGCCCGAGAGCATGTACGGGACAGCCCGCGCGATCGGGTCCTCGGCCTTCAGGGCGCCCTGCATGGCATCGACCAGACGGCCGTCGAAGTCGGTCTCCAGCGCCTTGTCCCCGTGCACGTCCTCCCGCTTCACGCGCGGGCCGAGGATGCGGTCGAGGTCGGCGAAGAACTCGTCCTCGTAGCCCGGCAGGAAGCGGCCGTCCACGTGGGCCGTGGCCTGGCCGGGGATGACGTTGACCTTGTAGCCGGCGCCGAGCATGGTCGGGGCGGCCGAGTTGCGCAGGGTGGCGCCGACCATCTTGGCGATGCCGCCGAGCTTGGCGAGCGTCTCGTCCATGTTGTCCGGGTCCAGCGGGGTCCCGAGCGCGTCCGAGAGCTCGTCCAGGAAGCTCCGTACGGTCTTGGTGACGCGCACCGGCCACTGGTGGCGGCCGAGGCGCCCCACGGCCTCGCACAGCTCCGTGATCGCGTTGTCGTTGTTGGTCATGGAGCCGTGGCCCGCGGTGCCCTCGACCGTGAGCCGCATCCAGTGCATGCCCTTCTGGGCGGTCTCCACCAGGTACAGCCGCAGGTTCTCGTTCACGGTGAAGGAGAAGCCACCGACCTCGCCGATGGCCTCGGTGACGCCCTCGAAGAGCTCCGGGTGCTTGTCGACGAGGTGGCGCGCCCCGTAGACGCCGCCGGCCTCCTCGTCGGCGAGGAAGGCCAGCACGATGTCCCGCGGGGGCTTGCGCCCGCTGCGCATGCGGTCGCGCACGACGGCCAGCGTCATCGCGTCCATGTCCTTCATGTCGACGGCGCCACGGCCCCACACGCAGCCGTCGGCGATCTCGCCCGCGAAGGGGTCGTACGTCCAGTCGGCCGCATTGGCCGGAACCACGTCGGTGTGCCCGTGGATGAGCAGCGCGGGCCGCGAGGGGTCCTCCCCCTCGATCCGCGCGACGGTAGAGGCCCGTCCCTTGTGCGATTCGAAGATCTGCGGCTCCAGCCCGACCTCGGCGAGCTTCTCGGCCACCCACTCGGCCGCCTTGCGCTCGCCCGGGCCCGAGTGGTCTCCGTAGTTGCTGGTGTCGATCCGGATGAGGTCCCGGCAGAGGTCGACTACCTCGTCCTCGCCGGAGACGGTCCTGCCCGCGCTCGACTCGCTCACGCTGCTTCCTCCCACTGATCGGTACCGAACTGCCCCCATCCTCCCGCTCCGGGCCGCTCCGCCCAAGGGCGATCCCCGGTCACCGGGGGGTGTGATCGAGGACCCCGGAATGTTTGGTAATGTTTTCCACGTCGGAACGGCCCGCGAGGGACGCGAGACAAACACCTTGTCCGGGTGGCGGAATGGCAGACGCGCTAGCTTGAGGTGCTAGTGCCCTTTATCGGGCGTGGGGGTTCAAGTCCCCCCTCGGACACAAGAGCGAGAACCCCACTTCGGTGGGGTTCTTTGCGTTTGCGGACTGCGGTGTGCGGCACGCCGCGTACGGCATCATGGCCCTGACCGGCGAACGGGGGGACGGGGGACACGGCGTGGCGCAGGACGGGCCGGGCGACAGCACGGTGATCGGTGGCCGTTACCGGCTGCAGAAGCGGCTGGGCCGGGGTGGCATGGGGACCGTCTGGCGGGCGGCCGACGAGCTCCTCGGGCGGCAGGTGGCCGTCAAGGAGCTCCATGTCGACGCCGGCACCCAGGCCATGGGGGCCCTTCGGGAGGCGCGGGTCGTCGCGCAGATCAGGCATCCGCACGTCGTCGTGGTGCACGACGTCGTGGAGCACGAGGGGATCCCCTTCATCGTCATGGAGCTGGTCGACGGCGGCTCGCTGGCCGACCGGCTCGCAGGCGCGGGGCCGCTCACCCCGCGCGAGGCGGCCCGGATCGGGCTCGCGCTGCTCGGGGCCCTGGGGGCGGCGCACGAGCGCGGCGTGCTGCACCGGGACGTGAAGCCGGCCAATGTCCTCATGGAGGCGGGGACGGGCCGTGCGGTGCTGACCGATTTCGGGATCGCCCGGCTCGCCGGGGCGACCACGATCAGCGAGACCGGGGCCTTCGTGGGCTCGCCCGAGTACACGGCGCCGGAGCGTATGCAGGGCGCGGAGGCCGGGCCGGCGGCCGATCTGTGGTCGCTGGGGGCCCTGCTGTGTGCGGCCGTGACCGGGGAGTCGCCCTTCCGCCGCGATTCGATCGGCGGGATCCTGCACGCCGTCGTGTTCGACGAGATCCGCCCGCCCGCGCGGCTGGGGCCGCTCGTTCCGGTCGTACGAGGTCTCCTGGAGCGGGATCCGGAGCAACGGCTGGGCGCGGCCGAGGCGGGGCGGATGCTGGCCGCCTGCGCGGCGGGCGAGGACGGGGCCGAGCCGGTACCGGTTGCGCTGTACACGCCGACCGAGCGGGTCACCCGGCCCGGGGGCCCGCTGCCCGCGGCGTCCGGGAGGCGTCGGACGGCGCTGCGCGTGGGGCTGGTCGCGGCGCTGATCGTCGCGACGGCGGCCGGCACGGTGACGGCGACCACGCTGCTCGGCGACGCCGGGGTCCGGGGGAAGGGGTCCGGTGGGACGGCGGGCGCCGCGGGCCCGTCCGTGTCCGTGTCCGTGTCGGTATCCGCGTCCCCGTCGCCGTCGGTGTCCGTGTCCCCGTCGCCGTCGCCGTCGCCGTCGGTCGTGGCGGTCGGGTCGGTGCGGCCCGCGCCCGCCGGCTACCAGGTGGTCACCGACGTGCAGGGCTTCAGCCTCGCCGTACCGGTCGGGTTCCGGCGCACCACCGACGAGCAGCGCGTCTTCTACGGGTCGCCGGACGGCGCCGTGCGCATCGGGATCAAGATGACGGCGCCGCCGGCGGGAGGCCCGCTCGGGGTGATGCGGCTCGCCGACCAGCAGGGCTCGGAGACCAATCCGGGCTACCGGGAGAACAAGGTCGTCGCGACGACGCACGACGGGCTGCCGGCCGCCCTGTGGGAGTTCACCTGGGACGGCTTCACCCGCGCCGAGGGCGCCCGGCACACCTTCGACGTGTGCTGGGAGCAGAACGGGCTGCTGTACGACGTGTGGGTGTCGGCGCCCGTCGGCCGGTCCGCCGAGGCCCGTGGCCACTTCGACGCGGCGCTGGACTCCTTCGTGCCGGGCGGGGCGGGTTCCGCGCGGCCCTGACGGCCCGGGAGACGTACGAGGGCCCCGTCGCCCGGAGTGGAGTCCGGGCGGCGGGGCCCTCGGTGGTGTCCGGGGTCAGCCGCGGGAGGCGGCGAGTTCCCGCACCCGGCCGCGGACCAGGAACCAGCCGCCGACGAGGGCGGCGCCGATGATCGGCACGCACAGCACCGTGGTGCGGCCCACGCCGCCGTCGCACCACATCAGGACCAGCACCGCGAGGAGGAAGGCCAGGGTGACGAGCTGGGTGTACGGGGCCCAGGGCAGGCGGTAGGAGGGGCGCTCCACGAGGCCGAGCTGGGCGCGGCGCCAGAAGAACAGCGAGCAGATCATGACCATCGCCCAGGTGCCGAGGATGCCCAGCGAGGCGAAGTTCAGGACGAGCTCGAAGGCGTCCTTGGGCATCAGCTTGTTCAGGCCGACGCCGGCGAGGCCGAAGGCGGCGGTGAGGAGGACCCCGCCGTAGGGGACCTTGCCCTTGTTCATGCGGGCGGTGAACTTGGGCGCGGAGCCGGACATCGCCATGGAGCGCAGGATGCGGCCGGTGGAGTAGAGGCCGGAGTTCAGGCTGGAGAGGGCGGCGGTCAGGACGACCAGGTTCATGATGCCGGCGGCGCCGGGGACCCCGAGCTTGTCGAAGACGGTGACGAAGGGGCTCTGGTCGGCGGAGTACTCCGTGTACGGGAGCAGCAGGGCGAGCAGCACGACCGAGCCGACGTAGAAGAGGCCCACGCGCCACATGATCGAGTTGATGGCCTTCGGCATGATCTTCTCCGGGTTCTCGGTCTCGCCGGCGGCGACGCCGCAGAGCTCGACGGAGGCGTACGCGAAGACCACGCCCTGGACCACCAGGAGCATCGGGAGGACGCCGGAGGGGAAGATGCCGCCGTTGTCGGTGATGGAGGCCAGGCCCGGGGTGTGGCCGCCGATCTCGTGGCTGGTGGCGACGAGCCAGATGCCGACGATCAGGAAGACGACCAGGGCGGCGACCTTGACCAGGGAGAACCAGAACTCCATCTCGCCGAAGTACTTCACCGAGATGAGGTTCGCGGTGAGGACGACGGCGAGGGCGATGAAGGCGAGGACCCACTGGGGGACGTCGGTGAACAGCGACCAGAAGTGGGCGTAGGTCGCGGCGGCCGTGATGTCGGCCACAGTGGTCGTCGACCAGTTGAGGAAGTAGAGCCAGCCGGCCGTGTAGGCGCCCTTCTCCCCCATGAACTCGCGCGCGTACGAGACGAAGGCGCCGGAGGAGGGCCGGTAGAGGACGAGCTCACCGAGGGCGCGTACGACGAAGAAGGCGAAGACGCCGCACACCGCGTAGGCGATGGCGAGGGAGGGGCCCGCGCCGGCGAGGCGGCCGCCGGCGCCGAGGAAGAGGCCGGTGCCTATGGCCCCGCCGATCGCGATCATGTTGATGTGGCGGGACTTGAGGTCCTTGCTGTAGCCCTCGTCACCGGCGTCGGTGTGGCGGGAAGACGCCGGGGCCGGGGCCTCGGTCAAGGTGCGGTCACTCATGTACGACTTCGCCTTCGTGGGTGGGACAGGCAGGTGCGGACCGCGGCGCAGGGGAGCTGGGTGGTGTCCCCTGTGCTGCGGTCCGGTGGTTTTGTCGCCCCAATAGACCATGGGGTTCCGCTACCCGCCAAAATCTGCCCCCTGCGCGCCGAAGCCCCCGACGACCTTGGAATGAGGTGTCGGGGGCTTCGTACGAGCTGGAAAGCGAGGTCTGCCGGGTCAGTCGCCCGTCGCGGCCGATGCCGCCTGGTCGAGGCGGAAGGCCTCGTTCCCCAGGCCTATGCGGGCGTGCACCTCGGGGCGGCGGCCGCGCAGCAGCGCTCCGTGGACCAGGCCGATCACGAGGGCGGCGCCGATGATGCCGGGCAGAGCCCAGCTGAGCGCGGAGCCCTCCTCGGCGCCGACCAGGACGCCGAAGTCCTTGACGGTGTAGACGGCGATGCCGAGGAGCGCGAGACCGGCGGCGCCGGCCGCGACGAGCCGCCAGACCTGGGCTCCGGCGGTGCCGCGGCGGACGAAGAAGGCGATGACGGCGAAGGAGGCGGCGGCCATGAGGAGGGTCACGCCGAGGGCGCCGACGCTGCCCATCCAGGTGAACAGGTGCAGGACGGGGGCGGTGGGGTCGCCGGCGGGCAGGTCGTCGGTGGCGGCGAAGGCGATGACGACGACGGCGGCGATTCCGGTCTGGAGGAGGGAGCCGGTGCCGGGGGCGCCGGTGCCGGGGTTGGTCCGGCCGAAGGCGGCCGGGAGCAGGCCCTCGCGGCCCATGGCGAAGGCGTAGCGGGCGACCACGTTGTGGAAGCTGAGCATGGCCGCGAACATGCCGGTGACGAACAGCACGTGCAAGACGTCGGTGAAGGTGGCGCCGAGGCGGTCCTGGGTGAGCTGGAAGAGCAGGCCGGGGCCGGCCTCGGCGGAGGTCTTGACGACCTCGGCGGGGCCGGTGGCGACGGTGAGGGCCCAGGCGCTGAGGGCGAAGAAGAGGGCGACGAAGCCGACGGCGAGGAACATCACCCGGGAGACGACGATGTGAGGCCTGCTGGTCTCCTCGGCGTACACCGGGGACTGCTCGAAGCCGACGAAGGCCGCGATGCAGAAGCAGAGGGCGGTGCCGAGGCCGGGGCCGGTGAGGGTCTCGGGGTTGAAGGCGTGCAGCGAGAGGCCTTCGGCGCCGGGCTTGCCGAGGGCGGCGAGGTCGAAGACGACGACGAGGGCGCACTCGATGAGGAGGAGGACGCCGAGGACCTTGGCATTGAGGTCGATCTTGAGCCAGCCGAGGGCGCCGGTGGCGGCGACGGCGAGCAGGGCCGGTATCCACCAGGCGAGTTCGGCCTCGAGGTAGGTGGCGAAGAGGCCGGATATCTCGAAGCCGAGGATGCCGTAGACGCCGACCTGCATGGCGCTGTAGGCGACGAGGGCGACGAGGGAGGCGCCCGCGCCGGCGGTGGGGCCGAGGCCGCGGGCGATGTAGGCGTAGAAGGCGCCGGCGTTGTGGACGTGCCGGCTCATCTCGGCGTAGCCGATGCTGAAGAGGGCCAGGACGAGGCCGAGGATGACGAAGAGGAGCGGCTGGCCGACGATGCCCATGACCCCGAAGGTGGTGGGCATGACGCCGGCGACGACCATCAGGGGCGCGCTGGCGGCGAGTACGGAGAGCAGCAGGCCGGCGGTGCCGAGGCGGTCGGCGCGCAGGGCCCGGTCCTGGCCCTTGTAGGTGCGGATCTCGGCCGGGTCCTGGAGCGTGGTGGATCTTCCCGTCGGCATGGGGGCGTCCTTTCGGGGGCTCGGGGGCGTGCTGGGTGAGCGGGTCAGGCCGTGCCGAGCGCGGCGCTGCGCGCGGCGAGGAAGGCCTTGTGCGGGTCGAGGTCCGGGTAGGACCAGGGGGCGCGGGTGGCGTGGCGGCCGATGCGGTGGAAGAGGGCGGCGGCCTCGGCGGGGCGGCCCTCGCAGAGCTTGGCGTGGGCGAGGAAGTTGAGGTCGACCCGGTTGCGGGGGTGGTCCTCGCGCTCCCATTCCAGCCACCAGTCGAAGGCGGAGCGCAGGACCTGGCGGGCGCGGCGGCCGGACCAGTGCGCGGCGGCGCTGTCGGGGTGGTGGCCGTGCCGGGCGGCGAGCACCCGGTAGCGCTCGGCGTGCGCGATGACGGGGAGCACGGCGAGCGGGGAGTCGGCCGGGGACTCCTCGGCGGCCCAGGCCGCGAAGTCGTAGACCTCGTGGAGCGGGTCCTGGCCGGAGCCGGGGGTGCGTTCGGCGAGCCGGGCGACCATCAGGTGGTGGGCGTGGTGGTGCTCCCGGTGGCGGGCCCGGACCTGGTCGAAGTGGCGGCTGAACTCCTCCTCGGTACCGAAGGCGCCGGAGAGCAGGAGCAGTCCGAGCCAGGGGGTGGGGTCGGCCGGGGCCAGGGCGGCGGCGCGCCGGCAGGCCTCATCGGCGGCGGCCGGGGTGCCCTTGCGGCGCAGGGCGCGGAAGACGGCGGCGCAGGCGAGGAGGGTAGCGGCGTCGGCGCTCTCGGGTTCGGCGAGCAGCCATTCGCGGGCCCAGGCGGCGGCCGCCGGGGTCTCGGCGAGGACGACGACGCGGTGGCCGCGGCGGTCCCAGTCGTCGCCGGTGCCGACGAGCAGGGACCGGGCCCGTGTCCAGCGGCCCTGGGTGAACTGGGTGCGGACGTCGACGAGTTCGGCGTCGCACAGGGCCGGGTCGAAGAGCTGGGCATCACGCTTGCGGGAGCGGCCGAGGGGCGGCGGAGGCGGGGACATCCGCGGGTTTCCCTCCAGGACGCGGGCGGACGGGGGCGAGTGCGGTGAGCGGTGGGCCGTTGGCCGTGGCCAAAAACGTGCAGGGTGCACGTGGGTGGCGTGACCGGCTGATCGGGCCGGGCAGGTCGGAGATCGCGCCGGTGAGCGCACCGGTGATCACGCACAGCAAAGCGGTACGCACAGCTCCGAGTCAAGGTCCAGTCCAGTGCATGGCGGGTTTCAACTGCTATGACGACGGTACGAGTTGGGGTGGTTGTGCCAGTTCGTGGGGCCACCGGCGCGGACCCGCGGGGCGGCCCCATGACGGGAGACGACGATCTCCCTCGTACCTCCTGGGCTTCCCCGGGCCACCGCGCGACCGGCTGGTCGCGGCCGTCCTGGAGGTGACGGACGTGAGGGTGCTGCGGCTCGGCGGGGTGAACCCGGGGCATGCGCCGGCCGAGGGCGAGGGGTTGATAACTGTTCGTCGAGTAGCGCGCACGAGGTCGGTTAGCTCGATCGTGTGAGGGTCCGCTCCCTGCCTTGCGGCGCCTTGGGCTGGTCGGGTTAACGTGATCGGGCGATCTGGGACGCCGGGTGCGGTGCCAGCGTGCGGGGCCCCTGCTCCACCGGAGTGATGGTTCAGGGCCTCCCCGTCGCCTCTGGCCGTACCCACATGGCCAGGTCGCACAGGAAGCCGGCCTCCCGGGATCGGACCACGTACAAGATGCGTGTCGCTGCCCCGGGGTCGAGTACGCCGGCGACCAGTGCGCTCAAGACCGTTTGGGGCGTGCGGCTGATCGGGCTCACTCCTGCTCAGTCTTCAGGAACGGTACGCGTCCGTGGCCGAATGGCGCGCCTCGCACGAGCGGTTCCGGCACGGGCCGGAACGGGTCCGGATCGTCAAGCGCCCCGGCTGACGCCGACCGGTCCGGGGGTGGAACGGGCCGGCTCCGGGCTGCCGCCGGCCGCCGGGCTCGCCCGTGTCCGCCGGGAGGCGGGTCCGGTCAGGCGACCGCCCGGGCCGCCGCGCGGCCCGCGGTGCGGCCCGAGAAGATGCAGCCGCCGAGGAAGGTGCCCTCCAGGGCGCGGTAGCCGTGGACTCCCCCGCCTCCGAAGCCGGCCGCCTCGCCCGCCGCGTAGACGCCGGGCAGCGGTTCGCCGGCGGCCGTCAGGACGCGCGAGGAGAGGTCGGTCTCCAGGCCGCCCAGGGACTTGCGGGTCAGGATCGACAGCCGTACCGCGATCAGCGGACCGGCCGCCGGGTCCAGGATCCGGTGCGGCGCCGCGGTGCGGATCAGCTTGTCGCCGAGGTACTTGCGGGCCCCGTGGATGGCCGTCACCTGGAGGTCCTTGCTGAACGGGTTGGCGATCTCCCGGTCCCGGGAGGTGATCACCCGGCGCAGGGCGTCCTCGTCGATCAGGTCTTCCTTGGTGATGGCGTTCATGCCGCGCACGAGGGCGGCGAGGTCGCGTTCGACGACGAAGTCGGCGCCGTTGTCCATGAAGGCCTGGACGGGCCCGGGCACGGCCTGGCGGGCCCGGTCGATCACCCCGCGGACCGACTTCCCGGTCAGGTCCGGGTTCTGCTCGGAGCCGGAGAGGCCGAACTCCTTGCCGATGATGCGCCGGTTGAGGACGAACCAGGTGTGGTCGTGGCCGGTCTTCATGATGTGGTCGAGGGTGCCGAGGGTGTCGAAGCCCGGGAAGAGCGGTACGGGCAGCCGCTTGCCCGTGGCGTCCAGCCAGAGCGAGGACGGGCCGGGCAGGATGCGGATGCCGTGCTTCGCCCAGATCGGGTTCCAGTTCTCGATGCCCTCGGTGTAGTGCCACATCCGGTCCTTGTTGATGTGGCTGGCTCCGGCGGCCTCCGCGATGCCGAGCATCAGGCCGTCCACGTGCGCGGGGACCCCGGAGAGCATCCGCTCCGGCGGGGTGCCGAGCCGGGCGGGCCACTGCGCCCGTACGAGGTCGTGGTTGCCGCCGATGCCGCCGCTGGTCACGATCACGGCCTGGGCCCGCAGGGAGAAGGCCCCGGTGGCCTCGCGGCCGCTCGCGGTGCCCCGTACGGCGTCGGAGGGCTCCAGGATCTCGCCCGTCACGGTGTCCACCGCGCCGGCCGTACGGGAGAGCCCGGTGACCCGGTGACGGAACTTCAGCTGGACCAGGCCGCGGGCCACGCCGGCCCGGACCCGCCGCTCGAAGGGCTCCACCAGGCCGGGGCCCGTGCCCCAGGTGATGTGGAAGCGGGGGACGGAGTTGCCGTGGCCGTCGGCGTCGTAGCCGCCGCGCTCCGCCCAGCCGACGACGGGGAAGAAGCGGACGCCCTGGGCGTGCAGCCAGGGCCGCTTCTCGCCGGCCGCGAAGTCCACGTAGGCCTCGGCCCAGCGGCGCGGCCAGGCGTCCTCCTCGCGGTCGAAGCCCGCGGTGCCCAGCCAGTCCTGGAGGGCGAGCTCCCGGTTGTCCTTGATCCGCATCCGGCGCTGCTCGGGCGAGTCCACGAAGAACAGGCCGCCGAAGGACCAGTGCGCCTGACCGCCGATCGACTGCTCCGGCTCCTGGTCGAGCAGGATGACCTTGCGGCCCGCGTCGACGAGCTCGGCGGTGGCCACGAGGCCGGCGAGGCCCGCCCCGATCACGATCACGTCTGCGTCGTACGTCATGCGTCTACCCGTCCTCCGGTCGGTGGTGGGGCAGATCCTTGGCTACGGAGCGGTAACCAGTCAACAGCGGTGGTTGGATGACCTGCGTGAGTGCCGCTGATGAAGTGCTGGACGTGGTGGACCGGGACGACCGGGTGGTCGGGCAGGCCCCGCGGGGCGAGGTGTACGCGCGGGGGCTGATCCACCGCTGCGTGTTCGTGCAGGCCAGGGACGCCGAGGGCCGGGTCTTCGTGCACCGGCGGACCGCTTCGAAGCTCGTGTTCCCCTCGTACTACGACATGTTCGTGGGCGGGGTGCTGGGCGCCGGGGAGGGCTACGGGCAGGCCGCGCTGCGGGAGGCGGAGGAGGAGCTCGGGGTGTCCGGGCTGCCGCGGCCGGTGCCGCTGTTCAAGTGCCTGTACGAGGGGCCGGGCGGGGCCTGGTGGTCGTACGTGCACGAGGTGCGGTGCGTGTTGCCCGTGCGGCCGCAGGTGTCCGAGGTGGCCTGGCACGACTTCGTGAACGAGGAGGAACTGGAGCGGCGGGTGGCCGATGGTTCGTGGACCTGGGTGCCCGACGGGCTGGAGGCGTACCGGCGATTGCGGGAGTTCCGGGCGGCGGGCGGGCCGGGAGCCGACCAGGGTGCCGGGCCCGGGCGGTAGCCCGGCGTAGATTGCGGGGGTGATCGATTCCCCGAAGGGCGGCTTCCTGCGCGACGTGCGCCTCTGGTTCGCGCCGCAGCGGGTGCGCGACGAGGGCGAGACCCCCGACTACCGCTTCTCGCTGGCCAACGAGCGGACGTTCCTGGCCTGGATCCGGACCGCGCTGGCCCTGGTGGGCGGCGGTTTCGCGGTCGACCAGTTCCTGCCGGACCTGCGGTGGGGGGTGCGGGTCGGGATGGCCTTCGCACTGCTGGCGGTGGGTGCGGCGTGCGCGATGCGGGCGGTGAACCACTGGGTGCGGTGCGAGCGGGCGATGCGGCGGGGTGAGGATCTGCCGCTGTCGCGGTTCCCGGTGGTGCTGAGCGCGGGGGTGGGGCTGGTCGCGGTGGCCATGGTGGTGGTCGTGCTGCTCGGCTGGACGACCGGGCGGTGACCGCGTACGGGGAGGGTCGGGACGCCGGGCTCCAGCCGGAGCGGACCCGGCTCGCGTGGCGGCGTACGACGCTGGCCTCCTCGGTGGTGGCGGTGCTGGCACTGCGCCAGGCGCTGCGCGGGTCCGGCAGGCCGGTGGAGGTGGCGGGGGCGGCGGTCATCGCGCTGGTCTGGCTGGCGTTCCTGTGGGTGGCCCACCGGCGGATCCGCGAACTGGCGACCGGCCGGCCGCCGGGGCTCGCGCCGCGGGCGGCGGTGGCGGCGGTGGCGTGCACGGTGGCGCTGGCGCTGTTCGCGATGACGGTGATCATCTGAACCCGCCCGCCCAGGCGCGCCCGCCCGGCGTGGCCACCTGATCCGAACACGACCCTCCGGCACGGCCGCCCGACCCGAGCCAGATGCCATCCGGCACGGTCGCCAGACCCGAGCGGACCACCCGGCACGGCCGCCAGACCCGAGCGGACCACCCGGCACGGCCGCCAGACCCGAGCACGGCCGTCTGCCCGTGGCCTGAACGCGGCCAGCGCCACGGCCCTGAGCGCCGCCATACGAGCGCGGCCCTGGACACGGCCATCCATCGAAGCGCATCGACCGCCTCAAACAATGGCGCGGCCTGGCCATGCGACAAGCTCGTCACCGCCTAACAGGCCGCACTCCACCTCGCCGCCATCCATCCGGACACGCGGCTGGCCCCCAAAGGCGCCAGCCGCGAGCATCACCACATGGACGATCTTCTGAAGTTCCTCGTCGCACGCATCATGGACGACAACCACGCCTACGCCCACGTGGCCGAAACCATGGGCGGCGAAGCCCTTCTCGACAGCCATCTGCCCATGCTCGATCTGACCGAGCAACTGGCTCACGACTACAAGGCCATGGACCCCACCGACTCCCGCTCGGTCGGCCTGGCATACGCCCTTCGGGTCCTCGCCCAGTCCTACGCACAGCACCCGGCCTACCGCCGGGAATGGTGTCCATAGCCCTTCCTGGAGACAGACCCTGGACGCGGCCGCCCCGCACGGTCCTGAACCGACGGTCCGATGATCCGCCTTCTCCGCGTCGCTGCGACATAACGGGCAGCACCAGACGATCCGCACTAGCCTCGGCGCCATGACGACCACGCACCAGGAACACGTCACGCACGAGCACGCCCACGGCCCCGACTGCGGCCACCAGGCGGTCTCGCACGGGGACCACGTCGACTACGCGCACGACGGACACCGGCACGCCGAACACGACGGCCACTACGACGACCACTGACCGGCGGAGCGCCTGACGGAGGATCCGGCAGGCGCGCCACCCGCCCTCCCCCGGCGCCGCGCCGACTGGCAGGATGCCGATCGCCCGTCACAGCGATCCGGGGAGAGCGCAGATGCCCGTCGACGATCCGTACCTCGTCCAGCCCGCACCCGGGGTGTACGCCTACGTCCAGCCGGACGGCGGCTGGTGCCTCAACAACGCCGGCTTCGTGAGCGACGGGGGCCGGACCCTGCTCGTCGACACCGCCGCCACCGAGCGGCGGGCGCTCGCCCTGCGCGAGGCGGTCGTGGCGGCCGGGGTGCCGCTCCCCCGCACCGTGGTCAACACCCACCACCACGGCGACCACACCTACGGCAACGGCGTGTTCGCCAACGAGGCGCTGATCCTCGGGCACGACAACGCGCGGGCCGAGCAGTTGGCCGCCGGCCACCAGCTGGAGATGATCTGGCCGGCGACGGACTTCGGCGCGATAGACATCACCGCACCCGACCTCACCTACAGCGACCGGATGACCCTGCACGTCGGCGGGACGGAGGTGCGGGTCATCCACCCGGGCGTCGCGCACACCACCGGGGACTCGATCGTGTGGCTGCCCCGGCAGCGGGTGGTGTTCACCGGCGACCTGGTCTTCGCCGGAGGAACGCCGTTCCTGGCGATGGGCTCGCTGGCCGGTTCGCTGCGGGCGCTGGAGCTGCTCCGCTCCCTCGACGCGGAGACCGTCATACCGGGACACGGGCGCCTGACCGACGGCTCGGCCTACGAGTCCACCGAGCGCTACCTGCGCTACGTGGCCGAACTCGCCCGGGAGGGGCGGGCGAAGGGGCTGACCCCGCTGGAGGTGGCCCGGGAGGCCGATCTCGGCGAGTTCGCGGCCTGGCGGGAGAGCGAGCGGCTGGTGGCGAACCTGCACCGGGCGTACGCGGAGCTGGCCGGGGAGCCGGAGGGCGCCCCGCTGGACATCCTCGCGGTGCTGAAGGACATGACGGTGATGAACGGCGGGACCCCGATCCTCTGCCACGCCTGATCCGTTCACGCCGTTCACGCCGTTCACACAGGGCCGGGGGACTTCTTTCGGCCCGCGCTATGGACGGCATACCGACTGGTCGGCATGATGGTCCACGGACACCCGTCGTCGACCCGCACGGAGGTGCGCAGCATGACCCCAGCCTCAGCGTCAGCATCGGCCGACCCCCGGGGCCTCGATCTGGAGCGGCTGCGCGGTCATCTCGACCGGGTGCGGCCGGGACTCGCGGCCGGGGCGCTGCGCGGCCGGCTGATCGAGGGCGGCCGGTCGAACCTCACGTACGAGATCACCGACGGCACCGCCCGCTGGGTGGTGCGCAGGCCGCCGCTCGGGCACGTACTGGCCACCGCGCACGACATGCGGCGCGAGCACCGGGTGATCGAGGCGCTGCACGGCACGGCCGTGCCGGTGCCCGGTGCGCTGCTGCTGTGCGAGGACGTGGAGGTGCTGGGGGCGCCGTTCTACGTCATGGAGTACGTGGAGGGGGTGCCGTACCGGACGGCGGGCCAGCTCGCCGCGATCGGGCCGGAGCGCACCCGGCGGGCGGTGCTGGGCCTGGTGGACACCCTGGTCGAACTGCACGCGGTGGACCCGGAGTCGGTGGGCCTGGGCGACTTCGGCCGGCCCGAGGGCTTCCTCGACCGGCAGCTGCGCCGCTGGGGCAAGCAGCTCGCGGCCTCGCGGGGGCGGGAGCTGGCCGGGATCGACGAGCTGCACGGCGCCCTCGGCCGGGCGCTGCCCGACTCCCCCGCCCCGACCGTGGTGCACGGGGACTTCCGGCTCGACAACGTGCTGATCGGCGGGCCGGACGACACGATCCGGGCGGTCCTGGACTGGGAGATGTCCACGCTGGGCGATCCGCTCACGGACCTCGGGCTGCTGGTGATGTACAGCTCCGACCTGGGGCTGACCGAATCCCCGGTCAGCACGACGAGCGGGGCGCCCGGCCATCCGGCCCCCGCCGAGCTGGTCGAGCGGTACGCCGCCCGCTCCGGCCGGGACACCGGCGCCATCGCCTGGTACACGGCCTTCGCCTGGTTCAAGCTCGCGGTGATCCTCGAAGGCATCCACTACCGCTACACGCTCGGGCAGACCGTCGGGGCGGGCTTCGACCGGATCGGCGAGCTGGTGCCGGTCTTCATCGAGCACGGACTGACCACCCTCCAGGAAGGCTGAGGAGCCGATCAGCATGGACTTCGCATTCGATGCCCGGACCGAGGAACTCCGCGAGCGGCTGCTCGCGTTCATGGAGGAGTACGTCTACCCGGCGGAAGCCCTCGCCGCCGAGCAGCGCGCACGGCTGGCCTCGCCCTGGGATACCCCGGCCGTCTTCGGTGAACTGAAGGCCGAGGCGCGCCGCCAGGGCCTGTGGAACCTCTTCTTGCCGGACGGCGAGTACGGCGCCGGGCTGACCAACCTCCAGTACGCCCCGCTGGCGGAGGTCACCGGCCGCAGCCCGCACCTTGCGCCGATGGCCACCAACTGCGCGGCTCCGGACACCGGGAACATGGAGCTGCTCGCGCAGTTCGGGAACGAGGAGCAGAGGAAGCAGTGGCTGGAGCCGCTGCTGGCCGGGGAGATCCGCTCCGCATTCGCCATGACCGAGCCCGAGGTGGCCTCCTCGGACGCGACGAACGTCGAGACCCGGATCGAGCGCGACGGCGACGAGTACGTGGTCACCGGCCGCAAGTGGTTCATCTCCGGGGCGATGAACCCGGACTGCAAGATCTTCATCGTGATGGGCAAGACCGACCCGGGGGGCGCCGATCCGCGCCGTCAGCAGTCGATGATCCTGGTCCCGCGTGACACCCCGGGCGTGGAGGTGCGGCGGGCCATGACGGTGTACGGGTACGAGGACCACGACCACGGCGGCCACGCCGAGGTGTTCTTCGACGGGGCCCGGGTCCCGGCGGGGAACCTGATCGGCGAGGAGGGCACCGGCTTCGCCATCGCCCAGGCGCGCCTCGGCCCGGGCCGCATCCACCACTGCATGCGGCTGATCGGCATGGCGGAGCGGGCCGTCGAGCTGATGTGCCGGCGCGCGCTGGACCGTACGGCCTTCGGCAAGCCGTTGGCCGCGCAGGGCGTGGTGCAGAACTGGATCGCGGACGCGCGGGTGACGGTGGAGCAGCTGCGGCTGCTGGTGCTGAAGACGGCCTGGCTGATGGACACGGTCGGGAACCGGGGCGCCCACACCGAGATCCAGGCCATCAAGATCGCGACGCCGCGGGCGGTGGTGCGGATCCTGGACGACGCGGTGCAGCTGCACGGCGCGGGCGGGGTGAGCCAGGACTTCCCCCTCGCCGAACTGTGGGCGGCGGCCCGGACCCTCCGCCTGGCCGACGGCCCGGACGAGGTCCACCAGCGGTCGCTGGCGCGGAGGGAACTGAAGCGCTACCAGTAGCCTGCGGCGGTCGGTGGGCCCACCCGGGGCCCGGCACGCCCGGCCCAGCGCGGGTCCGACCCCAGCGCGGGTCCGATCCCGGCGCGGGTCCGACCCCAGCGCGGGTCCGATCCCGGCAGGCCCGAGCCCGGCAGGCCCGAGCCGGGCGGGTCCGGACCGGGCGGGTCCGGACCGGGCGGGTCCGGACCGGGCGGGTCCGGACCGGGCGGGTCCGGACCGGGCGGGTCCGGACCGGGCGGGCTGGCCCGACACCCCTCGGACCCAGTCCGGGGCCCGGCGCCGCAGGCGGGCCCCGGACTGGGTCCGGCCGCCGGGCCGGGCCGCGGAACAGGTTTCCCGGGGGCCCGGCACGGGGCTTCGGTCCTGCCCGGGCGGACCTTTGGTGGTCCAGACCAGTTGGGAAGTCCGATATATTCGGGATCTCCCCCCACCGAAAGTGCCCTTCGTCATGCCCAGCTCCACCCTGGCCCCGGCCGTGCCCACGACCGCACCCACCCCCGTCACCGCGCCGCAGGCCTCGGCAACGGCCAACCCCGGACCGCTCGGGCTGGCCGCGTTCGCGCTGACCACCTTCGTGCTCAGCCTCTTCAACTCGGGCCTGATCCCGAACGCGGCCCTCAGCGCGGTCGTGCTGCCGCTCGCCCTCTTCTACGGCGGTCTCGCGCAGTTCGTCGCCGGCGTGCTGGAGTTCCGGCGCGGGAACACCTTCGGGACCACGGCCTTCGTCTCCTACGGCGCGTTCTGGATGGCCTTCGCGGGCTACGTGAAGTTCGTCGTCCCGACGCTCCCGGCCGACCAGGCCCACATCGCGACGGGCTGGTTCCTCGTGGCCTGGTTCGTCTTCACCGCGTACATGTCCATCGCCGCCATGAAGCTGGACCTCGCGCACCGGCTGCTCTTCACCGTACTGGCGCTGACCTTCCTCTTCCTGGCTCTCGGCGACCTGTCCCAGGTCACCGCCCTGGGCCACGTCGGCGGCTGGCTCGGACTGCTCTGCGCCGGCATCGCCTGGTACATCTCCTTCGCCGTGGTGACCGAGGAGACCTGGGGCCGCAAGGTCCTGCCGCTGGGCTGAGGCCCGGCCCCTAGGAAGGCGAGGCGACGCGGCCCGCCGCCGCCTCGATGACCTCGTCCAGCACCTCGCGGGAGCGGAGCAGATCGCCGATCATCCGGTCGATCCGCTCCCGCTCGGTGGTCAGCTCGGCCACCAGCGCCGGGGTGGCGCGCACCGACGGGCCGCCGTCCTCGTCCCGCATGCACGGCAGGATCCGCGCGATCTTCGTACTGTGCAGGCCGGCCGCGTAGAGCTCCTGGATCCGGATGACCCGGTCGACGGCCCGCTCGGGGTAGTCCCGGTGGCCGCCGGGCGTCCGGTCGGACACCAGCAGGCCCTGCTGCTCGTAATAGCGAAGCGAGCGCTCGCTCACGCCGGTGCGCGCCGCCAGTTCACCGATCCGCATGCCCCACCTCGGCCTTGAATCTGACATCAGTGTCAAGTTCTACGGTACCGGCATGACGCACACACCGCGGGTACCCGCCGCATCCCGTCTCTTCGAATCCGCCCGCCTCGGGGCCCTGGAGCTGCCCAGCCGCCTGGTCATGGCGCCGCTGACGCGCAATCGCGCGGGGGCCGACGGCGTCCCGGGCGCGCTCATGGCCACCCACTACGCCCAGCGCGCCTCGGCCGGCCTGATCATCGCCGAGGGCACCACCCCCAACGCCGTCGGCCAGACGTACCCCCACATCCCCGGCATCCACAGTGCGGCGCAGATCGCCGGGTGGCGCCGCGTCACCGATGCCGTGCGCGCGGCCGGCGGGCGGATGTTCCTCCAGCTCCAGCACGGCGGCCGGGTGGGCCACCCCGACACCAGCGGGCACGTCCCGCTCGCCCCGTCCGCGGTGCGCTTCCCCGAGCAGCTGCAGACCCCCGGCGGGCTCCGGGACGCCGTCGCGCCCCGCGAGATGACGGCCGAGGACATCCGGTCCACCATCGCGGACTTCGCGAGCGCCGCCCGCAACGCCGTCGAGGCGGGCTTCGCCGGGGTGGAGGTGCACTCCGCCAACGGCCACCTGCTCCACCAGTTCCTGTCCCGGAACACCAACCTGCGCACCGACGAGTGGGGCGGGTCCGTGGAGGGCCGGATCCGGTTCGCCGTCGAGGTGGTCCGGGCCGTCGCCGGGGCCATCGGCCCGGAGCGGGTCGGCGTACGGATCTCGCCCGGAGTGAACGTCAACGGCATCCAGGAGGGCGACACCGAGGAGATCTACCCGGCGCTGGTCAAGGCCCTGGCCGACCTCGGACCCGTATACCTCCACCAGGTGTACGCCGACCCCGAGCAGCCCCTCTTCCGGGAGATCCGCGCGGCCTGGCCCGGCACCCTGATCGCCAACCCGCGGCTCTCCCACGAGGAGGTCGCGGCCGACGGCGGCGGGCGGCGGGCCGAGCTCCTGCTGGCCGGGGGCGCCGATCTGGTCGCGCTCGGCCGGGGGTTCCTCGCCAATCCCGACTTCGCGGAGCGGCTGCGCACCGGCGCGCCGCTGGGCGAGCTCCGGCCGGAGTTCCTGATGCACGTACACGGGCCGGAGGGCTACAACGACTACCCGGCCCTCGCTACGGACGCAGGGCGCGCAGCAGGAGGTCGGCGAGATGATCCGCGACCTGCTGCGGCGTGAGCGGGCCGTCCGTGCGGTACCAGGTGGACAGGTGGTGCACGGAGCCGAAGTGGTAGTCCACGACCAGGTCGGCGGGGGTGGCGGTGGAGAACACCCCCTTGCGCTGGCCCTCCTCGATCAGCGCCCGGAAGCGTTCGTGGTAGCGCCGGCGCTCGGCCCGTACCTGCTTGAACTTCTCGGGGCTGAGCTGGTGCATCGACCGGAAGAAGATCGCCGCGTCGTCGAGGTTCTCGATGGTGGTGACGACCACGTCCGCGGCGGCCGCCCGCAGCCGCTCCTCGACGGGCGCGTCGGAATCGGCCACCGCGTCGAGCCGCTGCTGCTGGAGGCGCAGCATGCGCGCGTACACCTCGTGCAGCAGGTCGTCCTTGGACCCGAAGTAGTGGTAGAGCGCGCCCTTGGTGACTCCGGCGGCCTCGACGATCTCCTGTACGGAGGTGCGGTCGTAGCCGCGCTCGGCGAAGAGCCGGGTGGCGACGGCCAGCAGCCGCTGCGGTACCGGGGCCTCGTGCGTGCCTTCGGGTTCCGTGGTCCTGGCAGCCATGGCGCCGACCTTCCCTTCCCTTTCCCAGCTGTACGACCGTCCGACTGTTTTCAGCCGCGGTCGCGCAGTTCCCGTCGCAGGATCTTGCCACTGGTCGTCTTCGGAAGGACAGGCAGGATCTCCACCTGGCGCGGGTATTTGTACGCGGCGATGCGCTCGGCGCAGTACGCGGAGAGCTCGGCCGGTTCGGCCGAGGTGCCGGGGCGAAGGCTGACGTAGGCCTTGACGCTCTCCCCGCGGTAGGGGTCGGGGACGCCGACGACGGCGGCCTCGCGGACGGCGGGGTGGGTGTAGAGCACGTCCTCGACCTCGCGCGGCCAGACCTTGAAGCCGGAGGCGTTGATCATGTCCTTCTTGCGGTCGACGACGTAGAGCCAGCCGGCCTCGTCCATGAAGCCGACGTCCCCGGTGCGCAGTTCGCCGTCGGGGAAGGCCTTGGCGGTGTCGGCGGGCAGGCCCCAGTAGCCGGGCACGACCTGGGGGCCGCGTACGGCTATCTCGCCGGTCTCGCCGAAGGGGAGCTCGGCGCCCTGCTCGTCGAGGATGCGGACGACGGTGTCGGCGCCGGGCAGGCCGACCGAGAGGGTGCCGGAGGCGGGGTCGACGGGGGCTTCGAGGTGCGCGGGGACCGTGGCACAGGGGGCGGTGCACTCGGTGAGGCCGTAGCCGTTGCGCAGGTAGAAGCCGAAGGAGGCGCGCAGCCGTTCGACGAGCGCGGGCGGCAGCGGGGCTCCGCCGGAGGAGATCACCTGGAAGGAGGCGAAGTGGTCGGGAGTGACGCCGGGGTGGGCGGTGAGGGCCATGAAGGCGGTGGCCGGGCCGACGGTGTAGGCGGGGCGGTGTTCGAGGAAGGCGTCGAGGACGACCCCGGGGTCGAAGCGGTGGGCGAGGACGAGGGTGCCGGCGTTGGCGAAGCAGGCGGCGAGCTCGCAGACCATGCCGGTGATGTGGAAGAGCGGGGCGAGCGCGAAGTAGGTGGCGCCCTCGGGGAGGGGGTGCCCGGTGACCTGTCGTACCGCGTTGTACGTGAGCGCGCCGTGCGGGTTCACGGCGCCCTTGGGGGTGCCGCTGGTGCCCGAGGTGTAGCTGATGAGGGCGGTGTCGGCGGCGGCGAGCTCCGCGTCCGGCGGCCCGGGGTGGCCCTGGCGGGCCACGGTGAGCAGATCCGCCGCCGTCGGCGCGTCCAGCCCCGCGGGCGTTTGAGGCGACGGGCGCAGAGCGCCCGTGCGGGGTCCGGGGCGGAGCCCCGAATCCCTGTGAGCCGCGGCCGGGAAGACACGGGGGTCGTTGCGGGTCTGGAAGTCCTCCTTGCGGGCGGTCAGTACGGTGCCCACGCCGGTCCCCCGCATCGTCTCGCGGAGGTACGCCTCCCACGCGGCGCCCTCGCAGAGCAGCGCGGCGGCCCCCGAGTCGCGCAGGATGTGGCCGACCTCGCCGGACTTGTACATCGGGTTGAGCGGGACGACGACGGCCCCGGCCTTCCAGGCGGCGAGGACGGCGAGCACGAAGTGCGGGGTGTTCTGGAGCATCACGGCGACCCGGTCCCCGCGGCGGATGCCGCGCGCCGCGAGGTGCCCGGCGACGGAGTCGGAGAGCGCGTCGGCCTCGGCGTAGCTCGTACGGCCGTCGAAGTAGGCCAGCGCGGTGCGCTCGGGGGCGCGGGCCACGGCGTCACGGAAGGCGTGCAGCACGGTGGGCGGCGGTGCGACGGCCGCCCGCTGGGCCGGGCTGAGCAGGGCGAGCCAGGGCTTGGAGGCGTACCCGGATGCCGCCGGGGGCGCGGGGGCCACAGGGACTGCCAAGGCCGCAGGGACAGCGGGGACCGCCGGGGCTGCAGGGGTTGCCTGGGCTGCAGGGACCGCAGGGGCTGCCGGGGCTGCCGGTTCCCCCGGGGAGGGCTCGGTCATCGGGCCTCCCACTTCTGCTGGAGGTGGTTCATGCCGGTCAGCCAGCGGTCCGGTTCTGTGGCGCGGGCCGCGTAGAAGTCCGCGACCTCGGGGTGCGGGAGGATCAAGAACCGGCCCTTCTCCATGCCGTCGAACAGTGCGTCCACGACCGCCTCCGGCTCGATCGCGGTCGGTGCGAGGACGAGTTCGCCCGCCGAGCCCGCGGCGGTCAGCATGTCGGTGCGCACCCCCTGCGGGCAGATGGCGTGGACCTGGACACCGCGGTGCCGGTAGGTCAGCGACAGCCATTCGGCGAAGGCGAGCGCACCGTGCTTGGTGACACTGTACGGGGCCGCCCCGATCATGGTCAGCAGTCCGGCGACGGAGACGGTGGACACGAACCGGCCGTCCCCGCGCTCCAGCCAGTCCGGCAGCAGCAGCCGGGCGGCACGGACGTGGGCCATGACGTTGGTGTCCCAGGCCGACTCCCAGACGGCCTCGTCGGCGAACGCGTCGCCGCCCGAGGCGAGTCCGGCGTTGGCGCAGTAGATGTCGACGCCGCCGCCGAGGGCCTCGCGGGCCTCGGCCACGATCTCCGACGCGTCACCGGGCACGGCGACCGCGCGGGCGCCGATCGCACCCGCCACGGAGGCCGCCTTGGCGGGGTCGAGGTCGTTGACGACGACGGTCGCCCCCTCGGCGGCGAAGCGACGGGCGAGGGCCGCGCCGATGCCGCCGCCCGCTCCGGTGACGACGACTCGCTGGTCCTGGTACGCGCTCACGGGGATCACCTTTCGTGGCCGGATGGGGGGATCGTGGGCAGACTAACCAGTCGGTATGTCGGGGCGGAAGGGGTCTGCCTCCTAGCGTGGCCGGATGACGCTGTCGCGACGCGGGGTGCTGGGACTGGCGGGGGCCATGGGAGCGGTGGGGGCGGTGGGCGCCTCCGCGCCGAGCGCCGCGCCGGCGGATCGGGGCCGGGCCGGGCGGGCGGACCGGGTGCGGACCGGTTTCGAGCGGCTCGCCGCCGACGGGTACGCCGCACTGGCCGGCCAGCGGGTCGGGGTGGTCACCAACCCCACCGGGATCACCGCCGATGCCCGCCACCTGGTCGACGTACTGCACGCGGACGAACGGGTGAACCTGGTCGCGGTGTTCGGGCCGGAGCACGGCTTCCGCGGCACGGCGCAGGCCGGGAACTCGGAGGGGGCCTCCCGTGATCCGGCGACCGGCCTGCCGGTGTGGGACACGTACGACAAGAGCGGGCAGCGGCTCGCGGACGTGTTCACGGCGGCCGGGATCGACACCGTCGTCTTCGACATCCAGGACGTCGGGGCGCGCTTCTACACCTACATCTGGACCCTCTATGACTGCATGCGCGCCGCCGCCCTCGCGGACAAGGCGGTGGTGGTGCTGGACCGGCCCAACCCGGTGGGCGGCCGGCGGGCGGCGGGGCCGGTGCTGCAGCGGTCGTACGCGAGCTTCGTGGGCCGGGAGCCGATCGCGCTGGCGCACGGGATGACGGCGGCGGAGCTGGCCCTGCTGTTCAACGGCGAGTTCCTGGCCGACAGGCCGGTCAGGCTGCGGACGGTGGACATGACCGGGTGGCGGCGGGAGTCCTTCTTCGACGCGACCGGGCTGCCCTGGATTCCGCCGAGCCCGAACATGCCGACCCCGGACACGGCGCTCGCCTACGCCGGCACCTGCCTGTTCGAGGGCACGAACCTGTCCGAGGGGCGCGGGACGACCACGCCCTTCGAGGTGGTGGGCGCGGAGGGCATCGACCGCCGGTGGGCGGAGGCTGCGAACGCGCTGGGCGTGCCCGGTGTGTGGTTCCGGGAGGCGTACTTCACGCCCACCTTCTCCAAGCACGCGGGCAAGGTCTGCGGTGGGATCCGGCTGATCGTGCACGACCGGGAGGCCTTCGATCCGGTCCGGGCCGGGATCGGCCTGCTGGTGACGGCGCGGCGGACGTGGAGCGGCTTCGCCTGGCGCGAGGACCACTGGATCGACCGGCTGACGGGCTCGGACCGGGTGCGCACGCTCGTGGACTCGGGAGCCGGGGTGGAGGAGATCGCGGGCGACTGGGCGGCGGGCCTGGCCCGCTTCGAGGCGGTGCGGGGGGAGTACTTGCTGTACGGGTGAGCCCGACCCCTAGCCGGGCGGGGGCCTCCGCAGGATGCTGGTGGGACCGGTAGGCGCGGCGTGGAGGGGGACGTCATGTCAGGTGCGACGGGGATCGGGGTCGGGCCGTACGCGGAGCTGACCTTCGACGCGGAGGGGGACGTGGACCGGGCCACTCAGGAGGCCGTGGGCCGGATCGAGGCCACGGACCTGCTGGTCTTCGCGCACGGCTGGAACAGCGACCGGTCCACGGCGACCCGGCTCTACGACCGGTTCTTCGCCCCCTTCCCGGGGCTGGTGGGGTCGCAGGTACGGCTGGGGTACGTGGGCGTCGTATGGCCGTCGATCCGCTTCTCGGACGAGCCGATACCGGACTTCGAGGCGCCGGGCGCGCTCGCCGAACCCGGCTTCGGACCGGCGCTGGACCCGGGCACCCGGCAGGCCCTCGGGGAGTTCTGGCCCCGGCGGCGGGCGGAGCTGGACCGGGTGGCCGAACTGCTGGAGGAGCGGCCGGAGTCGGCGGCCGCCTTCGTCGAATTCGGGGCGCTCGTACGGGAGCTGGCCGGGGTGGACTCCGTACCGGCGGCGGTCGCCCCGGCGGTGCCCGCGCTCTTCACCGAGGACGTCCTGGAGGTGTGCCGGACCCTCACCCTCGCGCTGGCGGAGGCGGGCGCCCCGCCCGGGGACGGCGACGACGAGCGGGGCCTGTCGATCGGCGGCGGGCTGCGCGGCCTGTGGAAGGGCGCCAAGGAGCTGCTGCGACAGGCGACGTACTACAAGATGAAGAACCGGGCGGGGCTCGTCGGCGAGCGCGGGCTCGGCCCGGTGCTGGACGGGCTGGCGCGCCGCCGGCCGGGGCTGCGGATCCACCTGATCGGGCACAGCTTCGGCGCGCGGGTGGTGTCCTTCTCGCTGCGCGCCGTACCGGACGGGGCCCGGTACACGGCCTCCGTGACCCTGCTCCAGGGCGCCTTCTCCCACTACGCGTTCTCCGAGCGGCTGCCGCACGACGGGGGCCGCGGCGGCGCCCTCGCCGGCCTCCAGCGGAAGGTCGACGGACCGGTGGTGGCCTGCCACTCCCCGCACGACAGCGCCCTCAAGGTGTTCTATCCGCTGGCCTCCCGGATGGCAGGGGATTCGGCCGGAGTGCTCGGCTTCGACGAGCGGTGGGGAGCGATCGGGCACGACGGGGTGCAGGCGGTCCCGGGCGCGCCCCGGCTGACCCTGGACGCGGCCCTGCGCGAGGGGGTGCCCGCGAGCGGTTGCGTCAGCGTGGACGCGGGTTCGGTGGTCCGGCGCGGCGGCGCCCCCTCGGGGGCGCACAGCGACATCTGCCACGAGGAGCTGGCCCGGGTGGTGGTGGCGGCGGGGCGCATGGGGCGCTGACTTCCGGCCATGTGCCACCCGCACGCCTCGTCCGCCCCCGCATGCGCCCGCCGTTGGCCGGGCATGTTGGGCACATCGGCGGAGGTGAATGTGTGATGGCGGGATTCCGGAGTCTGGCCTACCAGGTGCGCGACGCGCGCAACGACCGGGCCCTGCGGCGCCATTCCCTGCGCCGCTGCCTGGAGCGGTTCGCCCCGTACGGGCACCGGGCGACGTGGTGGCACCTGTGCGACCGGCACGGGATCGCCCCCGAGGACCGGGGGGCGGATCCGCTGCGGCTGGTCGCCGCGCTGGAGGAGCTGGAGGACGCGCGGGCGGTCTGGTTGGAGTACGAGCGGCAGTTCGCGGAGCGGCGCCGCCGGGAGAAGTACCACGGGCTGCGCCGGCCGGAGTGGGCGTGGGGCGGCAGCGGGGACGCGGTGGTGCGGTGCGCGGATCCGTGGGTGCGGCCGGAGGGGGCGCTGGGCGAGGTGCTGCGGCGGCTGGTGCGGGCGCTGGAGTCGGAGCCGGGGACGGCGTGCCCGGTCTGCGGGGAGCGGGAGTTGCGGTGGCCGGAGGGGGCGGCCGCCTCGGCTCCGGTCGGGCCCTGGGAGGGGGCGTGGGCCTGGGACGGGCCGGTGTGCGGGGGCTGCGGGATCGTGGTGCCGAGACCGGCGCTGGTGGACCTCCCCGCGCCGAGACGGTCGCTGGCGGACGTCCCGGCGGCGGGGGCGGCGTGAGGGCCCGGTCGCCCGTGGGGGTGTCGTTGCCGGTGCCGTTGCCGGTGTCGTTGCCGGTGTCGTTGCCGGTGTCGCTGAACGGTTCGCGGGGCGCCGCCGACGGGCCGGCCGTGCCCATGTCCCCGGCGGACCTGGCGGAGTCGGCGCTGGCCGCGGTGGCCGCCGGGGCCGGGGAGGTACTGGTGCATCCGCGGACCCCGTGCGGGCGGGAGAGCCTTTCGCCCCGGGTGGTTGGGCCGGCGCTGGAGGCGATGCGGGGCGCGGGGGTCCTCGTACCGCTGTCGGTGCCGGCGAGCATCGCGGCCGAGCCGGATCCGGCGGGGCGACTGGAACGGGTGCGGTCCTGGACGGTGCTGCCGGACCGGGCGGCGGTGGCCTTCGCGGAGCCGGGGGCCGAGGAGTTGACGGAGGCCCTGCTGGCGCGGGGGGTCGCGGTGGACGCGGTGGTTCCGCTGGGCGGGCCGGCAGGGCCGGAGCCGATGGCGCGGTTCCTGGCCTGGCCGGTGCGTGCGCCCGGGCGGGTCCGGCTGGCGGCCGAGCTCGCGACGGCGGATCCGGCGCTGGTGGCGGGGCTGCGGGGGCTGCCGCCGGTGGCGGTGCTGCTGTACGGGCGGGAGGCCGCCGCCTGGCCGGTGCTGCGGCTGGCCGCGCGGTGCGGTACGGGCGCGCGGACCGGCGCCGGCGATGTGCTGCACCTGCCGGACGGGCGGCGGGCGCGGTCCAACGCGGAGCTGGTGACGGCGGCCCGCACCGCGCTGGACCGGGCCGGGGCCGAACGGGCCGGGGCGGCGGCTACAGGCGTGAGCCGGTGAGCTTTTCGCCGAAGACGTCATCCGGGTTGGACAGCGCGCAGGTCTCCAGCGAGAGGCAGCCGCAGCCGATGCATTCCGTCAGGTGGTCGCGCAGGCGGCCGAGTCGGGCGATCCGCTGGTCGAGCTCGGCGCGCCAGGCCTCGGAAAGGCGGGCCCAGTCCTCGTGGTTGGGGGTGCGCTCCTCGGGGAGCCGGGCGAGCGCGTCGCGGATGCTGGCGAGCGGGATGCCCACGCGCTGCGCGGCCCGTACGAAGGCCACCCGGCGCAGTGCGTCGCGGGTGTAGCGGCGCTGGTTGCCCGAGGTGCGGCGGCTGCTGATCAGGCCCTTGGACTCGTAGAAGTGGAGCGCGGACACGGCCGCGCCGCTGCGCGCGGACAGCTGGCCGACGGTGAGTTCGTGGACGTTCTCGGGAATCTGCGGCACCCGGCCGAGGGTAGTCGGAGGTCCGTTGACATACACATACGGTCCCCGCATGCTGAGCAAGCGCTTATTCGAGTGTCGAGTGTTCGGGTGAGAGAAGCGAGAGACAGGAGCAGGGCATGGCCGAGCCGAGGGTCTTCACGTCCGCCGAGGAGCTGCACGCCGGAATCGGCGAGCCGCTCGGCCCCAGCGGGTGGCTGGAGGTGGACCAGAAGCGGATCGACCTCTTCGCGGACGCCACCGGCGACCACCAGTGGATCCACGTGGACCCGGTGCGGGCGGCGGACGGTCCCTTCGGTTCCACGATCGCGCACGGCTACCTGACCCTGTCGCTGCTGCCGAGCCTGGTGCCGCAGATCATGCGGGTCGAGGGCATGAAGATGGGCATCAACTACGGGACGAACAAGGTGCGTTTCCCGGCGCCGGTGCCGGTCGGGTCGCGGCTGCGCTCCACCGCCGTGATCACGGAGGTCACGGAGGCCGGTGGCGGCGTGCAGGTGACGGCCACGGTCACGGTCGAGCGCGAGGGCGGCGACAAGCCGGTGTGCGTGGCGGAGTCGGTGTCCCGCTACTACTTCTGAGGGCGCGCGCCCACCATGCGCAGCACGAGGTCGGCGTAGAGCGCGCCGACCTCGTCGGGCGTGCGCCGTCCGGCCGCGTTGAACCAGCGGGCCACGTCGATGCAGAGCGACAGCACGGCGAGGGTGGTGCCGGGCACGTCGGGGACGTCGAACTCCCCCGCCGCGACCCCGTCGGCCAGGATGCGGCGTACGGCGGCGTCGCTCTGCCGGCGCAGTGCCACGATCTCGGAGCGGTGCTCCGGAGCGAGAGCATCGAGCTCGTACTGGACCACGCGCGCGGTGGTGTGGTGCGCCGCGTGCCACCGTACGAAGGACCGTACGGCGGCGTCGAGCCGCTCGGCCGCGGCGCCCGGGCCCGAGGCAGCCGTCTCCAGGATCTCCAGGGCCTTGTCGTGGCCGATCCGGCTGATCCGGTGGAGCAGCTCTTCCTTGGTCTTGTAGTGGATGTAGAGGGCGGCCGGGCTCATGCCGGCGCGGCCCGCGATGTCGCGGGTGGTGGTGGCGTGGTAGCCGCGCTCCGCGAAGGCCTCGACGGCGGCGACGAGCAGCCGCCGCGCGGCGTCGGGGGTGACCTCGGACCACGGCTGGTAGCCGCCGGCCGTCTCCTCCGCGCTGTCCATCGCTCACTCACCCTCTTCACCGTGTGGAAGTGACACCTTACCCGAGGGTGAGCAAGCGCTTAGCGCACGCGGCCGCGGACCGGCCCGGCGGGGCGGGGCGGGGCGGGGCTACTTCGGCGCGTACGGGTCGTACTCCGCCAGGATCTTCTCCATCCGGGCCTGGTCGACCCGGCTGACGATCCCGGTGGCCTCCTGGCGGTCGCGGACCACCTTGGCCAGCGTGAAGGCCGAGGTGGTGAGGTAGAGCACCGCGATGCCGAGGAAGGCGCGGACCCAGCCGTCGACCTCCAGGTTGTAGATCCCCACGGCCACGGCGGCGAGGGCGATGCCGAAGGAGGCGACGGCCTGGCCGTAGTAGGCCCCCGTGTTCTGCTGCTTGACCGGTGTCTCGTTCATGGGTCGAGCATCGGGCCGGGCCGCGGCGGCCGCATGGGTGCGCGTACTCACCTACGTACTCAGAAGGCCGAAACTCCTGTGCGGGCGCGGCCGATGAGCAGCTTCTGGATCTGGCTGGTGCCCTCGTACAGGGTCATCACGCGGGCGTCGCGCAGCAGTTTGCCGGCCGGGTACTCGTCGATGTAGCCGTAGCCGCCGTGCACCTGGAGGGCGTTGCTCGCGGCGCGCACGGCGGCCTCGGAGGCGAAGAGCTTCGCGGTGGAGGACTCGGTGGCGAAGGGCTGCCCGCGGTCGATGAGATCGGCGACCCGCCAGGTCAGCAGGCGGGCGGCGTCCACGTCCACCGAGATGTCGGCGATCAGCTCCTGGACCAGCTGGTGGTGGGCGATCGGCTTGCCGAACTGCTCGCGCTGGGCGGCGTACGAGACGGCCGCGTCCAGGGCCGCCTGGGCGATGCCGACACAGCCGGCGGCGACCGACATACGGCCCTTGGCCAGGGCGGACATGGCCACCGAGAACCCCTTGCCCTCGGGGCCGAGCATCGCGGAGGCGGGGACGCGGACGCCGTCGAGGGCGAGTTCGGCGGTGGCCTGGCCGCGCAGTCCGAGCTTGCCGTGGACCTCGCGGCGGGTGAGGCCGGGGGTGTCGGTGGGGACCAGGAAGGCGGAGATTCCGCGGTGGCCGGGCTCGTCGTCGGTGCGGGCGAAGAGCAGGACCACGTCGGCCCAGGTTCCGTTGGTGATGAACATCTTGCTGCCGCTGACGACGTAGGAGTCCCCCTCGCGCACGGCGCGGGTGGTGAGGCTGCCGGCGTCGGAGCCGGTGCCGGGCTCGGTCAGGCCGAAGCAGCCGAGGGCGTCCCCGGAGCAGAGGCGCGGCAGCCAGGCGTGCTTCTGCTCCTCGGTCCCCCAGGCGGCGATGGTCTTGGCGACGAGGCCGAGGGAGACGGAGACGATGCCGCGCACGGCGGAGTCGCCGCGGCCGAGTTCCTCGGTGACCAGGACGTAGGCGAGGTGGTCGCCGCCGGAGCCGCCGTACTCCTCGGGGACGGTCAGCCCGAGGAATCCCAGCGCGCCGAGCTTCTTCACGATGGCCCGGTCCATGCTCTCGGCGCGGTCCCACTCGGCGGCGTACGGGGCGACCTCGCGCTCGGTGAACTCGCGGGCGAGCCTGCGTACGGCGGTCTGCTCCTCGCTCAGCTCCAGATTCACCGGGCACCTCCGGGCGGGTCGTCGCGGCCGTTAACTAGCACCGGTAGTTTATGGCGGGCAGGCCCTACTATGTGGCGCATGGCCAGACCGCGCAAGCCCCTCCTCAGCAGAGCCCGCATCGTCGAGGCGGCGGGAGCGCTGGTGGACGCGGAGGGGCTGGAGGCGGTGTCGACGCGGCGGCTGGCGGCCGCGCTGGGGGTCAGCGGGCCCTCGCTGTACAACCACTTCCGCACGAAGGACGAGATCCTGGAGGCGGTCGCGGACGCGGTGAGCGCGCGGGTCGACTTGTCGATGTTCGAACCGGAGGCCGCAGGGGACTGGCGCGCGGCCCTGCACGCCTGGGCGCACTCGTACCGGGACGCCCTGTCCGACCATCCGAACATCGTGCCGGTGCTGGCGCGCGGGCCGGGCCGCCGCCCGGCGGGTCTGCGGCTGGCGGACGCGGTGTTCGGCGCGATGACGGCGGCGGGCTGGCCGCCGGCGCAGGCGACCCGGATCGGCGCGCTGATGCGCTACTTCATCCTGGGCTCGGCGGTGGCCTCGTTCGCCCGGGGGTTCGTGGACGACGAGGCGGCATACGACCCGTCGGACTACCCACACCTGGGCCAGGCCCACCTGCTGGCCGAGCGCCAACGGGAGGTGGACGAGGGCGCCTTCGAAACGGGCCTGGCGGCACTGCTGGACGGCCTGGCCCTCCAGTACGAGGCCTTGACGCGCGGGACGTCTGCGAAACCCGGCGCATAAGGGCGCGCTGACGCGCGCCTCCGTCCCGGGCCGGGCCCGGGACGGAGGGCCAACGAGTCTGCTCGGCCTAGAACACGACGAGCGAGCGCCCGCCCTTGCCCGCCAGCATCGCGTCGAAGGCGGCCGGGATGCCGTCGAGCGTGATGCGGTCGGTGACCAGGGCGCCGAGGTCGAGGCGGCCCGCGCGGACGTGTTCGGCTATCACCGGGAGGTCGCGGGCGGGGTCGCTGTTGCCGTAGACGCAGCCGGTGAGGGTGCGGGCGAAGTGGAAGACCTCCAGGGCGTGGAAGGTGACCTGCTGCTCCTTCCCGCCGATGCCCACCACGGTGGTGCGGCCGCCCCGGCGGGTGGACTCCCAGGCGCCGCGGATGGTCTCCGCCCGGCCGACGCATTCCACGGCGACGTCCGCGCCCTGCCCGCCGGTGAGGGCGCGGATCTGCTTGGCGGTGGTGTCCGAGGCGAGTACGAAGTCCGTGGCCCCGGCCGCGCGCGCCAGTTCCTCCTTGGCCGGGGAGACGTCGACGGCCACGATCGGGCCGGCCCCGGCGATCCGGGCCGCCTGGAGGGCGGCCAGGCCCACGCCACCGACGCCGAAGACGGCGACGGACTCGCCGGGGCGGACCTGGGCGCTGTGGTGGACGGCGCCGTAGCCGGTAAGTACCGCGCAGCCGAGCAGGGCGGCCTCGGCGAGCGGTATGCCGGCGGGCGCGGGCAGCACGCAGGTGGCCGCGACGACGGTCTCCTCGGCGAAGGCGGCCACATTCAGCCCCGGGTGCAGCTCGGTGCCCTGGGCGTCGTGCGCGTAGACGGCCCCGACCCCGGTGAGGGCGTTGGCGCAGAGCCAGACCTCTCCGATGGCGCAGTGGTGGCACTCTCCGCAGGACGGGGCCCAGTTGAGCACCACCCCGTCGCCGGGCGCGACATGGGTGACGCCCTCCCCGACGGCGAGGACCGTGCCCGCGCCCTCGTGGCCGAGGACGGCGGGCACGGGCACCCGCATGGTGCCATTGGTGAGGGAGAGGTCGGAGTGGCAGACCCCGGCTGCGGCGAGCCGCACCCGGACCTGCCCCGGGCCGGGATCGGGCAGCACGATCTCCCGTATCTCCAGCGGGGCTCCGACAGCGGGCAGGATGGCGGCGCGGACCATGGTCGTCTTCTCCCGACTCAGAACTGCAGGGACTTGGTCTGGAGGTACTCGGCCAGCCCGTGGGTGCCCAGCTCGCGGCCGACGCCCGACTGCTTGTAACCGCCGAAGGGCGCGCGCACGTTGAAGCGGCCGCCGTTGATGTCCACCTGCCCGGTGTCCATACGGCGCGCGAAGGCCACGGCCGTCTCCTCGTCGGCGGCCCAGACGGCGCCGCCCAGGCCGTAGACGGTGCCGTTGGCGATGCGCAGGGCGTCCTCCTCGTCCTCGTACGGGAGGATCGACAGCACCGGGCCGAAGATCTCCTCCTGGGCGATGGTCATGTCGGGGGTGACATCGGCGAAGACGGTCGGGGCGACGAAGTAGCCCTGCTGGTGCGGAGCGTCGGGGCCGCCGACGACGAGGCGGGCGCCCTCCTCGATGCCCTTGGCGATGTAACCGCGCACGCGCTCGTGCTGCTTGGCGTTGACGACGGGGCCGAGGCGGGTGGCCGAGTCGGTCGGGTCGCCCGTGGGGTACTGGGCGACGGCGGCGGCCGCGAGGGAGACGGCCTCCTCGTACTGGTCCCGGTGGACGAGCATCCGGGTGAGCGCGTTGCAGCTCTGGCCGGTGTTGTTCATGACGTGGCCCACGCCCGCCGCGACGGCCTTGGCCAGGTCGGCCCCGGGCAGGATGACATTGGCCGATTTGCCGCCCAGCTCGAGGGCGACCCGCTTGACGGCGGCGCCGGCGGTGGCGCCGATCTTCCTGCCGACTGCGGTCGAGCCGGTGAAGGAGACGAGGTCGACTCCCTCGTGCGCGGCCAGGGCCTGCCCGGCGACCGGGCCGGTCCCGGTCACCAGGTTGAAGACTCCGGCCGGGATGCCCGCCTCGTGCACGGCTTCGGCGAAGAGCCGTGCGGTCAGCGGGGTGTCCTCGGCCGGCTTGAGGACGAGGGTGCAGCCGGCGGCGAGAGCGGGCGCCACCTTTGCAACGACCTGGTGCAGCGGATAGTTCCAGGGCGTGATGGCGCCGACCACACCGACCGGCTCCAGCAGGACGGTGGAGTTCCCGATCCGCTCCTCGAAGGCGTACGAGCCCGCGAGCTCGGCGTACGAGGAGGCCACCGCGATCGGCGATCCGACGTGGACCAGCTCCGCGAAGCCCAGCGGGGAGCCGAGCTCGGCGGTGATGGTCTCGGCGATCTCGCTCTTGCGGGCGGCCAGCACGTCGCGCAGCGCGCCGATCAGAGCCGCCCGCTCGGCCGGAGCGGTGGCCGCCCAGCCGGGCAGGGCGGCGCGTGCCGCGCGTACGGCCGCGTCCACGTCCTCGGCGGTGCCGGCCGGAACGGAGGCGATGACCTGCTCGTCGGCCGGGTTGACCACCTCGATCCGGTCCTGGCCGACGGCGGGCCGCCACTCCCCGCCGATGTACATCCCGTCGTGGGCCTTCATGTCATTCCTCCCGAGCACGCACGAGCGCGTAGACCTGACCTCGCCAACACCCTACAAACTAGCGCCGGTAGTTTTATGCGCGCCAGGGGCCGCCGGGGTCAGATGATGGCGAAAAGCATCCCCGCCGCGAGGACGACGAGGGAGGTGAGAGCCGCCCATTTCACGGTGAACCGGGTGTGGTCGCCGAACTCGACCTTGGCCATCCCGACGAGGACGTAGACGGCCGGAACCAGCGGGCTGGACATGTGCAGGGCCTGGCCGACCAGGGAGGCGCGGGCGATCTCCAGCGGGGAGACCCCGTGGGCGGCGCCGGCCTCGGCCAGGACGGGCAGGACGCCGAAGTAGAAGCCGTCGTTGGACATGAAGTAGGTGAGCGGCAGGCTGAGCAGGCCGGTGACCAGGGCCATGTGCGGGCCCATGCCCTCGGGGATGGCGCCGACGAGCCAGTCGGCCATGTGCTTGACCATGCCGGTGCCGGCGAGGACCCCGGTGAAGACGGCGGCGGCGAAGACCATGCCGGCGACGTTGAGGACGTTGTCGGCGTGGGCGGCGATCCGGGCCTTCTGGTCGGGCATGTGCGGGAAGTTGACGGTGAGGGCGAGGGCGGCGCCGAGCAGGAACAGCACCGGGATGGGCAGCAGCTCCATGATCATGGCCGTCAGGAGGGCGACGGTGAGCCCGGCGTTGAACCAGTAGAGGCGCGGGCGCAGGGTGGCACGGTGGGGGTCCAGACCCTGGAAGCCGTCGCCTTCGCCGGACGGGGTGCCGGATCCGGCGGCCTCCGCGGAGCCGGAGCCGCGGGCGGGGGCGGGGGCGGGGGTGGGGGTCGCGGCCGCGCCGGAACCGGCGGTGACGAGGGACGGGGACTCCGCCTCCACCTCCGTCTCCTGGCCGGGCAGGACCAGGAGTCCGACGCGGCGGCGCTCCTTCAGGCCGAGGACGTACGCGAGGACGAACACGAAGAGCAGGCCCACCGCGAGGGCCGGGATCATCGGGACGAAGATGTCGGCGGCGTCGAGCTTGAGGGCGGTGGCGGCGCGGGCCGTGGGACCTCCCCACGGGAGGGTGTTCATGACGCCGTTGGCGGTGGCGGCGACGCCCGTCATGACCACCAGGCTCAGGCCGAGCCGCTTGTAGAGCGGGTACATGGCCGAGACCGTGATCATGAAGGTGGTCGATCCGTCGCCGTCGAGCGAGACGATCGCGGCGAGGACGGCGGTGCCGACCACGACCCGCACGGGGTCGGCCTTGCAGAAGCGCAGGATGCCGCGCACGATCGGGTCGAAGAGGCCGACGTCGATCATCACGCCGAAGTAGACGATGGCGAACATCAGCATGGCGGCGGTCGGGGCCAGCTTGCCGACGCCGTCGATGACGTAGTCACCGAGGTGCGCGCCCTTGCCTGCGAACACGCAGAAGAGCGCGGGGATGAGGACGAGCGCCGCGATGGGCGACATTTTCTTCAGCATGATCAGAACCAGGAAGGTCGCGATCATGGCGAAGCCGAGGAAGGTCAGCATGCAGGGAACGTAGGTGCCGCCTCCTTGTGCCAACAAGACGTCCGCACGTGAGCAATACGAGCAAAACCCCAGCTCAGGGCAGGGGTGTCAGCTCGACGGGAAAGCCGTTGAGGACGGCCGTACCGGACAGCGGGTCGAGCCTGCTGCCGTCGAGGAGCTGGTTGACGTTGGCGCCGGGCGAGGCGGCGGCCACCGAGAGCCGGGAGCCGGTGCGGTCGTGGCCCCAGCCGTGCGGAAGGCTCACCACACCGGTGCGCACGGTGTCGGTGACCTCGACGGGGACCTCCAGCGCGCCGCCGTCGGCGGTGATCCTGGCCCGGCCCCCGTCGGTGAGGCCCAGCCGGACCGCGTCCTGCGGGTGGATCTGGAGGGTGCAGCGGTTGGAACCTCCCGTGAGGGCCGGGACGTTGTGCAACCAGCTGTTGTTGGACCGCAGATGGCGGCGGCCCACGAGCACCAGCCCGGCGGGGCGTTCGGCGAGCGTCGCGCGCAGCCTGGGCAGCTCGGCCGCGATCGGGTCCGGGAGCAGCTCGATCCTGCCGCTGCGGGTCCTCAGCACGCCCGGGAGCCGGGGCCGCAGCGGGCCCAGGTCGATGCCGTGCGGGCTCTGCCGGAGATCCTCCAGGGTCAGGTCGTAGGGGCCCAGGCGCAGCATCATGTCGAGCCGCCGCTCGGGACCGGTGCGGCCCGACAGCAGGCGGGCCTGCTCCTGCGGGTCGGCACCGAAGAGCGGTGAGTGGGGTTCGGTGACGGCCCGGGCGAGGGTGTCGGCGATGACGCGCTCGTCGACGGCCTCCGGTGGTGCACCGTGCAGGCCGGAGACGGCGAGGATCAGCCGCGCGTGGATCTCGCACTCGTCCATCCGCCCCTCCTCCAGGGGGATGGCGGCGGGTGAGTAGCGGGCCTGGTTGCGTACGGCGAACCCGTTGAACGCGAAGTCGAAGTGGGCACTCTGCGCGGGCGGCGGCGGGGGCAGTACGACGTGGGCGTGGCGCGAGGTCTCGTTGAGGTAGGGGTCGATGGAGACCATGAAGTCGAGGCCGGACAGCGCCCGGTCGAGCCGGTCGCCGTCGGGTGCGGACAGGACCGGGTTCGAGGCGACGGCGATCACCACCCGGATCCGCCCCTCGCCCGGGGTCTCGATCTCCTCCGCCAGGGCGGAGATGGGGAGTTCGCCCTTGGCTTCGGGGTGACCGCTGACCCGGCTCGACCAGCGGCCGAGGGCGAAGCCCTTGCCGGGGCGGGCCGGCCGGGGCGCGCCGGCGGTCGCGGAGAGCGGGAAGAGGGCTCCGCCGGGCCGGTCGAGGTTGCCGGTGAGGATGTTCAGCACGTCGACGAGCCAGCTGGCGAGGGTGCCGTACTCGACGGTGCAGCTGCCGATCCGCCCGTAGACGGCGGCCGTGGGGGCGGCCGCGAGCTCGCGGGCGAGGGTGCGGATGTCATCGGCGGCGAGGTCGCAGGCGGGTGCCACGGCCTCAGGAGTGAAACTCCCGAGGGCGGCGGCGAGTTCCCCGAGGCCCTCGGCGTGTTCCTCCAGTACGCCGGGGGCGGCGAGCTTCTCCGCGAGGAGGGTGTGCGCGAGGGCGGCGAGCAGCAGCGCGTCGCTGCCGGGGCGGGGTGCCAGGTGCCGGTCGGCGAGCCGGGCGGTGCGGGTGCGGCGCGGGTCGACGACGACCAGGGTCCCGCCACGGGCGCGCAGCGCCTTGAGCCGGCCGGGGAAGTCGGGGGCGGTGCACAGGGAGCCGTTGGATTCGAGGGGGTTGGCGCCCAGGAGCAGCAGGAAGTCGGTGTGGTCCAGGTCGGGAACCGGGATGGCGAAGGGGTCCCCGAAGAGCAGCCCGCTGGAGACGTGCTTGGGCATCTGGTCGAGCGTGCTGGCGGTGAAGAGGTTGCGGGTGCCGAGGGCCTTGAGGAGCAGCGGCGGGTAGAGGGCGCCGGCCATGGTGTGGGTGTTCGGGTTCCCGAGGACAACGCCGACCGACTGGGCCCCGTACGCGCCGACGAGCGCGGGGACGGCGGCGGCGATGGCGTCGTAGGCCTCCTCCCAGGTGGCCTCCCGGAGTTGGCCGTCGCGGCGGACGAGGGGGGTGCGCAGCCGGTCGGGGTCGGCGTCGAGGGCGCCGAAGGCCGCGCCCTTGGGGCAGATGAAGCCGCGGCTGAAGACGTCGTCGCGGTCTCCGCGCGCGCCGGTGACGGAGGTGCCCTCGACGGTGAGGGTGAGTCCGCAGGTGGCTTCGCAGAGGGGGCAGATGCGCAGGGCGGTGCGGGGCATGGGCCCTCCAGGGGCGGCAGGCTGCGGCGCGGGCACACGGGCGGACCGAGCATACCGACCGGTAGGGACGGAGGGGAGGGGTCTGCGGGGCGGGGTTCGGCGGCGGGGGCCGGGGGCCGGGCCGGGGCCGGCGCCTGGGTCAGTCCAGGACGCGGGCCAGGTAGGCGTGCATCATCGCCCGGGTCTCGGCGACGATGTCGGGGTCGCCCGTCGGGTCGGCGCGGAAGGCCAGCTGGATCAGCGCGTCGGTGGCCTCGACGGAGACGAGGACCGCCCGCGCGAGGTTGGCGTCGGGGGTCAGGCCGAGGTGGGCGCAGAGCAGTTCGGTGAGGCGGGCCGCGACCAGGTGGTTGGGGTCGGCCTCCGGGCCCTCGGCGGGCGGGGCGGGCACGCCGAAGTCGACGAGCGCGAAGCCGGGGACGCTGCGCTTCATGGCCAGGTACTCGTCCAGTACGGCGTCCACGACGGGCCGCCAGTGGGTGGCGGGGAGGTCGGCGAGCCGGTCCGCGATGCCGTCGGCGTAGCGGTCCAGGTTGCGGTGGGCGAGGGCGATGGCCATGGCCCGCTTGTTGCCGAAGAAGCGGTAGACCGAGCCGATCGGGACTCCGGCGCGCAGGGCGACGGCGCGGGTGCTGAGGTTCTCGTATCCGGTCTCGTCGAGCAGTTCGGCGCAGGCGTCGAGGATCCGGGCGAGCCGGTCGGCGCTGCGCTGTTGGATCGGAGTACGACGCAGGGAGTGGGCGGGAGGCACGGGGTCCATCATGCCGCTCCGGGGTTCTCGGCTCGGGGGCGGCCTCAGTTCAGCAGGAGGCCGAGCCCGCCGACCGTGTAAGTGATCATCAGCGCGAGCAGCGGCAGCTGGCCGGCGACCGCCCTGGCGGGCGGGAAGAGGCGTACGGAGCGGTCGTGGGCCGCGACGACGCCGAGCACGTGGCCGGTGACGACGGCGATGACCTGGAGGGCGGCGAGGGCCCCGGGGCCCAGTGGCACCAAGGGTTCGGGGGCGTTGTCAGTGCCGAGTGCCATGCTTACTGTGCGTGGTACTTCGGTTACCAGGAGGGAGAAGTAGTGGGCGATCAGATAGCCGAGCGATATCGGTACGAGTGAGTGCGCGAAGGCGGTCAGCGGTCCGGGGTGCGGGCCGCTGACGAGGCGGGTGGCCGCGGCGCACAGGCAGTAGAGGGTGGCGACGAGGGCGATGGAACCGAGGAGTCCGAGTGTGGCCGTGGGGGTGCGGCCGAGGGGGGAGGTCTGCAGGGCGTTGATCCACGAGGGGTTGTCGGAGAAGCCGTCGTAGGCGGTGGAGCCGAGCAGGACGCAGACGGTGGCGACGAGTCCGGGCCGCTCGGGCGTCGCGTCGAGTCCGTGGAAGGGGTTACGGAGCACCAGGCGGCCGTCGCTGCGGCGGCCGAGGGGGGAGAGCCGGGCGAGGAGCGCGGAGTACGTCTCGAAGGCGTCTCCGTCGTCGAACCAGCGCTCGCCGAAGCGGGCGGCGAGCAGCAGCTGGGCGGCGGTGTAGGTGGCGAGGGCGATGAGGAGGGTGGTGGTGGATGCGGGATCGGGAGCGACGAGTTCGAGCCAGGTGAAGCCGAACAGCCCGGCGGCGGCGGGCCATTGGCCGAGCCGCGCGGGGAGGGGGCGGTGAGGGCCGCCGCCGGTGCCGGCGTCGGTGCGGCGCCGGGACCGGGAGAGCAGGCGGTGCAGGGTGCGGAGCGGGTTGAGCAGGCGCCATACGGGGCCGAGGAGGAGGGAGGCGGGGACGAGTCCGACCCAGAGCAGGACGTAGACGGCGCCGGGAGCGGGGTTGTGCGCGGGGTCGTCGGGACCGAGGAGGAGGTGGAGCAGGACGGCGAGCGCGAGGGCGAGCCCGAGTCCGCGCAGGGCGGTGCGGGTGGCCGGCGCGTCGGCCACCCGCTGGAGGGCGGCGGGCAGGGCGAGCCCGGAGCGGTCGCCGCGGAAGCGGGAGGTGGACCAGAGCAGTGCGAGTCCGAGGAAGGAGACGAAGAGCGCGGTGAAGGCCCCGGCGAAGGCGTAGAAGGGAGAGATCGGCAGATCGTGCTGGGACCCGATCCCGTGCGCGAGGGCGGTGAGCGGATCGGCCAGGTGGAGGACCACGCCCTGGCCTCCCCCGCCACCGGCCGGAGCCTGCGGGGACACGGGTGGCGGCAGGGTCTGGGACAGGGGCACGGAGAGGGGCACCGGCACGGGCTGGGTCATCGGACGAGGAGCTGGGTCAGGACGAGGGCGGACTCGTGGGTCTCGACCTCGAAGAGGCCGGTGCGGTCGGCCGTCAGGATCAGGGTGGCCTCCTGGCCTGCCGGCAGGGCGAGTTCCTTGTCGTAGCCGTGGACGTGCAGGGTGTCCGCGCGGTCGCTGGTGACGCGCAGGGCCACGCGCTCGCCGCGCTTGAGCTCGGTGCGGGCGGGGGCGGGGCTGACCCTGCCGTCCCGGACGGTGATGGTGACCGTCCGGTCGGCCGGTGGAGCCTGCGAGGGCTCCGAGCCGGTCGGGTTCGGCGCGGGGTGGCTGTGGGACGCCTGGCCCGGGGGGCCCGCGGTCAGCGGGACCGCGGTTTCCACGGGCTTGCCGGACACCGCCCAGGCGGTGTGGTCGTCCGCGTACAGGCGGACGGTCAGGGTGTGCGTGCCCTCGGGCACCTGCGCGGCGGGCAGGTGGAACCAGGGGCCGTACAGCCGGGCCAGTTTGCGGCCGTCGAGCTCCAGGTGGGCGTGGCCGGCGCCCGGGAGGGCGGCGCCGCCGGCGCTGTCGGGGGTGAAGCGGAAATTCTTCACCGCCAGTTGGAGGTTCCAGCCGTCCTCCGAGTCCGGGCGGACGGTGAGCTGGACCTCCGGCGCGCCCTCGGCGGGGACTTCCCTGAGCCGGTGGCCCGCGCCGTCGTCGGTGGTGAGCAGGGTGCCCACGTTGCCGGAGGCCTGCTCGTGGCTGGTGCCGGGCTTGTGGTGGGTGGTGGCCCGCCCTCCACAGCCCGTCGCCGCTCCCCCCGCGAGCAGCAGGGCCAGCGCGAGCAGGGCCGCGGCGCGGGCCCGCCGACCGGGCCTGCCGGGCCTGCGGCGCGGGCGGGGCGGCGTCCCGCAGGCGTCGCACCGGCTGCGGTCGTCGGCCCGGTCGCTCACGGCTGCCCTGCCGCCGTCGGCGCCGCCGGAGCCGCGGCCGGGTGCGGGGTTGGGGCGCGGTCGCCTGCCGGGTCGCCGCCCGGGCCGGTGGGGCGGGCCGGGGTGCCGGGGCGGGCCGAGGCTACGACCGCCCACAGGATCCAGATCACGGCCACCAAGGCCCGTACCCAGGCGGGGCTCAGGGGGGTCCAGGGGATCATCAGGATCGCCTTGTCGAAGGCGTCCAGCAGGGTGAGCCCGGCCAGCAGCAGGGTGAGGCGGGCCAGCCAGGGGCGGGTGGGGCGCAGGGCCAGGCCCACGCCCGTCCACCACAGGCCCAGCAGGGTGAGCGCCAGCGCCGGGACGGCGGTGGCGAGCAGGCCCGTCGTGGAGCCGGCCACGTCCAGGGCCAGGCCCGCCAGGCCCAGCAGCGAGGCGACCGTGCCCAGCCGGGAGCCGAGCAGGCGGCGCCACCACAGCACGCCGCCGACCAGGAGGAGGACACCGGCCACCGCGAGGGCGATCTGGGTCTCCACCCGCTCCAGGCCCCGGGCGCCGTACCAGTCACAGCCGGCCGGGAGCTTGCGCGCCTGGACGTTGTAGTCGGCGCAGACGAGGAGCTGGACCAGCTTCACCGGTTCGCCGACCATACGGGCCGAGGCGCCCGAGACGTCGCCGCGCGTACCGCCGCACTGCGGGACCGTGCCCGGGGTGGAGCCGTCGGGGCCGTCCTGCCAGCAGTTGCCGCGGCCCTGGCCGTCCCACCACACGTCCATGCCGTTGGGGCGGGCGGCGCCGGACTTGTCCTTGCCGAGCACGTTGCCGGCGTACCGGTTGTGGTGGGAGGTGTCCGCCTGCTTGGACCACGTCTCCTCGCCGCGGATGAAGGCGGGGACCGCGGAGAGGAAGAAGCCCGCGCGGCGGTGGCCGTACACCCAGTTGTTCTCGTAGAGGTTCCAGTTGCCGCCCGCGGTGATGATGCCGGTGCCCGGCGGCATGGAGATCTGCGGGCAGACGACGCCCCGCTCGTAGCCGCGCTCGATCGGCGGCTTGGCGCAGGTGCCGTCGGCGACGTGGCCGTAGTAGTCCTGGTTGTTGTCATGGATGAGGTTGCGCTCGAACTTGGCGTGGTTCTGCGGGAGTCCGGGGTGCCCGGGGAAGGCGCTGTCCATCGAGGCGCCGCCCATGTTCTGGTCGAACTCGTTGTCGTGCACCCACACCGAGTCGCCCGCGGTGCCGGAGTAGCCGACCATGTTGTGGTGGCTGCGGCAGCCGGTGATCTCGATGGAGTAGCGGGGGACGTCGTAGCCGCGGCCGTCGTTGATGTTGGAGGCGCTGCCCGGGTAGATGCCGGAGTCGCCGTTCCCGTACGACTCGCAGTTCTTGTAGAGCCCGTGGTCGCTGGCGAAGGTCAGGAAGCCGTACTCGTCGTTCCACCTGGTCAGTACGTCGTCGATGACGAAGCCGTCGCCCGCCAGCACGTACAGGGAGTTGAAGGTGGTGCGCTGAGCGGTGAAGTTGCGGAAGTAGACGCCGTTGGACTTGTCGGCGCGGATGGCGTTCAGCTTCTGGTACTTGGCGTCGATGACGACGTCCGTGCGGGCTGCGCCGGTGCCCTCGATCTGGAGGTTCGTCTTGCCGAGGATGGCGACGAGGTTCTGGTTGTGCCGGCAGGCCACCTGCTGCTCGTAGCTGAGGATCTGGTAGCCGAGCGAGGAGTTGGGGGCCTTGAGCTGCGCGCACTCCCCCGTCGGCTTCGGCAGTGAGGGCTCCTCCTCGTAGAGGCCGGGGAGGATCGCGATGTTCATCCCGGGCCGGTCGACGGCGTCGACGGCCTCCTGGAGGTGGCGGTAGCCGCTCTTCTCGCAGCGCTCGTACAGGGCGAGGTTGCGCCGCCGCAGCTCCTCCGGGAAGCCGGATATCCGGCGTTCGAAGGCGGGGCGGTCGGTCTTGCAGACCAGGAGGTCGGGCTCCGCCTCGCGGTACTCGGGCACGGAGCCGGAGCCGTCCGGGAGGGTGACGGGGCGCTCCTCGTGGGCGACCGCGGCGGGCGCGGCGGCGAAGAGGGACAGGAGGGCGAGGAGGGCGGCGAGCAGAGCCGCCGGCACGGCAGGGAACCTGCGGGTCCACGACATGCGCGTGAGAGTAGAGCAATGTTCATCTTTTCGGATCCCCCCGTGCGCGAATCCGCTTCCCCCGGCCTCCGCCCGCCCCCGCCGCCCCGATGCGCCGTTGACGCGCGGGCCGCGGAATCCTACTGTCAACCATAGGATTCCTTCGACGGAGCGGGAGCAGCACATGAGCGAGCAGGCCAGGAAGACGGCGGAGGGGCTGGAGTACCTCACCGGCTTCGGCAACGAGCACAGCTCGGAGGCCGTCCCCGGCGCGCTGCCGCACGGCCGGAACTCGCCCCAGCGCGCACCGCTCGGCCTCTACGCCGAGCAGCTCAGCGGCAGCGCCTTCACCGAGCCGCGCAGCCACAACCGCCGCTCCTGGCTGTACCGGATCCGCCCCTCGGCGGCGCACCCGGCCTTCACCCGGATCGACAACGGTGCCCTGCGCACGGCGCCCTTCACCGAGGCGGCCGCGGACCCGAACCGGCTGCGCTGGAACCCGCTGCCCGACCCGGCGCCCGGCACCGACTTCCTGGCCGGCCTGTGGACCCTCGGCGGCAACGGCGACGCCGCCCAGCGCACCGGCATGGCCATCCACCTCTACGCCGCCAACGCCGACATGACCGACCGGGTGTTCAGCGACTCCGACGGCGAGCTGCTGATCGTCCCCGAGCGCGGCGGCCTGCTCCTGCGCACCGAGTTCGGCCTGCTCGCCGCCCGGCCCGGCGAGGTGGCCCTGGTCCCCCGCGGCGTGCGCTTCCGCGTCGAGCTCCTGGAGGACGGCGCCCGCGGCTACGTCTGCGAGAACTACGGCCAGCCCTTCGAGCTGCCGAACCTGGGCCCGATCGGCGCCAACGGACTCGCCGCCGCCCGGGACTTCCGGGCCCCGGCCGCCGCGTACGAGGACGTCGAGCGCCCGACCGAGGTGGTCAACAAGTTCTGCGGCAACCTCTGGGCGGCCACCTACGACCACTCCCCGCTCGACGTGGTCGCCTGGCACGGCACGCACACCCCGTACGTCTACGACCTGCGCCGTTTCAACGTCCTGGGCTCGATCAGCTACGACCACCCCGACCCGTCGATCTTCACCGTGCTGACCTCGCCCTCCGACACACCCGGCCTCGCGGGCGTGGACTTCGTGGTCTTCGCCCCGCGCTGGCTGGTCGGCGAGGACACCTTCCGCCCGCCCTACTTCCACCGCAACGTGATGAGCGAGTACATGGGCCTGATCGAGGGCGCCTACGACGCCAAGGCCGAGGGCTTCGTCCCCGGCGGCGGCTCGCTCCACAACATGATGTCCGCGCACGGCCCCGACCGGGAGACCTTCGACCGGGCGAGCGCCGCCGAGCTGAAGCCGCAGAAGATCGACGACGGCCTGGCCTTCATGTTCGAGACCCGCTGGCCGATCACCGCCACCGCCCAGGCGGCCGGCGCGGAGCACCTCCAGCGCGGATACGACGACGTCTGGCAGGGTCTCCAGCGCCACTTCCGCGCCTAATATGCGCAGCACGCCGCCCCCGTCCAGCCGTACGGAGAACCACCCGTGACCGCCTTCGCCCCCGACTCTCTGGTGCTGAACCGGAAGCTGCCGCTCTGGTACCAGGTGTCACAGTCGCTGCGCGCCTCGATACTCGGGCGCACCCCGGACGCCTCGCTGCGCCTGCCCACCGAGGAGCAGCTCGCCGAGCACTACGGGGTGAGCGTGCTGACCATGCGGCAGGCGCTCAAGGAGCTGGAGGGCGAGGGCCTGATCAGCCGGCACCGGCGGCGCGGCACCTTCATCGAACCGGGTGCGCGGCGCAGCGCACCGGTCCGGCTGCTGGGCTCGGTCGACGCGATCGTGGCCCAGCAGTCGGGCGACCGTACGACGATTCTCGGCCACGGGCGGACGGCGGTGTCCGGGGAGCTGCTGGAGCACTTCCCGGACACGCCCGAGGTGGTCACCTACCGCCGGCTGCGCCACGACCGCGAGAGCGGGGAGCCGACCAACTGGGTGGAGAACGCGGTCCTCCCGGAGTTCGCCGAGGCGGTGGAGCTGGCCGATCTCGAACGGTGGCCGATGACGAAGGTGCTGCGGGACGTCGTCGGGGTGCGCATCAGCCGCATCACGGACACGGTGGAGGCACGGCTTGCCGACCCGGAGACGGCCGAGCTGCTCCAGGTGCCCCTGCTCAGCCCGATCCTGCACTACACGGGCGTGACCTACGACGAGGACGGCCGGGTGGTGGACGTGGCGCGCATCCGCTACCGCGGCGACCGGTTCTCCTTCACGGTGACGGTCGACGCGCACTGACGCCCCAAGGCACCGACGGGCCGACGGAAGGACCGGGCCTACCGCTCGTCGTCGTCCTTGGTGCGCTCGCCCTCCGCCTGCGAAGGCGTGGTCCGCATCGTCTGGGGGTGCCGCTGCGCCTTCTGCTTCTCGTCCAGGTCGTCGTCGAGGCGCTCGCCCTCGGCCTGCGACGGAGTCGAGTATTCGTCGTACTGACTCATGACCGTCTCCTCGGTCGATACGGCATGTATGCGTACATAAGGAGCGTAGCGCTTCGGCCTGGACGCAGCCCGGCCACCGGCGCCGTCGCTACCATCGGCGGCGTGAGCGAAGACGTACCACTGCTGGACGATCTGATGCCCTGGGCCGTGGGCGGCCTGCGCCTGGGCCGGGACTGGGTGGCCGCACCCGATCCGGCGACCCTGCGCGCCCGCTGGGCCGCGCTGACCGCCACCGAAGGGGCCGAGCGGGAGCGGCTGTTCCGCCCGAGCCGCAGCCGCACGCCCGCCGCCGGCGCGGCCGCGCTGCCGGGCCAGCGCTCGGCCGCCACGGCCCGCTTCGCCGACGAGCCCGGCCCCTGCCCCGACCCCGTACGGGTGCTGCGCGACCCCTTCGACGAGCAGTGGCTGCTGCCCGACCAGCGGCTGATCGACATGGCCCGCCCCGAGCTGTGGCGGGTCCGGGACGAGCACCAGCTGTTCGTCGTCGAAACCCCGGCCCCCAGCCTGCTGGTCACCGCGCACCTCCCGGCCGGCCGGCTCGGCCGGATCCGTCCGCTGCACCGGCGCCCCGGCGGCGCCGAGCCGAACCTGGCCCCGGGCCTGCTGCCCCTGCTGGGCGAGCGGTACGGCGGCTGGGCCACCCCCGAGGACGTGCTGTGCTGGATCCTCGCGGCCGGCCGCCCCGGGCCGCGCGGGTACGAGGTCCCGCTCACCGCCGACCCCGGGCGCTGGCGGGCCGGCCTGGAGCTGGGCCACCGGCTGCTCACCGTCCGGCTGCGCGGAGCCCGCGGCGGCGAGGCGCCCCGACTGCCCGGCGGGCGGCGCCCGTACGTCCGCTCGGCGGTCGTGGCGTGGCCGCGCGAGGTGACGTACGAGGCCGAGAGCGAGACGCTGGGCTTCGGCGGCGGGACCGTGTCCCCCGTGCCGGCCGGCGCCTGGGAGTACGAGGTCCAGGGGGTGCGGGTGCTGGAGGCCTGGTTCGCCGCCCGCGGCGCGCACCGCGAACCGGACGCGGACGGGTTGGAGGCGCTGGGTCCGGTCGAGTGGCCGCAGAGCTGGACCTCGGAGCTGCTGGCGCTGGTCACGACCCTGGCGCTGCTGGCCGATCTGGCCCCGGAACGGGCCGCCTTCGAGCCGGGCCCCGCCCTGTCCGTCGGCGAGCTGCGCACGGCCGGGGTACTGCCGCCGCCGGGCTGGGCCAGGCGCCCGGCCTCGGTGCTGGACCACCAGGAGGAGGGCCCGGGCGGCCAGTTCGCCCTGCTCTGACGGAAAGCACGGGGCTACGGAGCCTGCGTGGCCCACGCCCCCAGCAGCCGCGACACCGTCCGCTCGAACACGGCGGCCAGGTCCAGCCCCGCCCCGGGCACCGGATCGACGGCCCCCGCGAGGACCCCGGCCAGCAGCGGGTACTCCCCCGTGGCCAGCCGCGAGCCGAGCCAGGCCGTCCGTACGCGCTGTTCGGCGGCCTCGCTCCAGGGCAGCGACCGGGCCCGCTCGGCGAGCGCCAGCTCCCCCGCCACGTACGTCGCCACCGTGCCGTTGACGGCCGCGACGAGCTCCAGCTTCTCCTGCCCGGCCGCATCCAGCGGGGCCAGGCATTCCAGGCTGTGCTCCAGGTACCGCAGGGCGTTGGGGCCGAAGCCGTACACCGGACTGAGCAGCCGGGGCAGCCACGGGTGCCGGTGCATGAGCGCCCGGGTCTGGCGGGCCAGCGCGAGCAGGTCGGCCCGCCAGTCGCCGGTCGGCGCGGTGAACTCGTACTCACCGCTGACCGCGTCGACCATCAGCTCGTACAGGTCCTCCTTGCGCGGCACGTAGTTGTACAGGGACATCGTCCCGGCGCCGATCCCGGCCGCCACGCGCCGCATGGAGACGGCCTCGATCCCCTCCGCGTCCGCGATCCGCACCGCCTCGGCGGCGATCGACTCGCGGCTGTGCGCGGGCCGGGGGCCACGGCCGGCCCGCGGGGGGCGGGCCCAGATCACTTCGGGTTCAGCGGGTCGCCCACCGGCTGCCATCGCTCACATCACCTCGTCCGTCTCGCCCCCATCTTAGTTACGTACGCCGTACGTAGTGGGGTAGGGTGCCGCACATGACAACTACGTACGCTGTACTTAGTGAGGGTTTGGAGAAGAGCTACGGGGAGGTCCACGCCCTGCGCGGCCTCGACCTCGCCGTGCCCGAGGGCACGGTCTGCGGACTCCTCGGCCCCAACGGCGCCGGCAAGACCACCGCCGTCCGGATCCTCACCACCCTCACCGCGCCCACCGGCGGCCGGGCCCTCGTCGCCGGCCACGACGTCACACGCGAACCCGCGGTGGTGCGCCGCGCCATCGGGGCCACCGGCCAGTACGCCTCCGTCGACGGGGATCTGACCGGCCGTGAGAACCTCCGCCTCTTCGCCCGCCTCGCCGGACTGCGCGGCTCCGCGGTCCGGGCCCGCGCCGACGGGCTGCTGGAGCGCTTCGGGCTCGGCGAGGCCGCCGACCGGGTGGCCGCCACCTGGTCGGGCGGGATGAAGCGGCGGCTGGACCTGGCCGCCGGGCTGATCACCCGGCCCCGCGTGCTCTTCCTCGACGAGCCCACCACCGGCCTGGATCCGGCGGCCCGCGAGCAGATCTGGACGGCGGTCGGGGACCTCGCGAACGAAGGCACCACCGTGCTGCTGACCACGCAGTACCTGGAGGAGGCCGACCGGCTCGCCGACGACATCGTGGTCGTCGACCGCGGCCGGGCCGCCGCCACCGGCACCCCGGCCGAACTGAAGGCCCGGATCGGCGCCCGCGCCGAGGTCTCGGTCGGCGCGCACGAGGCCCTCGCCGGCGCCGCCGCCGTACTGGACCGGCTCACCGGGGGCCGGCCGGTGCTCGACGAGGAGCGCCTCACGGTCGGCGTGACCGTGCTCGACACCGCGCTCACCCTGCCCCGGATCATCCGCGCGCTCGACACGGCCGGGGTCCCGGTCACCGACGCGAGCCTGCGCCCGCCCACCCTCGACGAGGTGTTCCTGCGCCTCACCCGCACGGCCGTGGCCCCCGCCGAGAAGGAGAACGCGGCATGAGCACCCTGCTGTCCGACGGCGGAGCCGTCCTCACCCGCCAGCTCCAGAAGGCCCGGCACGCCCCGGCGCTGCTGATCCTCACGCAGACCATGCCGATCACGATGTTGCTGTTCTTCGGCTACGTCTTCGGCAGCGCGCTCGCCATGCCGGGCGCCGAGTACCGGGAGTTCCTGGTCCCCGGACTGCTCGCCGCGACCGCCGCGAACGGGCTGATGACCGGCATGTTCACGGCTTCGCAGGACGCCCATCGCGGGGTGATGGACCGCTTCCGGACCCTGCCGATGAGCCGCAGCGCCGTACCGCTGGGGCAGACCGCCGCCGACCTGCTCACCACCGCGGTGTCCCTGGTGCCGCTGATGCTGGTGGGGCTGGCTATGGGCTGGCGGATCGAGACCGGCCCGCCCGGAGCGCTGGGGGCGCTCGGTGTGCTGATGCTGTTCCGCTTCGCCTCCGCGTGGGTGGGCACGTACCTCGGCCTGGTGAGCGCGAGCGAGGAGGCGGCGGGCCAGCTCGGCAGCGCCACCTTCGTGCTGCCGATGCTCTCCAGCGCCTACCTGCCGACCGCCGGACTGCCCGGGTGGCTGCGTACGGTCGCGGAGTGGAACCCGATCAGCGCGGTCGCGACCGCCGTCCGGGAGCTGTGCGGGAACGCGGGTGCCGAGCCCGCGGCGGGCGCCGCCTGGCCCGCCGCGCACCCGGTCGCCGGGGCGCTGCTCTGGTCGCTGGTCCTCCTCGCCGCCTTCGTGCCGCTCGCCACGCGCAGGTTCGCGCGGGGCCGGGGCTGATCGGGGCCGATCCGGAGGATCTCGGCGGATCGCGGCGGATCTCGGCGGATCCTTTCGGTCCGCATGGGTGACAGATCATGGTCCGACCAGGTAGGCAGGGCTCCATGGCTACCGAACCGCTCCCCCTCGCCGGCATCACCGTCGTCGCCGTCGAACAGGCCGTCTCGGCCCCCTTCGCCACCCGCCAGCTCGCCGACCTCGGCGCCCGGGTGGTCAAGGTCGAGCGCCCCGACGGCGGCGACTTCGCGCGCGCCTACGACACCACCGCGCAGGGCCTCGCCTCGCACTTCGTGTGGGCCAACCGCGGCAAGGAGTCGATCGCGCTCGACCTGAAGGACCCGCGGGGCCGGGAGGTCCTGCACGGCCTGCTGGACGGCGCCGACGTCTTCGTCCAGAACCTCGCGCAGGGGGCCGCCGCCCGGCTCGGGCTGGACTCGGCCGCGCTGTGCGCGCGTTACCCGCGGCTGGTCGCCGTGGACGTCTCGGGCTACGGCGCGGAGGGCCCGTACGCCCACAAGCGCGCCTACGACATGCTCGTGCAGTGCGAGGCGGGGCTGGTCTCGGTGACCGGCACCCCGGAGCGGCCCGTCAAGGCGGGGATCCCGGCCGCCGACATCGCGGCCGCCATGTACGCCTTCTCGGGGGTGCTCGCCGCCCTGCTGCGCCGCGGGGTCACCGGGCGCGGGGGCAGGGTGGAGGTGTCCATGCTGGACGCGCTCGCCGAGTGGATGGGGCATCCGCTGCACCACACGATGCACGGCGGCGAACAGCCGGTGCGCACCGGCCTCGCGCACGCGGTGATCGCACCCTACGACGCCTACCCGACGGCCGACGGGGACCGGGTGCTGCTGTCGGTGCAGAACGACCGGGAATGGCAGCGCCTGGCCGAACAGGTGCTGGATCACCCCGAGTTGGCGGCTGACCCGGCGTACGCGACGAACACGGCACGCACCGCCAACCGGGAGAAGACCGACGCGGTGGTGGCGGAGGCGCTGGGCCGGCTGGGCGCGGACGAGGCGATCGGGCGGCTGGAGGCGGCGGGCATCGCCTGCGCCCGGCTGAACTCGGTGGCCCAGCTGGCCGCGCATCCGCAGCTGGCCGCCCGGGACCGCTGGCGGGAGGTGGGATCGCCGGCCGGTCCGCTGCGGGCGTTGTTGCCGCCGATCGGACTGCCGGGCGGCGCGGCACCGCACATGGGTGCGGTGCCCGCGCTGGGTGAGCACACCGAACCCCTGCTGCGCGCCCTGGGGATGACGGGAGCGCAGATCTCGGAGCTTCGCCGGGACGGTGTGATCGCGTAAGGGCCGGGGAGCCGGGGCTGGTACCGGGGCCGGAAGGCCTCGGTACGGGGACGGTTACGAGCGGCGGCTGCCGAAGAGCGTGCGACGCAGGCGGCGCAGCGGCGCGAAGAGCGAGACGCGCGCGCTCCGGCTCCGCAGGCGGTGCGTGTGGTCGCGGGAGGTGAGCTCGCGCATCAGCAGGGTCGCCTCGGCGGTCTCCCGGTGCGGGACGGCGGGACCGCCCAGCACGGCGAGGTGACGGTCGAGGCGCGAGCTGGTCGCACCGCTGCCGCAGTTGATGGCAGGCACGCGGGGCGGCCTGCTGCGCATTGCTATCTGTTCCATGTTCTCTCCCCACCCGTACGAGGGCACCCGGCCCGGGCAGGTTAACCCTATCGCCCCCGCGCCGCGCCCGGGTATCCCGGTGGTGTGAATTACCCCTGTGGCGACGGGGAGTTGACGATTACTCAGCGGAGTCAATCGTCACTCTCCGCACAAAAGCGGCGGAGTTGGGACTCTCCGTACGAGTCGCGTCACGGCAGGGGCCACTTATCCCGCTCTGCGCTAACTTGAAGTGATCACCTGGTGACACATGGGCGCATGCGCACACACATGGGGGGCTCGCGTGACGGAAAACGTGGCGGGTGCGGGCGGGGTATCGGGCTCCGATCGTGTCATCTCGGGCCGGTACCGGCTCCTGGAACCCCTCGGCCGCGGCGGGATGGGCGTCGTGTGGCGGGCCCGGGACGAGGTGCTGGCCCGCGAGGTCGCCGTCAAGGAGGTACGGGCCCCGGCCGGAATGGAGCCCGCGGAACTCCAGCGGATGTACCGGCGGCTGGAGCGGGAGGCCTGGGCGGCGGCCCGGGTCTCGCACCGCGGGGTCGTCACGGTCTACGACGTGGCCTCCGAGGGCGGACGGCCGTGGATCGTGATGGAGCTGGTGCGCGGGCTCTCGCTGGCCGACGTACTGGAGGCCGAGGGGCCGCTGACCCCGCAGCGGGCCGCGCACATCGGCGAGCAGGTGCTGACGGCGCTGCGCTCCGCGCACGACTCGGGGGTGCTGCACCGCGACGTCAAACCCGGGAACGTGCTCATCGCCAACGACGGCCGGGTGGTGCTGAGCGACTTCGGGATCGCGAGCCTGGAGGGCTCGTCGGCGATCACCATGACGGGCGAGGTGGTCGGATCTCCCGAATTCCTGGCTCCGGAGCGGGCGTTGGGGCGCGATCCGGGGCCCGAGTCGGATCTGTGGTCGCTCGGGGTCATGCTGTACGCGGCCGTCGAGGGGGTTTCGCCCTTCCGGCAGGAGAACCCGCTGGACACGCTGCGGGCCGTGGTGGACGGGGAACCGCCCGCGCCGCGGCGCGCCGGGCCGCTGGAGCCCGTACTGGAGGGGCTGCTGCGGAAGGACCCGGCCGAGCGGCTGCCGGCGGCGGAGGCGGCCCGGATGCTGCGGGTGGTGGGTGCGGGCGGGGACGTACGGGCCTACGGCGGGGCGGTGTCGGGGCCCGACTCGCCCACGGCCACCGCGCAGGAGCACCGGCACGACCACGGGCGCGGTGGGGCGGGGGCGCCGTACGGGGAGCCCACGCCGCCCGTGCCGGGACCGGTCTCGCAGCCCGGGCCCGCCCCGCGCCGGGGCGGTGCGGCTGGACTGGTGCTGACCGCCGGGATCGTGGTGCTGCTGCTGGCGCTGGTCGCGCTGGGGTGGCTGCTGCTGAAGGACCGCGAGGGCAAGGGCTCCGGGAGCGGCGGCCCGAGCGGTTCCGCGACGACCGCCCAGTCGGTGACCACGACCCCCTCGGCGCGCCCGTCCGCGTCGGCCTCGGCTTCGGCGTCCGCCTCGGCCACGCCGGGGCAGCAGCACGTTTCGGTCTACGTCGACGCCGTACGGACCTCCTACACCGGCAGTTGCCCGCCGCTCGCGGGGCGCGCGCCCGCCTTCACCGCCACCGTCGAGGTGGAGCGGGTCCCGGTGGTGCTGGAGTACCGCTGGGCCACGCGGAGCGGGAGGACCTCCGGCCCCGGCTGGCAGTCCGTCACGTACGAGGCGGCCGGGCCCAGGAGCCGGCGGCTGGAGCACACCGAGCTCACGCACGTGCCGGACGCGGCCTTCGAGGACGCGGTCCGGCTGGAGGTGCGGGGGCCGGCGGAGGTCACCACCGCGTGGGTGGGGACCTCCGTGACGTGCGAGAAGGAGACCCCGACCCCGACGGGCGGGGCCTCCTCCCCCGGCACGAGCGCGTCACCGACCCCGCCGACGGCGGGGCCCGATCAGGCCGCGTTCGTGAAGACGGGCAGGTAGCCGCCGGACTGTCCGGCGGCGGTGGGGTGGTAGGACTCCCCGATGTTGAGCCAGTTGACGCTGTGCAGCCACGCGGCGCCGGAGCAGATCTCGTGGCCCGTGAAGGCGCCGGCGACCGAGGCGAAGGTGAAGCCGTGGTCGGCGGCGCGCTTGGCTATGGCGGCGTTCAGGTAGTCGGCGGCGCCGTTGATGGCGGAGCGCTCGCCCTCGGTCAGGCCGGCGACGCAGGTGCCGTTCAGCTTGTAGAAGCGGGGATAGCCGAGGACGACGACGCGGGCGTTGGGCGAGCGGCTGTCTATGGCGTTGTAGACCTGGTCGAGCTGGCCGGGGAGGGTGGAGTCGACGTACGCCTTGGCCTGGTTGACGCGGTTGACGCAGGTGGACTCGGACTGGAGCACACAGGTCGTCATGACGTCGGCGAAGCCGGCGTCGTTGCCGCCGATGGTGATGGACACCAGGTCGGTGCCGGAGTTCAGCGGGCCGAGCTGATTGGCGAGGACGTCACCCGTACGAGCGCCCGAACAGGCGGCGAAGGAGAAGGTCTGCGGGGAATGGGCCGCGGCCCACAGGGCGGGGTAGGCGCGGGTGGTGCGCTTGCAGTCGCCGCTGCCGCTGTCGTAGTTGCCGGCGCCGACGCCGGAGGAGTACGAGTCGCCGAGGGCGACGTAGCCGAAGTCGGCCTGGGCGGCGGCCGCCTGGCCGGCACCGAACAGGGCGGCGCCGGCGGCGAGTAAGACGGAGGAGGCGAGAGCGGCGAAGCGCGTCAGTCTCATGCTCATGGGGGTGCGGCTCCTTGTGGGGGTTACTCCTGAGTTACTGCTGAGTCCGTGGTACAAGGAGCCGAGACTGGCTGGAAGTGTTCATGCCAAGAATATTCGGGGCAGAGTTGGGCCCGGAATCTTCACGCGCAATGCGTTTGAAGGAGGAACCGGGACACCCGATCCGGCGAAACACGGGTGCACGAGGGCACGGTGTGCCGGATCATGGGCGCCATGCCAGCCAACCCGCATGACGCGCTGCCGATCCGGCTCAACGTCGACGACAGCGACTCGCCGTCGGATGTAGTCGACGCGCTGTTCCTCGGCCGGTTCGCGTCCGGCGAGCAGCCGTACTCGCACAGCGTGTCCATCGACCGGGTCAAGGCGGGCGTCAGCCTGCTGCCGCCCCAGGCCACGGTGTTGCGCTCGGCGCGCGACAGCGACCGCAGCGCCACCCTCGCCGAGGGCGAGGGCTGGACCATGCTCGTCTCCCGCTGGAGCCGGGGCGCGGACGTCACGGTGACGGCGGTCAGCGACGAGCTCGCGGAGCGGGTGCTCGGCGAGGCCACGGAGGGGGTGCAGGACGACCCCGAACCGCAGCCGGAGAACGTCACGATGGGCTTCTGGTACGTCTCGCCGCGGCGCGGCCCGTACCGGACGACCCGCCAGATCGCGGCCGGGACCTGGGACGAGGTGCGGCCCAACTACACGGCTCCGGTGGCCGGGGCGATGGACCGGCTGATGAAGGTGACCCCGGACGACATCGCGGGCCGTCTGCTCCTCCTGCACGGGCCGCCCGGCACGGGCAAGACCTCCGCGCTGCGCACCCTTGCCCGGTCCTGGCGGGACTGGTGCCAGGTGGACTGCGTCCTGGACCCGGAGCGGCTGTTCAACGACGTGGGTTACCTGATGGACATCGCGATCGGCGAGGAGGAGGGCACGGCGAAGGGCCGCTGGCGGCTGCTGCTGCTGGAGGACTGCGACGAGCTGATCCGCGGCGAGGCGCGGCACACCGCCGGGCAGGCGCTGTCCCGTCTCCTCAACCTGACGGACGGGCTGCTGGGCCAGGGCCGCAACGTGCTGGTGGGTGTCACGACGAACGAGGACCTCGAACGCCTCCACCCGGCGGTGGTCCGGCCGGGGCGCTGCCTGGCCCGCATCGAGGTCGGCCGGCTGACCCACCGGGAGGCGGTGGACTGGCTGGGCACGGACGAGGGCGTCTCCCGCGAGGGCGCCACCCTGGCGGAACTGTTCGCCCTCCGCCGCGGCACGGGCCCGGCCGCCGTCCTCCCACCACAGGCACATACGGAGGCCGGCCTCTACCTCTAGCCACCGGTCCGGCTGGGGACCCGGCGGCGGCGCCGAGCCACCCGGGCCCCGCCCGAACCCGCGCCTCAAACGCCGGCGGGGCTGAAATTGCCCTGTGGGCAAGCCGGCCCGCCCGCGCTCAGGGTTGCGCTACGCGCACGCGCAGACTGACGCCAGCCAAGTCCAGCCCCGCCGGCGTTTGAGGCGCGGGGTCGGGGCGGGGCCCCGGTCAGCCGCCGGCGGCGTACCGGGCCCGGAGGGCGTCCGCGGCGGCGGCCACGGCCTCGGGTTCCGTCAGGCCCAGCCGGTGCGCCCGTTCCGCGAAGGCCTGCGCGGCGGCGGCGGCCTCGCGGGACGCCCCCTCCCCCGCCGCCGCGACGAACGTCCCGTTCCGCCCCCGCGTCTCGATCACCCCGTCCGCCTCCAGCGCCCGGTACGCCTTCGCGACCGTGTTCGCGGCCAGCCCCAGCTCCTCCGCCAGCCCCCGCACGGTCGGCAGTTTGAAGCCCGCCGGCAGCCGCCCCGACCGGGCGCGGTCGGCGATCTGCGCGCGCAGCTGTTCGTACGGGGCGGCCGAGCCGGTCGCGCCGCTGATGGTGATCTTCAGGTTCGTCGAGGTCACGCGGGTGATTGTCCCCCATCGCCGGTTAATTGGGAGGCGCCGTACGCGCATGCGCCCGTAGCGTCGGCCGCATGACCGTTTGGATCCGCGATCTCCGCCCGTATGACCTTTCGGCCGCGGAGTCCGTCGTACGGGTCCGCCGCTCGGCCGTGGACCCCTCCCACCACGGCCTCGGCGCCGGCAGTCGGCCGCTCCGCGCGGCCGGGTACACCGAGGCGTTCACCGGCAGCGACGCCGGCAACGAACCGATGCTCGCCGTCAACAAGTGGTTCGGGTACGAGATCCGCGCCACCGAATCGCGCTTCGCGAAGAGCCTGAAGAGACTGGAGACAGTGTGACCGAGCAGCAGCTGACCGTCGTCCTGACCAAGGCCGGAAAGCTCAAGATCCGCTACCCGGCGGCCCAGGTGGCCGACGACGGCGACCGCATCTCGGTCCGCGCCCCCTGGGCGGCCGAGGACGTACGGGACTTCGGCTTCGTGCGCTTCGAGCCGGGCGACGTGTTCGTCGAGCACTTCTGGCGCACGCGCTGGTACGCGGTCAAGGAGGTGTGGACCGGCGACGGCGTCCTCAAGGGCTGGTACTGCGACATCACGCGCCCGGCCCTGGTGCAGAGCGGGGAGATCCTGATCGAGGACCTGGACCTCGACCTGTGGGTCTCGGCGGACGGGTCCTCCGTACTGCGCCTGGACGAGGACGAGTTCGCGGCGAGCGGCCTCGCCACCAGCGACCCCGAGGCGGCCGCCCAGGCCATCCGCGCCCTCGACGCCCTGGACGACCAGGCCCGCACCCCGTCCGGCCTGGCGGCCCTCCTGAGCTGACGGCGCCTGTTCCTGTGGGCCCGCTTAGCGGTTCCTTAAGCGGAGCCTAAGGATCAGCTTCCGGGGGCCGAAGCAGGGGAAACACGGGGTTCGGGCCGTTAGCTTGGCGGGGCCAGCGGAGGGCCGGGAACGGCGCCGCCGGGGGGCGGCGCCGCACCGCCCCGACCGCTGGCCACCTTGCCTTGCGCCCGAAGGAGATCCCGCATGCCCGCACGCCGACGCAGCCGCGCCGTGACCCTGACCCGTATCGCCTCCGCCGGCCTCGCCCCCCTCGCGGTGGCCGCGTACGCCGCCGCGCCCGCGGCCGCCCACGGCTCGATGACGGACCCGGTCAGCCGGGTGGCGGCGTGCTACGCGGAGGGCCCGGAGTCGCCGAAGTCGGCGGCGTGCAAGGCCGCCGTCGCGGCGAGCGGGGCGCAGGCGTTCTACGACTGGAACGCGGTGAACATCGCCAACGCGGCCGGGAACCACCGGGCGTTGATCCCGAACGGCCAGCTCTGCTCCGCCGGCAACGACAAGTACCAGGGTCTGGACCTGGCGCGCGCCGACTGGCCGGCCAGCCCGATGACGGCGGGCGCGCACACCTTCCGCTACAAGGGGACCGCTCCCCACAAGGGTTCCTTCGAGCTGTACGTGACGAAGGACGGCTACGACCCGACGAAGCCGCTGAAGTGGTCCGACCTGGAGCCCGCGCCGTTCGCGAAGGTCACCGACCCGGGCATGCAGAACGGCGACTACGTCTTCTCCGGCACCGTTCCGAACAAGTCCGGCCGCCACCTGATCTACAGCATCTGGCAGCGCTCGGACAGCCCGGAGGCCTTCTACACCTGCTCGGACGTGGTCTTCGGCAAGGACAACGGGGGCAACGGCAACGGCGGCACTGGCACCCTTCCGAGCGCCAAGCCCAGCTCCAAGCCGAGCGCCAAGCCGTCCGCCGACCAGGCCGGTACCGACCAGCGGCCCCAGGCCCCGACGGACCAGCAGATCGCCGACGGCGCCGAGAAGTCCAGCGTGGAGCACAACGGCCACGGCGACAACGACCCGAAGACGAACGGGAAGGCCGCCGCCCCGGTTCCGTCGCAGTCCACGCAGAACCACAACCTCGCCGAGACGGGCGGCAGCAGCGCCACCCCGGTGATCGCGATCGCCGGGGCCGGCGTCCTGGCCATCGGTGCGGCCGTGCTGTTCGGGCTGGCCCGCCGCCGTGGTGCGACGGCAGGCCGCCACGGCCGCTAGTTCACCGCGGACCGCGTGCGTCTCAGTCGAAGACCGAGGCGCACGTGGTCCGTTCGGCGTGCGCCGGGTCGAGAGCGTTCGCCGCCTCGTGCCAGGCGATCCGGTCCGTGAGACCGATGGCGACGTGCTCCGAGAGGTCCAGGACGCACAGGTCCTGGAGGACGACGTTCTTGACGTTCGGCCCGTCCAGGAAGGCGCTCCGGTACGGCGTGACCACCTCGTCGTACTTGGTGGCGATCACCGTGTACTTCACCCCGGGCACGGTGTCCCCGCCCTCGTTCAGCTTCTGCAGGAAGGCGGATCCGGCGATCTGGTCGGCCAGCCCCGGGGTGGCGGAGCTGATCAGGTCCTCGGCCCCCGGGAAGTACGGGAGCAGCTGGGTGAGTCCGGACAGGGTGGTGCCGTGGTTGTCGGGGGCGAGTCCGACCAGGGCGTTGACCTTGGCGGCGCCGCCGAGGAACTTGAGGTAGTAGCGCGGCATCATGCCGCCCTGCGAGTGCCCGATGATGTCGGTCTTGGCGGAGCCGGTGGCGGCGAGCACCTTGTCGACGAAGCCGTCGAGCTGGCCGGCGGACTTGTCGATGGGGCCGAGCCCGTTGAAGAGGGGCACGCCTGGCAGTTGTCCGTAGTCGAGCGAGTAGACGCAGTACCCGCGGTGCACGAGGTACGGGGCGAGGCCGAGCCAGTTGTCCCAGGAGTTGCCGAAGGTTCCGTGGACGAGGACGACGGGGCGCGGATGGGCGGCGGACGGCTTGCAGGACCAGTTGTTCCAGCCGCTGCTGGGTGCGGACGCGGCCTGCGCGGCGCCGGTGGGGGCGACGAGCGCGGCGGCGGTGAGGGTGAGGACGGCCAGCGGGCGGAGCAGGCGTCTCCAGGGCAGCATCGTGTGATCTCCTTGCGGGTCGACTCAAGGGGATGGGGCGTGGGGGTTCGTCCCGTGATCCGGATCACAAGGGGTGCTGCTGCCCGCTAAATTACGGGCGGGTAGTAAAACTGGGAAGTTACGCGTCGGTAAAAATCTCGCGTGTCGCCCGCCGGTCCGCTACGCCGCGAGTGTGCCGCGAGCGATGACGTGCGGCCCGAAGCGGGCGCGGACGCGGTCCGTGACGGCCTCCAGCCGGCGGGCCTTCTCGTCCTGCGGGTCGAAACTCAGCTGTCGCGCGGCCCGTTCGGCCGGGATCAGGTCCTCGGCGCGCAGGGACAGGGCGCGCACCCGGGCCCGCTGGAGGCCCAGGCCCTCGTACAGGGCGTAGGCGGTGGCGGTCAACGCGTCGGAATGCGCGGTGGGTTCGGACAGGGTGCGGGTCCGCGTGAGCGTGGTGCGGTCGGCACAGCGGACGGTGAGCGAGAGGGCGCGGCAGACCTGCCCCCGGCCCCCTTCTTGCGTACGAAGCTTCGCGCCGAGCTCCTGCGTCAGCGAGAGCAGCGCCCGCCGGTGCCGTACGGGATCCAGCTCGTCCCGGTCGAAAGCCCGCTCCGCGGCGATGGCCCGGGCGGCTGCCCCCGGCCGGACGGGGGTCCGGTCGATCCCGAGGGCGCGCTCCTGCACCTCGCGGCCGAGCCGGGCGCCCAGGATCCGCCGCAGCGCGGCGGGCGGGGCGGCGGCGACCCGGCCGACGGAGTCGAGGCCGTAGGAGCACAGGGTGCGGGCGGCCTTGGGCCCGATCCCGTCGAGGGCGGTGACGGGCTTGCCGGCCAGGAACCCCACGACGGCGGCGGGCTCGTCGGGGATCACCAGGGTCCCCCCGGGCCGGGCCTCGCGGGCCGCGGCCCGGGCCAGCATGGGGTTGCCGGCCACGCCGACGGTGCAGTCCACTCCGTACAGGGCGAGGGACCGGACCCGGACCACGGCGGCCAGCCGGCCGGCGTCGCAGCCGAAGTAGCGCAGCGCGCCCCGGACATCGGCGAGGGCCCCGTCGGGCGGCAGCGCCTGCACGGCCGGGGTGAGCCCGTCGAGCAGCGCGAGGACACCGGCGTAGGCCTCGGCCCCGAGCGGCGCCCCGTCGGCGGGGTGCAGCCGCAGGCACATCACGGCGCGCGGGGCGGCGGTGTTCATCCCGCGCTCCCCGGACTGGAGTGCCAGAGCTTCCGCCCGGTCGCGGGCCCGGTGCCCGGCGGCTGGAGGTCGGCCCAGGGGTTCATCTCGTACCCCGTGGACATCCGGATCGTGCGCCCACGGCCGGCTCCCGCCCCGGCCTCGGAACCGGAATCCGCCCCGGCGGCCTGACCGGACCCCGGGCCGGAACCGGGCTCCTGACCAGCCCCGGAACCACGACCGGAGCCGGTGGCCGCGCCCGGACCTTCACCGGAATCCCGGTCCCGGCCGGCCCCCGGGCCGGAGCCGGAACCGGAACCGGACTCAGCCCCGGAGCCGGAGCCGGACCCGCCCCCGGTGGCGGCCCCACCATCCGCACCGCCGGAGGCAACGGCCAGGCGGGCCGCCACCGCGTCCAGGCCGCCCGCCGCCCGCAGTTCCACCAGCTCCGCCAGGTTCCACGCCGCCGCCCCGACCACGCTCAGGCTCTGCGGCCCCCGCCGCTGCACGACACCCCGTACCAGCAGCAGGAAGGAGTGGAAGACGGTGTGCGCGCACCGCTCGTGGCTGTCGTCGAAGAACGCCAGGTCCACCAGGCCCGTGCCGTCGTCCAGGGTCGTGAAGATGACCCGCTTCCCGGACCGGATCGGCGGGGTCTGGGTGGCCGCCTTGGCCCCCGCGACCAGCACGGTCTGCCCGTGCCCGGCATCGCGCAGCCGCTGCGCGGGAACCACTCCCAGCTCGGCCAGGAAGGCGTGGTGGTCCCCCATCAGGTGCCGCGAGGCGTCCATGCCGAGGACGCCCAGCTCGGCGCTGAGCCGTTCCGCGTCGGAGAGATCCGGCAGCCCGACGGACGCCGTGGACCGGCCGCCCTCCAGCGGGAGTTGGGGTCCGCGTACCCCGCGCGCCCCGGCCGCCCGGTGCGCGCCGTGCAGTTCCGTCAAGTGGAGCAGCAGGTCACGCCGGTTGGCGCCGAAGGAGTCCAACGCCCCGACCTGCGCGAGCCGTTCGGCCACCGGTCGCCCCGGATGCGCCCGGTCCCAGAAGTCGCGCAGGGAGGCGTACGGCTGCCCGGACTCGATCCGCAGCGCCTCGGCCTCGCTGATGCCGTGGACGTCGGACAGCCCCAGCCGCAGCCCCCACACCTCGGCCGGACCGGAAGAACCGGACGCCAGTTCGATGCGGTGGGCGACCGCCGACCGGTTCACGTCCAGCGGCAGCACCGGCACGCCCCGCCGCCGCGCGTCCGCCAGCAGCAGCCGCTTCGGGTACATCCCGGGATCGTGGGTCAGCAGCCCGGCGTAGAAGGCCGCGGGGTGGTGCGCCTTCAGCCACGCCGACTGGTACGTCGGCACCGCGAAGGCCACCGCGTGCGCCTTGCAGAAGCCGTAGGAGCCGAAGGCCTCCACGATCTCCCAGGTGCGGCCGATCACCTCCGGCGAGTAGCCCCGTTCGCCCGCCTTCGCCGCGAACCACACCCTGATCCGGCCCTGCGACTCCGGGTCGGACAGCCCGCGCCGCACCCGGTCGGCCTCGTCCCGCCCGCAGCCGGTCATGACGTGCACGATCTCGATGATCTGCTCGTGGAAGACCACCACCCCGTACGTCTCGCGCAGCGCGTCCGCGAGGTCCTCGTGCGGGAAGCGCACCGGTGCCCGCCCGTGCCTGGCCTCGATGAACGGCCGCACCATGTCGGCGGCCACCGGCCCGGGGCGGAAGAGGGAGATGTCGACGACCAGGTCGTGGAAGGTGGCCGGCTGGAGCCGCCCCACCAGGTCGCGCTGGCCCGGGGACTCGATCTGGAAGCAGCCCAGCGTCTCGGCCGAGCGGATCAGCTCGTACGTGGCCCGGTCGCCCGGCGGGACCTGCGCCGGGTCGTCCAGGTCGAGCTCCTCCCCCGTGCCGCGCCGGATCTCGGCGACCGCGTGCGCCATGGCGGACTGCATCCGCACGCCCAGTACGTCGAGTTTGAGCAGCCCGAGCTCCTCCACGTCGTCCTTGTCGAACTGGGACATGGGGAAGCCCTCGCCACTGGTGGGGACGACGGGCGTGCGGGCGAGCAGGGAGGCGTCGGAGAGCAGGACTCCGCACGGGTGCATGGCGATGCCGCGGGGCAGCGCGTCGAGCGATTCGACGAGCTCCCACAGCCGTCCGTACGACTCCCCGCGTACGTCGCGCAGTTCGGGCAACTCCTCCAGCGCGGCGCGGGCGTCGCGGGCCCGGATGTGCGGGAAGGCCTTGGCGAGCCGGTCGGTGACGGCCGGGTCCATGGACAGGGCGGCGCCGACGTCGCGGATGGCGTGCCGGACCCGATAGGTCTCGGGCATGGAGACGGTGGCGACGCGCTCGGTGCCGAACCGGTCGATGATCCGCCGGTAGACCTCCAGCCGACGGGCGGACTCCACGTCGACGTCGATGTCGGGCAGGACGCGGCGGCGCTTGGACAGGAAGCGCTCCATCAGCAGGCCGTGCGCGACGGGGTCGGCCTGCGCGATGCCGAGCAGGTGGTTGACGAGGGAGCCGGCGCCGGAGCCTCGGGCGGCCACGCGGATGCCCATCTCCCGTACGTCGTCCACTACTTGAGCTACCGTCAGAAAATACGAGGCATAGCCGTGGTAGGCGATGATGTCGAGCTCGTGGTGCATGCGCTCCCAGTACGCGGGGTCGTCCGCGTAGCCGCGCAGCACCATGCCGGCGGAGGCCCGGGAGGCGAGGACCCGCTGGGCGGTGCGGTGGGCCGCGCCGACGAGCCGGGCCTCGGGGAAGTGCACGGAGCCCATGCCGAGGTCGTCCTCGGGGTCCACCGCGCAGGCCTCGGCGGTGTGCCGGGTCTCCGCGAGCAGCCGCCGCGCGTCGGCGGGGCGCAGGCCGGCGGCCCGGGCGATCCGGTCGGCGGCCTCGGCCATGGCGCCCGGGCCCTTGAGCCAGCGCTCGCCGGTGTCGAAGGGCGGCCGGACGGGGGTCAGCCGGCGGGCCGCGTCGAGGATGTCGGCGACCGGGCCCTGGCCGGGGTCGGCGTAGCGGACGGCATTGGTCAGCACGGCCGGGACGCCCTGCTCGGCGGCGAAGCCGACGGTACGGGCGGCCAGCCGGAGCGATCCGGGGCCGGTGCCGGTGCGGCCGTGGTGGACGGCCTCCAGCCGGAGGGATTCCCCGTAGACCTCCCGCCAGGGCGCGAGCAGCCGCGCCGCCCGGTCGGGCCGCCCCGCGGCGAGCGCCCGCCCCACGTCGGACCCGGGCCCGAGCAGCGCGAAGACGCCCTCCCCGCGCAACGCCTCCCAGGGCAGCACCGGCTGCGCGCCCGAGATCCGCGCGGAGCCGCCGAGCCCACCGGACCCGCCGGGCCCGTCCGGTCCGGCACCCGCGTGGGCGGCGGTGATCATCCGGCACAGCTCGGCCCAGCCGGCGGCCCCGTCCCGGGCCAGGAACACGGCCCGCGGGGCGGACTCGTCGATGAAGGCACCGCCCTTGACGGGGTTCCGCCGCCGGTACGAGGCCTCGCCGGAGCCAGAGCCGGAGGCGGATCCGGAGCCGAAACCAGAGCCGGAGCCGACCCCGCCCGCACCGGACCCGCCCGAGCGGAGGCCGGCCGGGCCCCCCGCAGGGGACACCGCCAGGTCGGCGCCGAACAGCGGCCGGATCCCCGCCTTCTCGGCCGCCTTCGCGAACCGCACCGCGCCCGCCAGGGTGTCGCGGTCGGTCAGGGCGAGGGCGTCCATGCCCCGCTCGGCGGCACGTTCCGCCAGCCGTTCCGGGTGCGAGCCTCCGTAGCGCATGGAGAACCCCGAAACGGTGTGCAGATGCGTAAAACCGGGCACCCGCGGCCTCCTGCTTCGTTCGTGACAACACCTCCCCCGTCTCCACCATAAAGCAATTCGAATGTTCGTGCGAAACACTTGTTCGATCATCCATTCGGCCCTCCCCTGCTGCGCCCCGACCCCGCCGCGCCGAGCGTGAGAGACATGACCCAGCCCACCCAGAGCCCAGACGCAGCTCCGTCCAGCGGCTTCCTCGCCGAGATCAAAGACGCCGTGACCACCCGGGCAGCCCTGCTGGTCCTGGGGGTGCTGGCCCTCCAGCTGGCCTTCATCACCTCGTACATCGGGGCCTTCCACCACCCCAAGCCCAGCGAGATCCCGATCTCCGTCGCCGCCCCCCTCGCGCCGGTCGCCGAACAGACCGCGAAGCAGCTCGGCGCGCTGCCCGGCAAGCCGCTCGACACCCGCGTGGCCGAGGACGAGGCCGCGGCCCGCCGGCAGATCGAGAACCGGGACGTGGACGGCGCGCTGATCGTCGACCCGGCGGGCACGACCGACCGGCTGCTGGTCGCGAGCGGCGGCGGGGCCTCCCTCTCCCAGGCCCTGGAACAGATCGTCGGCCTGGCCGAGAAGTCCCAGGGGCGCACCGTCCGGGTCGTCGACGTGGCCCCGGCCGACGCGGGCGACGCGCGCGGCCTGAGCTCCTTCTACCTGGTCGTCGGCTGGTGCGTGGGCGGCTACCTGTGCGCCGCGATCCTCGCGATCAGCGCCGGCGCCCGGCCCGCGAACATGGCCCGCGCCGTCATCCGGCTCGGCGCGCTGCTCGTGTACGCGATCGCCGCCGGACTGCTCGGCGCGGTCATCGCCGGCCCGGTCCTGGGCGCGCTGCCCGGCTCGATCATGGGCCTGTGGGGGCTCGGCACCCTGGTCGTCTTCGCGGTCGGCGCGATCACCCTGGCCTTCCAGGGGCTGGCCGGGGTGGTCGGCATCGGCCTCGCGATCCTGCTGGTCGTGGTCTTCGGCAACCCGAGCGCGGGCGGCGCCTATCCGTACCCGCTGCTGCCGCCGTTCTGGAAGGCCATCGGCCCGGCCCTGCCGCCGGGCGCCGGTACGTACGCCGCGCGCTCCATCGCGTACTTCAAGGGCAACGGCGCGGCCGGGCCGATGCTGGTGCTCGCCGCCTGGGCGGTGGCGGGCTCGGCGGTCACGCTGGCCTGCGCGGTGTTCCGCCGGGGCCGGCCGGGGGCCGCCGTGGGCAGCGGGCTCCCCGATGACGCGCCGTCCGTACCGCGCTTCGCGGCCGAGGCCGCCGAGGGCGCGGACCCCCGTTGAACACGCCCCTCTTCCGCAACCGGCAGGGCCCGGCCGAACAGGCCGTCTCCGTCAAGCGGATGGAACCCAGCGCGCAGGCCCAGCTGGGCGCGCTCGGCCTCACCGGCTTCATCGTGGTCACCGTCATCGCCACCGGCATCGACGCGGGGGTCTTCCCCGAGAAGCTGGGCCACTCGGTGCTGCCGCTGGTCGGCTTCTGGATCGGCGGGGTGGCGCAGCTGCTGGCCGGGCTCTTCCAGGCCCAGCGCGGCGACACCTGGCACGCCACCGTCTTCGGCGGCTTCGGCCTCTTCTGGATGGCGAAGGCCTGCCTGCTCCAGTGGGTGCTGCCGGCCACCGATCCCGCGCTGCGCGGGGACGTCAGCGGGCTGTTCACCCTGCCGTGGGTCTTCGTGGTGTTCGTCCTGTGGATCGGCAGCTGGCGGATCCATCTGGTGCTGCTGTCCACCTTCACGTGCGTGCTCGTCGTCTTCGTCGGCATGACGATCAACGGCTTCACCGGGTCGGAGGCGTGGCTGCGCATCACGGGCTGGAGCGGCCTGCTGGCGGCCCTGGGGGCGACGTACCTCCTGGCCGGCCAGATCCTGGCCTCCACCTGGGGCCGCCAGGTCCTCCCGATGGGCCGCTTCCTCGCCCCGGAGGAACACCCGGAGGCGTAACGACCCTGGCGGGGGCCCGGCCGCTCCCCTGCCGGGGGCTTCGCGGGGCCGGGGCCATTTCCCTGGCCGGGGGGGCTCGGCCGGTCCCCTGCCGGGGGCGTCGGGGCCGGGGCCATTTCCCTGGCCGGGGGGCTCGGCCGATGCCCTGCCGGGGGCTTCGCGGGGTCGGGGCCATTTCCCTGGCCGGGGGCTCGGATGATGCCCTGCCGGAGCTTCGCGGGGGCCGGGGCCGGGGTGGGGTGTCGTCCGGGACGGGCTTCGATGTTCGGCGCCCTTTCCGGGTCGGCTCTGCCGGACGGGAGCGTGCGCCGAATTCATCTCGTTTTAGTCCCGGCCGACACCCCACCCCGTCCCCGACCCCGGCCGTAGCGTCCAGCCCTCACGCCACCGTGCAGCCCGCCTGGTACCTTCCAGCTCCGCCGGACCCATTTCAGCCCCGCCGGAGCCATTTCAGCCTCGCCGGCGTTTGAGGAGCGGGGTGCGGGGCGGAGCCCCTGGGCCTTGGGGCGTGCCGCCGGAGGCTAGCGGCGGCGGGTGGTCGTGGCCGGGAGGAGGACGCGGCGGAGTGGGCGGTGGAGGGGGATTTCCGTGACCGGGAGTTCGGGGGCGCCGACGCGGGGGATCGCACCCGTCGGGGTACCCGCGCCGGCGGCGAGGACGGCCGCCGGGGCACCACCGCGGCGGCGGACGGAGCCGGCCGTCAGCGGCCGCCCACCGGCGTGCAGGGCCACGGCGGCCATCGGCCCGGCCACGGCCAGCAGGAGCCCGGCGAGGACCAGCCCCATGCCGGCGAAGCCCGCGGTCTCGGGGAGCACGCTGCCGGTGACGGGCCCGCAGGCCACGCCCAGCGAGGACGCCGACCCGGCCAGCACCGCCCAGCGCCCGCGCGGGTCCAGGGCCGCCGCGAGGCCGATCGCGTACGAGAGGACCACCGGGTAGAGCGCGTTCCACAGGATCTCGCCCGCCGCGAAGCCGGCGAGTCCGTGCGCCGAGGACGAGAGCACCACGCACCCGGCGATCAGCGTCGTGCCCCCGCCGATCGGGACGGCCCGGCCCAGGCGGGCGCCGAGGGCGGAGGCGGCCGTGACCCCGAGCAGGCCCGCGCCGAGCGCCGTGGCGAAGACCATGCCGAGGGTGACCTCCGACAGGCCCGCCTGCTGGGCGCCGATCCGGCCGCTGACCCCCCACAGGGCGTTCTGCGCCAGGGACCACAGCATCAGCCCGCCCGCCAGGACCACCCCGGCGCGCGGGTACGGCAGCCGTCCCGCCGGAAGCCCCGTGACGGCTGCGGCGGCCCGGCCGCCGAGGCGGGCCGTCGCCGGCCAGACCCCCGCCGCGACCAGCGCGATCGCCGCAAACGGCAGCCCGTGCCCACCCCCGAGCCGCGGCAGCGTCAGGTACAGCGCCCCCGCCGTGGCCGAGACGGAGAGCAGCCCGAGGGCGGAGGTGCGATGCGGGTCCCGCTGCCCGGCGATCCCGGCGGCCGCCACTGCCGTCGCGGTACCCGAGCCGAAGCCGCCGACCACCGCGCCCGCGACGACCAGGGGCAGCAGCGAGGTCGCGGCGGCCGTGCCGTAGCCGGCGACGGCGAGCAGCAGCCCGAGCCGGGCGAGCGGGCGCGGCCCGTGGCGGGGGATGCGGGAGGCAAGCGTGAATCCGGCCGCGGCGGAGCCGAGCAGCAGGACCGAGCCGATCAGACCGGCCTGCGCGGGGCTCAGCGGGAGGTGGGTGTCCAGTCGCCCGACGATGGTCGGCAGCAGGTACGGGGCGACGTAGCCGGCCGTGAACAGGGCCACCAGGGGCCAGGCGGCGGGCGGCGCGGAGGCACGGTCGTGCACGGGCGTTCCAGGTGGTGCGTGGTGGCGCCGCGGAGAGAGCGGGGCCCATGTCTATCAAGCGGCCTGAGGGGCGGAAAAGAGCATTTCGAGAGTGATCTGCGCCACACTTGGTTTTGGCCTTCGCCGAGGCGGGCAAGGCTGGCAGCTTTCCGCGGAAAACCGTCTTGCAGAAACGACCCTTCAAGAGCAACGGGGAGTACACCGTGACCAGTCGGGACAGCATCGACAGCCGCTCCGCAGCCGTGGACCCGCTCGGTCCGCTGCGGGATCCCCAAGAACCGGGCTGCGACGTCTTCCTGACCGGGACCGTCTTCCTAGACATCATCTTCACCGGCCTCGACTCCGCACCCGTGCGCGGTACGGAGTCCTGGGCGCGCGGCATGGGCTCCAGCCCCGGCGGCGTCGCCAACATGGCCACCGCCCTGGCCCGTCTCGGTCTGCGCACCTCGCTGGCCGCGGCCTTCGGGGACGACCACTACGGCGAGTACTGCTGGGACGCACTGGAACAGGGCGAGGGCATCGACCTGTCCATGTCGCGGACCATCCCCGGCTGGCACAGCCCCGTCACCGTCTCGATGGCCTACGAGGGCGAGCGCACGATGGTCTCGCACGGCCACGAGGCCCCTCCGCCGGCGGGCCCCGGGCCGTTCCCGCAGTGCCCGCCCAGGGCCCGGGCCGCCGTGGCCTCCCTGGGCCCAGGCCGGGGCGAGGAGTGGGTCGGTGCGGCCGCGCGGCGCGGCTCGCGGGTCTTCGCGGACGTGGGCTGGGACGAGAGCGGGCGGTGGGACCTGGGGGCCCTGGCCGACCTGGAGCACTGCGAGGCCTTCCTGCCGAACGCGGGCGAGGCCATGCGGTACACGCGGACCGACTGTCCGCGCGCGGCGGCCCGGGCGCTGGCCGAGAAGGTGCCGATCGCGGTGGTGACGATGGGCGCGGAGGGCTCGTACGCGGTGGACGGGCGCACCGGCGAGACGGCCCACGTCCAGGGGATCGCGGTGGACGAGCTGGACCCGACCGGGGCGGGGGACGTCTACGTGGCGGGCTTCGTCACCGGCACCCTGGCGGGCTGGCCGCTGGCTGACCGGCTGGCCTTCGCCGGGCTGACGGCGGCCCTGTCGGTCCAGGAGTTCGGCGGTTCCCTGTCGGCCCCGGGCTGGCCGGAGGTGGCCCACTGGTGGCGGACCGCCCCCGAGGCCCTGCGCGGCCGGTACGGCTTCCTGGACGACCTGGTCCCGCGGGGCTCGACCCCGGCGGCCCGCCGCCGGGCGGTGCCGACGATCGGCTTCCGTCACTCCGCGTAGCCCTTGTGCGGGCGGCAGCGGGGTGGGCTGCGCCCGGGCTCCTGGCCCGGTGGGGCGGCCGGGGAAAACCTCTCGGGGATGCCGCGCGGGCGACGTAGGCTTGGTTATCCGGAGGTCGTCGATCGGCGCGGCCCCTCAGCGGGAGGTATGTGCAGGCCACAGTGCCGGCCCATGACTCAGACACCCACAGCCCACATTCCAGTGCCGGGGCAGGCGCGAGCCCACTTCACCGTTCCGGCCAGGCACCCGATGGTGACGGTGCTCGGATCCGGTGACGCCCTGTTGCGCGTGATCGAGAAGGCCTTCCCGAAGGCCGACATCCATGTTCGGGGCAATCAGGTGAGCGCGATCGGCGATGCGGCGGAAGTCGCACTGATCCAGCGCCTGTTCGACGAGATGATGCTGGTGCTCCGCACCGGGCAGCCGATGACGGAGGACGCAGTGGAACGCTCGATCGCCATGCTCAAGGCGAGCGGCAACGGAAACGGGCCCGAGGAGACGCCCGCGGAGGTGCTCACCCAGAACATCCTCTCCAGCCGCGGCCGCACGATCCGGCCCAAGACCCTCAACCAGAAGCGGTACGTCGACGCGATCGACAAGAACACGATCGTCTTCGGCATCGGCCCTGCCGGTACCGGCAAGACCTACCTCGCCATGGCCAAGGCGGTCCAGGCCCTGCAGTCCAAGCAGGTCAGCCGGATCATCCTCACCCGGCCCGCCGTCGAGGCGGGGGAGCGGCTCGGCTTCCTGCCGGGCACCCTCTTCGACAAGATCGACCCGTACCTGCGCCCGCTCTACGACGCGCTGCACGACATGCTCGACCCGGAATCGATCCCGCGGCTCATGGCCGCCGGGACCATCGAGGTGGCCCCCCTCGCGTACATGAGGGGCCGGGCGCACCCCGTCTTCACCAAGGTGCTGACCCCGGACGGCTGGCGCGCCATCGGTGACCTTGAAGTGGGCGACCTGGTCATCGGTTCCAATGGCGAACCGACCCCGGTCCTCGGTGTGTACCCGCAGGGCGAGAAGGACATCTACCGGCTATCGGCCCAGGACGGTTCCTGGACGCTGTGCTGCGGTGAACACCTGTGGACGGTACGGACGGCGTCCGACCGCCGTCGTGACAAGCCGTGGCGGGTCCTGGAGACCAAGGACATGATCGGCAACCTGCGGGCCGGGCACGCCCGCCGGTACGAGCTCCCCATGCTGACCGCGCCGGTGTGCTTCCCGGAGCGTGCGGTTCCCATGGACCCGTACGCGCTGGGTCTGCTGCTCGGCGACGGATGCCTCACCGGCTCCACCACGCCCTCCTTCTCCACGGAGGACGAGCAGCTTGTTCACGCCCTTGAGGCCGCCCTTCCCGGTGTCACCGCACGGCACAAGGGTGGTCCGGACTACGTCCTGAACCGGGTGAAGTCGCCCGGTGACGTGGTCACCCTGGAGAACCCCGTCACCCGGGTGCTGCGCGAGCTGGACCTCCTCGGCAGCCGTTCGCACTCCAAGTTCGTTCCGGACGACTACCTGTTCAACACCGCGGAGATCCGCCTCGGAGTGCTTCAGGGCCTGCTCGACTCCGATGGCGGACCGGTTCTCCAACGGGACCGCACCTGTCGGATCCAGTACTCCACGACCTCGGCCCTCCTGCGGGACGACGTGGTGGCGCTCGTACAGTCCCTCGGCGGTGTCGCTTACACACGACGACGCGCCGCGGAGGGCCGCAAGCAGGGGAACGCCGTAGCCGCCCATCGCTTCGACTCGCACGTCGTGGACATCCGGTTGCCCGAGGGCATCGAGCCGTTCCGCCTCGCCCGCAAGAGGGACGCCTACGCGGCCGGCGGCGGTGGCCGACCGATGCGCTTCGTCGACTCCATCGAGCCCGCGGGTCGCGAGGAGGCCGTCTGTATCCAGGTCGCCGCTGAGGATTCGCTGTACGTCACGCAGGACTACCTGCTGACGCACAACACCCTCAACGACGCCTTCGTCGTCCTCGACGAGGCTCAGAACACCACGGCCGAGCAGATGAAGATGTTCCTGACCCGACTCGGCTTCGACTCGAAGATCGTCGTCACCGGTGACATCACGCAGATCGACCTGCCGGGCGGCGCCAAGAGCGGTCTGCGCGAGGTCCAGCGGATCCTGGACGGGGTGCCGGACATCCACTTCTCGCGGCTCACGTCCGAGGATGTCGTCCGCCACAAGCTGGTCGGCCGTATCGTCGACGCGTACGAGAAGTACGACGACGGCCAGCAGGCCGCGAACGGCCCCCAGCGGAAGTAGAACCCAGCGCACCATGTCGATCGACGTCAACAACGAGTCCGGAACCGAGGTCGACGAGCGGGCGATCCTCGACATCGCCCGCTACGCGCTCACCCGGATGCGGATCCACCCGCTGTCCGAGCTCTCCGTCATCGTCATCGACGAGGACGCCATGGAGCAGCTCCACATCCAGTGGATGGACCTGCCCGGACCCACCGACGTCATGTCCTTCCCGATGGACGAGCTCCGTCCCCCGGCGAAGGACGACGAGGAGCCCCCGCAGGGGCTCCTCGGTGACATCGTGCTCTGCCCCGAGGTCGCCAAGAAGCAGGGCGAGGAAGCCCCGACGCAGCACTCCATGGACGAGGAGCTCCAGCTCCTGACCGTCCACGGGGTGCTGCACCTGCTCGGCTACGACCACGAGGAGCCGGACGAGAAGGCCGAGATGTTCGGCCTCCAGGCGGCCATCGTCGACGGCTGGCGCGCCGAGCGCGGCATGACCGGCCCGTCCCCGGCCCCGACCGTCTCGTGACCAGCGCACCTCAGCTGATCACGGGGGCGGTCCTGCTGGTGGTGGTGGCCTGGTTCGCGGCGTGCGCCGAGTCCGGGATCGCCCGGATCTCCAGCTTCCGCGCAGAGCAGGCCGTACGGGAGGGCCGGCGCGGCAGCGCGAAGCTCGCGCAGGTGGCCGGCGACCCCACCCGCTACCTCAACGTGGCCCTGCTGGTCCGCGTCACCTGCGAGATGGCGGCGGGCGTCCTCGTCACCTACGTCTGCCTCGACGAGTTCGGCGAGAACTGGACCGCGCTGCTCGTGGCCATCGCCGTGATGGTGCTGGTCTCCTTCGTGGCCGTCGGGGTCTCCCCGCGCACGATCGGCCGCCAGCACCCGCTGAACACCGCGACGGCGGCCGCGTACGTCCTCGTGCCGCTCGCCCGGGTGATGGGGCCGATCCCGCAGTTGCTGATCCTCATCGGCAACGCGCTCACGCCCGGAAAGGGGTTCCGCAAGGGCCCGTTCGCCTCCGAGGCCGAGCTGCGCGCGATGGTGGACCTCGCGGAGAAGGAATCGCTGATCGAGGACGACGAGCGCCGGATGGTGCACCAGGTCTTCGAGCTGGGGGACACCCTGGTGCGCGAGGTGATGGTGCCGCGCACCGACCTGGTCTGCATCGAGCGGTACAAGACGATCCGTCAGGCCACCACGCTCGCCCTGCGGTCCGGCTTCTCCCGCATCCCGGTGACCGGGGAGAACGAGGACGACATCGTCGGGATCGTCTACCTGAAGGACCTCGTCCGCAAGACCCACATCAGCCGCGAGACGGAGACCGACCTGGTCTCCACGGCGATGCGCCCGGCCGTCTTCGTGCCCGACACCAAGAACGCGGGCGATCTGCTGCGCGAGATGCAGCAGGTGCGCAACCACGTGGCGGTCGTCATCGACGAGTACGGCGGCACGGCCGGCATCGTCACCATCGAGGACATCCTGGAGGAGATCGTCGGCGAGATCACCGACGAGTACGACCGGGAGCTCCCGCCGGTCGAGGACCTCGGCGAGGACCGCTACCGGGTCACCGCGCGCCTGGACATCACCGACCTCGGTGAACTGTTCAAGGTCGAGGCCTTCGACGACGAGGACGTGGAGACGGTCGGCGGACTGCTGGCCAAGGCCCTGGGGCGGGTGCCGATCGCGGGCGCCTCGGCACTGGTGGAACTGCCCGACGGGCGTCCGCTGCGGCTGACGGCCGAGGCCCCGGCGGGCCGGCGGAACAAGATCGTGACGGTGCTCGTGGAACCGGTGGCCGCGGGGGAGGAGGGGGAGTGACCCCGGCGCAACTGCGGGAGTTCTGCCTGAGTTTCAACGCGGCGGTGGAGGAGTTCCCCTTCACCCCGGAGACCTCGGTGTTCAAGGTGCTGGGGAAGATGTTCGCGCTCTCGGCGCTGGACGCGGAGCCGCTCAAGGTCAACCTCAAGTGCGAGCCGGAGCTGGCGGTGCGGCTGCGGGCGGAGCACGAGGCGATCAAGCCGGGCTACCACATGAACAAGCGGCACTGGAACACCGTGACCGTGGGCGGGCCGGGCGGGCTGCCGGACGCGATGGTCCGGGAGCTGGTGGAGGACTCGTACGACCTGGTGGTGGCGGGGCTGCCGCGGGCGGAGCGGCTGCGGCTCGACCGGCCGTGACGTGTCCCCGCGGGGCGGAGGGGAGAGCGTCTCGGTGGGGTCGTTGCACGGCTCCGCCGAGACGCTCCATATGCTTTCGCCCATGACCGACAGCACCGGGATCGACCCCGAGGACAGCAAGATCATCACGCTGGCGCGCAGCGCCCGGGCCCGCAACGGTGTGCCGGAGGGGGCGGCGGTGCGGGACGAGACGGGCCGCACCTATGTCGCCGGGACGGTGGAGCTCGACTCCCTGAAGCTGAGCGCGCTCCAGACGGCGGTCGCGATGGCCGTGGCGAGCGGGGCCCGGTCCCTGGAGGCCGCCGCGGTCGTCAGCGCCGCCGACGCCCCGGCCGACGCCGACCGCGCGGCCGTGCGCGACCTGGGCGGCCCGGACACCCCGGTCCTCCTGGCGGCTCCGGACGGCACCCTGAAGTCGACGACACCCGCCGGCCCGTAGCCTCCGGCGGAGCCGCATCGATCGCCGGCGAGGCTGGAATTTGCCCGCCTGAGCGCCGAGGTGCGGCTACGGGCCCGGAGCTCCGCCCCGGGCCCGTACGTGCGCTCCGCGCCCGCTCCTGGGGGCGCCTCTTCCCCGCCGCGTCGGACACCGGCGCCGGGGGCGCCGGCAGCGCCCGCCGACCGCGCGAACTGCTCACAGAGCCGCCGCTGTAGCGGGCGAGACCGCGCGGACCCGGCGGATGACCATCGCCATCAGGGCCGCCGTCGCGCACAGCCCGCCCGACGCGTACCAGACCAGGTCGTACGAGCCGAAGGCGTCCCGCGCCATGCCGCCGAGGAAGGCCACCACCGCCGCGCCGACCTGGTGCGAGGCCAGGACCCAGCCGAAGACGATCGCGCTGTCCTCCCCGTACTGCTCACGGCACAGGGCGATGGTCGGCGGGACGGTCGCGACCCAGTCCAGGCCGTAGAAGACGATGAAGAAGATCAGCGGCGGCTGCACCGAGGGCGCCAGCAGCATCGGCAGGCAGAGCAGCGAGATCCCGCGCAGCGCGTAGTACACCGCCAGCAGGCGCCGGGCGTCGAAGCGGTCCGTGAACCAGCCCGAGGCGATGGTGCCGACCACGTCGAACACGCCGATCACCGCGAGCAGCCCCGCGGCCGCCGTCACCGGCATCCCGTGGTCGTGCGCCGCCGGCACGAAGTGGGTCCGCACCAGGCCGTTGGTCGAGGCCCCGCAGATCGCGAAGGTGCCCGCCAGCAGCCAGAACGGTCCGGTCTTCGCCGCCTTGAACAGCACGGTCACGGCCCGCCGCGCCGCGCCCTGGACCGGCGCCGGCTTGGGCTCGTAGGTGCCCCCGTACGGGGCGAGGCCCACGTCCGCCGGGTGGTCGCGCAGCAGCATCCAGACGAAGGGGACCACGGCCAGGGCGGCGAGGGCCACCGTGATCGCCGCCGGGCGCCAGCCGTGGTGCTCCACCAGCCAGGACAGCAGCGGCAGGAAGATCAGCTGCCCGGAGGCCCCCGCGGCGGTCAGGATGCCCGTGACGAGCCCGCGCCGCGCGGTGAACCAGCGGTTGGTGACCGTCGCCGCGAAGGCCAGCGCCATCGAGCCGCTGCCCAGACCCACCAGCACGCCCCAGAACAGCACCAGCTGCCAGGACGCGGTCATCCACACCGTGGCCGCCGAACCGCCGGCGATGACGGTCAGGGCCAGCGCCACGACCTTCCGGATGCCGAAGCGGTCCATCAGCGCGGCGGCGAAGGGGGCGGTGAGCCCGTAGAGCGCGAGATTGACGGAGACGGCGAAGCCAATCGTGCCGCGGGACCAGTCGAATTCCTCGTGCAGCGGCTCGATGAGCAGTCCGGGCAGGGAGGCGAAGGCGGCGGCGCCGATGATCGTCACGAAGGCGACGGCCGCGGCGAACCAGGCGCGGTGGACGCGGCCTGCCTGGCGGGGGGCGCGCGGGCCCGCTGTGGTGGTGGGTGCTGTCTGGGTCACGGGGACAGCTTCCGGCCGGCAGGCCCCGTACGAACAGTGGCCTGACTGTCATGCATCGATATGATCGGGCCATGGAACCACATCGGGTCGTCGTCCTCGCCCTCACCGGGCTGCTCCCCTTCGAGCTCGGCATCCCGCACCGGATCTTCGGCCGCGCCAAGGATCCGGCCGGGCGGCCGCTGTACGAGATCCTCACCTGCGGACTCGCCCCCGGGCCGGTGCGCACGGACGCCGACTTCGCGGTCCACGTCGAGCACGGCCCGGAGCTGCTGGCCACGGCCGACACCGTGGTGGTGCCGGCCTCGCACGAGCTGGGCCCGGTCCACGAGCACGGCACGCTGACCGCCGAGCTCGCGGCGGCCCTCACGCACATCCGGCCCGGCACCCGGCTGGTCTCCATCTGCACCGGCGGCTACGTGCTGGCCGCGGCCGGATACCTGGACGGCCACCGGGCCACCACCCACTGGGCCTACGCCGAGCACTTCCAGGGGCTCTTCCCGGCCGTACGGGTCGACGCGGGCGTGCTCTACACCGACGACGGGGACGTGCTGACCTCCGCCGGTGTCGCCGCCGGCATCGACCTGTGCCTGCACATCGTGCGCCGCGACCACGGCGCGGCCGTCGCCAACGACGTGGCCCGGCGGACCGTCGTACCGCCGCACCGGGACGGCGGGCAGGCGCAGTTCATCGAGCGTCCGGTGCCGGAGCCGCAACTGGCCAGCACCACGGCGGCCCGCGCGTGGGTGCTGGACCGGCTGCACGAGCCGCTGCGCCTGAGCGACCTGGCCCGGCAGGAGGCCGTGTCGGTACGGACCTTCACACGCCGGTTCCGGGAGGAGTCGGGGGTCAGCCCGGGGGAGTGGATCACCCGCCAGCGGGTGGAGCGGGCGCGGCAGTTGCTGGAGCAGACGGATCTGCCGATGGAGCAGGTGGCGCGGGAGACCGGTTTCGGGACGGCCCAGTCGCTGCGCAAGCACGTGCAGGCGGCGCTGGGCGTCAGCCCGACCGCCTACCGCCGCACCTTCAAGGCGGGCAACGGTGCCGGCACCCTGCCATCTCCTGATGGGCCATCAGTTGATGCCGGGCCCGTGCATTGACTTCTCCCGCCGCCCGCTCGTGAATGGCCCCCTGTCGGCGGGACGGAACCCAGGGGGCGGGCAGTGCGAACAGGGGCGCGCAGCAGGAGGTGGCCGGCGGCCGTCGGCATGGCGGTGCTCGCGGCCGCGACCGGGGGCGCGCTGAGCGCACCCGCCGCCGCGGACGGGGACACACCCCCGGGGCAGGTGACCTTCCCGACGCACTGCCTGCCGCCCCAGGAGGCCGGACTCCCGCCCGCCGACGGCCCGACCACGGCGCGGATCACCGTCGACGATCCGGCCCCGCAGGTCGGTGACACCGTCACCGTCACCTACCAGGTGGTCGGGACCCCCGCCGTGAACCCCGTCGGCGGCGAGCTCCCCGCCGACGTGCTGACCCCGACCGGGCGGGTCCTGCTGGCGGGCGCGCAGAGCGGCGAGCTCACCGTCGTCGGTGCCAAGCGCAACGAGCCGGTCCAGGCGGGCGCGGTCCTCCCGGCCGTCACCATGACCGGCACCTTCAAGGTCACCGCGCCCGGCGCGATCACCCTGGCCCCCGGCGGCTACACCCTGCACACCAGCCACCTGCTGGACCTGGACACCACCTGCCAGGCCACCGGGACCCCCGTCTCCGAACGCCTCACCGCGACCCCGCTGCCCACGGCCAACCTGCGCAGCGTGGCGCTCGCGGCGGCCTACGGAAAACCGGGCGCCGAGCTCAGGGTCACCGCCGCCGGATTCACCCCGGGCGCCACGGTGACCGTGGCCGCCCGGGCGGGCGCCGCCGAGACCGCCGACCGGGTGGCCGCCACCGCGGACCCGCTGGGGGTGGTCCTGGCCGAACTGCCGGTCACCGACAAGGCCACCACCGCGGTGGTCGCCTACGAGGGCGCGGCCTGGTCGGCGACGCGGGGCTCGGGCCCGGCCGCGTACACGGTCGTCGACGCCGCGCCGCTGCCGCCGGGCACGCAGAAGGTCACCGCCACCGTCGAGCCGGGCGCGCTGGGCATGACGCAGACGGGCGAGGACATCGCCCTGGGGGCGGTCCCCTACGGCGACGGCGGCGCCGCCCCCGGCCGGATCGGCACCGTCACGGTCAAGGACGCGCGCGGGGGTCCGGCCGGGTGGTCGCTGATCGGCAAGGTCAGCGACTTCACGGGGCCGGGCGGGGTGCGGATCCCGGCGGGCGCGTTGTCGTGGACGCCGGTGTGCGTGGCCGCGGCGGGCAGCCCCAGCGCGTGCGCGGCGGGCAGTGCGGGAGCGGTGGGGGCGGAGGGGGCGGTGCTGGCCTCCACGCCGGACGCGGCGCTGGTCGGCGGCACGTTCACGGTGGACGCCGCCGTCACCCTGCGCGTGCCGCCGTACACGCCGCCGGGTTCGTACACGGCGGTCCTGACGCTGACCCTGTCGTGACCGTGTTGTGGGCGGTCCCCTGCCCGCCCTTCCACCGTTCCCCGGGGCTCCGCCCCAGACCCCGTACGGGCGCTCCACGCCCGTGCCCTCAAACGCCGGGCGGGCTGGACGGGCCCCGCGCAGCGGTGGCCCGGCTCGGGAGGGGGCTGCTCGTCGTGGGGGCCGCGCTCGCCGGGGTCTGGCTCGGGGCGGCCGGGCCGGCGAGGGCCGCGGACAACGGGCAGTGGTCCGTTCTGCCCGTCGCCAACACCGTCGGCCAGCGGCCGTACTTCTACCTCGCCGCCGCCCCCGGCCAGACCGTCACCGACTCCGTCACCGTCACCAACCGCACCGACCGCCCCCGCACCTTCCGCCTCTACGCCGCCGACGCCTACAACACCCCCCGCGACGGCGGCTTCGCCGTCCGCGGCCCCGACGAGCCCCGCCGGGCCACCGCCGCCTGGGCGAGCCTCGACCGCGAGCGGGTTACCGTACCGGCCCGGGCCGCGGCCACCGTCGCCTTCAGCCTCACCGTCCCCGACCGGGCGGAACCCGGCGACCACCCCGGCGCCATCGTGGCCCTGGAGGACACGGGGGAGGCCGTCATGCCCCAGGGGCTCGGGGTCCGGCAGGCCGTCGCCGCCCGCGTGTACCTGCGGGTGACCGGCCCCACCGCCCCCGCCCTCGCCGTACGGGACGTCCTGGCCACCGGCGCCGAGGTCTCGTACACGCTCCACAACATCGGCAACGTCACCCTCCGCCCCCACGCCACCCTCACCGCCACCGGCGCGCTCGGCCGCCCCCTGCCCGGCGGCGGCCGCGAGCTCACCGGGCTCCCCGCCGAACTGCTGCCGGGCCAGGAAGTCCGGCTCAAGGCCGCCTGGGACGGCCCGCCGGCCGCGGAGTGGGCGGAGCTGACCGTACGCGCCCGGGCCGACGGAACCACAGCTCAGGGCAGTGCCGCCTATGCCGCGCACCCCCGCCTCGCACCCCTCCTCGCGGGCGGGGCGGCCCTCGCCGCCGCGGCCTGGTCGGCGCTGGGAGTCGCATCGGGGAGAATGGCCCGTATGAGCGATCGTTCCCCCGAGTCCACCGCCCCGCACCGTGCGGGCTTCGCCTGCTTCGTCGGCCGCCCCAACGCGGGGAAGTCGACCCTCACCAACGCACTCGTGGGCACCAAGGTCGCGATCACCTCCAACCGGCCGCAGACCACCCGCCACACCGTCCGCGGCATCGTGCACCGCCCCGACGCCCAGCTCGTCCTCGTCGACACGCCGGGTCTGCACAAGCCCCGCACGCTGCTCGGCGAGCGCCTCAACGACGTCGTGCGGACCACCTGGGCCGAGGTCGACGTCATCGGCTTCTGCCTGCCGGCCGACCAGAAGCTCGGCCCCGGCGACAAGTTCATCGCGAAGGAGCTCGCGGGGATCAAGAAGACCCCCAAGATCGCCATCGTGACCAAGACCGACCTGGTCGAGTCCAAGCAGCTCGCCGAGCAGCTCCTCGCGATCCACCAGCTGGGCGAGGAGCTCGGCATCGAGTGGGCCGAGATCGTGCCCGTCTCGGCGGTCGGCGACGCCCAGGTCCAGCTGCTGGCAGACCTGATCGCGCCGCTGCTGCCGGAGAGCCCGCCGCTCTACCCGGAGGGCGACCTCACCGACGAGCCCGAGATGGTCATGGTCGCGGAACTGATCCGCGAGGCCGCGCTGGAGGGCGTCCGGGACGAGCTCCCGCACTCCATCGCCGTCGTCGTCGAGGAGATGATCCCGCGCGAGAACCGCCCGGCCGACCGGCCGCTGCTCGACATCCACGCCAACGTGTACATCGAGCGGCCGAGCCAGAAGGGCATCATCATCGGCCCGAAGGGCGCCCGCCTGAAGGAGGTCGGGATGAAGTCGCGCAAGCACATCGAGGCGCTGCTCGGCACCCCGGTCTTCCTCGACCTGCACGTGAAGGTCGCCAAGGACTGGCAGCGCGACCCCAAGCAGCTGCGCAAGCTCGGATTCTGATCCTCTCGCGCGTACGGGCCCCGGGCCGGCCCGGGGCCCGTACGCGCGCTCACGCCCCCGGCTGGGCCGGCGGCTCCGCGATCAGGGCCGTCGCCACGCGGCGGAAGCCGGCGCGGGAGTAGATGCGGGCCACGTCCCCGTCGCCCGCCGAGAGGAAGACCGTACGGGCGCCGCGCGCGAGGGCGTCGGCGACCAGGGCCGCGGTGACCCCGAGGGCCAGGCCCTGGCGGCGCGCGGCCGGGAGGGTGCCGACGCCCACCACCTCGGCGACGTCCCCGACCGGGTTGTACTGGCCCGCGCACAGCACGACGCCGTCCCGTACGGCCGCCGCCAGGGCGGTGGTGCCCGACGCGAGCTTCCCGGAGACCCGGGCCCTGCCCTCCTCCGCCGACGGCTCGGCCATCTTCGCCGCCAGCTCCGCCGGACCGGCCTCGCCGACGGCCGTCCCCGGGTCCCCGAAGGCCAGGGCCGGGACCGACACCGCCGCCGTCAGCAGTGGATCGTCCGCCCCGAGCAGGCGCACCTCCGGATGCGCGGGGCGGCGTACCGCCTCGGTGTCCAGCACCATCAGCGGGTGCGCGTGGACCCGCAGCCCGGCCGCCTCCACCGCGGCCCGGAGCGAGGGGCTGGTTTCGGCCACCCACTCGAAGGATTCGGGGACCTTCAGCTCCCGCTGCCGGGCCAGGACGCGCTCCACATCGGCCGCCGTCGCGTCGCGGCCGGCGTCGAGCGCGGGCCGCGCGTAGTACTGCCAGCCCGTGCCCTCCTGGACGAAGAGGGTCAGCGGCCCGAAGTCCTCGGCCCGCGCCCCGCCCACCCGAGGCACCGTGTCGTAGTACCGCTCCAGCGTGTCCAAGATCGTAGTCATCCGGGCATCCAAGCAAAACGGCGCTGGTCGGGCACCTTCTTTAAGGACGCCCTCGGTCAGGCTCCTTCCTTCAGAACGCGCGAGATCAGCGCCCGCTGCGCGTCCGAGAGGTGCGGGTCGTGGCAGGACACCGTCCGCCCGTCCACCGTGATCCGGTACGAGAACCCGTCCCGCACTCCCGCCGCCGAATGCCCCGGCGGACCGGGCCGCAGCGCGAGCTGTGCCAGGGCCTTCCACTCGGCCTCGTCGGGCCGGCCCGAGGTGTCCACCTCGGCCCGGCGCTCGATGCCCGCGAAACCACCCGTCCGTACCACCTGAATCCGCATGCGTGCCCTCTACCCAGCGAGCGGGACTCCCACCGCCGACCACGCCTTCTGAAGGGCCAGGTGTTCCGCGCCTCCGTCTCCGTACCGCGCGACGGCGGCCGCCGTGGACAGCCGGGCGAAGTCCGCGAAGTCGGCGTTCGAACCCAGCTCCCCGCCGGTCAGAGCGTCGTACCAGATCTGCCCGGCCCGCTCCCAGGCCTTGCCGCCCAGCTCGGTCGCCACCACGTAGAAGGCGTGGTTCGGGATGCCGGAGTTGATGTGCACCCCGCCGTTGTCGCGCGGGGTGTCCACGTAGTCGTCCATGGTCGCCGGCTGCGGGTCCTTGCCGAGCTCGTCGTCGTCGTACGCCGTCCCCGGCGCCTTCATCGAGCGCAGCGCGACCCCGGTGACGTTGGGTCCGAGCAGCCCGGCGCCGATCAGCCAGTCGGCCTGGTCCGCCGTCTGCTCCAGCGAGTACTGCTTGATCAGCGAGCCGAAGACGTCCGACATCGACTCGTTCAGCGCGCCGGACTGCCCGTGGTAGTTCAGGTTCGCCGTGTACTGGGTGACCCCGTGGGTCAGCTCGTGCCCGATGACGTCCACCGACACGGTGAAGTCGAGGAAGAGGTCCCCGTCCCCGTCGCCGAAGACCATCTGCTGCCCGTCCCAGAAGGCGTTGTTGTAGTCCTCGCCGTAATGGACGCTCGCGTCCAGCGCGAGCCCGGCGTCGTCGATCGACCGCCGTCCGAAGCCCTTCAGGAACAGCTCGTACGTGGCCCCGAGCCCGGCGTAAGCGCGGTTGACGGTCGCGTCCTTGCTCGCCTCGCCACCCTCCCCGCGCACCTTCTTCCCGGGCAGCCGCGTGCGGTGCTGGGCGTCGTAGATGGTCCGGCGCGGATCGTCGGAGGCGTCCGGAGCGGGCGCCGCGAGCGTGGCCGCGATGCCGCGGACGGCGGTGACCCGGCGCCGGGTGCGCAGGAGGGAGTCGCGTTCGAGGGTGCGCTGTGCGAGATCGGCGCGCCGGGAGTCGCCGGAGAGGGCGGCCTTGTCGAGCAGGTGGGGCGGCACGACGGTGCAGAAGACGGGGTGAAAGGCGGGCTGACGGTGGCTGTGGGAGGCATCCATGCCCGGCAATGTGGCAGTGGGTCATGCCGGTGTCACTACCTGCAACCATGATTCATTCGGTTGTCCGAAAGCGATGACGCGAGGTTGACGGATCGGCCGGACCTCCTCGGAGGGAACGAGGCGTAGCTCACATTCAGGGCAAATCGGACATCGGGTCTTGCATACTGAACAGGTCCTCGCATTACGGCGCGGCTCGGTTAGGCTCGGTCCATCATGCGTTTCGGGCTGCTTCTCCTTAGCTGCCGCGGCGAGGGTCTGTAGTCGTAGGCCGACCCCCTCCCCGCGGAGTTTGGTGTTGCGGTTTTTACGACCGATGTCGGCCGTTCAGCGAACTACACGCGGACACGCGAGGAGCCCAACGTCATGAGCCAGCACACTTTTGTCGGTCGCCCCACGCCCATCACGAACGCGACCCACACCCAGAAGCCCTCCGGGATGCCGATCCACAAGTACGGCCGGTACGAGCAGGTGGACATCCCGGACCGCACCTGGCCGAACGCCCGCGTCACCAAGGCCCCGCGCTGGCTGTCCACCGACCTGCGCGACGGCAACCAGTCGCTGATCGACCCGATGACCCCCGCCCGCAAGCGCGAGATGTTCGACCTGCTGGTGCGCATGGGCTACAAGGAGATCGAGGTCGGATTCCCGTCCTCCGGTGAGACCGACTTCGCCTTCGTGCGCTCCATCATCGAAGAGGGCGCGATCCCGGACGACGTCACCATCTCCGTACTGACCCAGGCCCGTGAGGACCTGATCGAGCGGACGGTCGAGTCGCTGGTCGGCGCCAAGCGCGCCACCGTGCACATGTACAACGCCACCGCCCCGACCTTCCGCAAGGTCGTCTTCCGCGGCTCCAAGGAGCAGATCAAGCAGATCGCCGTCGACGGCACCCGCCTGGTCATGGAGTACGCCGAGAAGCTGCTGGGCGACGAGACCGTCTTCGGCTACCAGTACAGCCCCGAGATCTTCACGGACACCGAGCTGGACTTCGCCCTGGAGGTCTGCGAGGCCGTCTGCGACGTCTGGCAGCCGGGCGAGGGCCGCGAGATCATCCTGAACCTGCCCGCCACCGTGGAGCGCTCGACGCCGTCCACCCACGCGGACCGCTTCGAGTGGATGGCCCGCAACCTGACCCGCCGCGAGCACATCTGCATCTCCGTGCACCCGCACAACGACCGCGGCACCGCCGTCGCCGCCGCCGAGCTGGCCATGATGGCCGGCGCCGACCGCATCGAGGGCTGCCTGTTCGGCCAGGGCGAACGCACCGGCAACGTCGACCTGATCACGCTGGGCATGAACCTGTTCTCGCAGGGCATCGACCCCCAGATCGACTTCTCGCAGATCGACGAGATCCGCCGCACCAGCGAGTACTGCAACCAGATGGAGGTCCACCCGCGCCACCCCTACGCGGGCGACCTGGTCTACACCGCCTTCTCCGGCTCCCACCAGGACGCCATCAAGAAGGGCTTCGACGCCATGGAGGCCGACGCGGCCGCCCAGGGCAAGACCGTCGACGAGATCGAGTGGGCGGTCCCGTACCTGCCCATCGACCCGAAGGACGTCGGCCGCTCCTACGAGGCCGTCATCCGGGTCAACTCGCAGTCCGGCAAGGGCGGCATCGCGTACGTCCTGAAGAACGACCACAAGCTGGACCTGCCGCGCCGCATGCAGATCGAGTTCTCGCGGATCATCCAGGCCAAGACGGACTCCGAGGGCGGCGAGGTCACGCCGAAGGCGATCTGGGACGTCTTCTCGGACGAGTACCTGCCCAACCCCGAGAACCCGTGGGGCCGCATCCAGCTGCGCTCCGGTTCGACGGCCACGGACAAGGACGGCACGGACACGCTGACCGTCGAGGCGGTCGTGGACGGTGTGGAGACGGTCCTGAACGGCACCGGCAACGGTCCGATCTCGGCCTTCTTCGACGCGCTGGCCGGCATCGGCGTCGACGCCCGCCTGCTGGACTACACCGAGCACACGATGAGCGAGGGCGCCTCCGCCGTGGCCGCCTCGTACATCGAGTGCGCGATCGACGGCCGCGTCCTGTGGGGCATCGGCATCGACGCCAACACCACCCGCGCCTCCCTGAAGGCGGTCATCTCCGCCGTCAACCGCGCGGGCCGCTAGTCACCCCGCGGGCCCCTGTCCCTCCTGCCGGAGGGACAGGGGCTCCGGCGTTCCCCCGGGCCGCTCAGCGGGCCAGGTAGCCGCCGTCCACCGGCAGGACCACTCCGGTCACGAACGAGGCCGCGTCCGAGGCCAGGAAGGCGATGACCCGGGCCACCTCCTCGGGCTCGCCGAGTCGGCCCATGGGGTGCGCCCGCTCCATCTCCGCCAGGTACTCCGGCCCGCCCGGCTCGTCGCCCAGGGCGGCCACCCGCTCCGTTCGGATGGTGCCCGGGGCCACCGCGTTGACGCGGATGCCCCGCGCGGCCCACTCCACCGCCAGGTGTTTGGTCAGCCCCGACGCCACGAACTTCGCGGGCCCGTACGCCGCCTGCCGGGCCTGGCCGGCGACCCCCGAGATCGACGAGACGCAGACCAGCGCCCCGCCGGGCGGATCCTGCGCGCTCATGGCCTCGATGGCGTACTTGCAGGTCAGGAACATGCCCCGGCCGTCCACCGCCATGACGTGGTCCCAGTTCTCGGGAGTGGTCTCGCATACGTCCGACAGGGGGAGCACCCCGGCGTTCGCCACGGCCACGTCCAGCCTCCCGTACGCCTCCACGGCGGCCCGGACCATTCCGCGGCCGGCCTCGGGATCGGAGACGTCAGCGTGCACCGTGGTGACCTGGTGGCCCTCTCCGGCCAGCTGGGCGCGCAGGGAGTCGAGCCCGGGGGTACTGATGTCGGACGCGGTCACCCGGGCCCCCGAGCGGGCCAGGAGCAGGGCCGTGGCACGGCCGATCCCGCTCGCGGCGCCGGTCACCAGACAGGACTTCTCGTTCACAGGGCCGACCCTTCGCTGAAACCGCAGGACAGCGGGGGGCACAGATCGGCCAAGTCCCGCCGCCGCGGCATGTTGTCTTGTCGCACGACTGACGCATCCTCACCGATGTGGCTAACATCACGCCAACCCGGCGGTGCTGCCGGACGGTTACGGAGGTGCGACGTGCTGCCAGTTCGGGGTGGGGACGGCCGGAAGCTGATGGTCTGGGGCATCCGTACCACCTGGAGCACTGTGGGCGACGGGGAGTTCTTCTGCCCCGCCTGTGGTGGAGACCGCAACTACCGCCGGCGTACCGGGCGCCGCCGCTTCACCGTCCTCGGCGTGCCGCTGCTGCCGCGCGGGAGCGCCGGGCCCGTCGTCGAGTGCCAGGCCTGCCGGGAGCGGTTCGCCACCGACGTCCTGGACCACCTCACGACCACCCGCTTCACCGCGATGCTGCGCGACGCCGTGCACACGGTGGCGCTGGCCGTGCTCGCCGCGGGCGGGACGGCCTCGCGCAGCGCGCTGGAGGCCGCCGTGCACGCCGTACGGACCGCGGGGTTCCAGGACTGCACCGAGGGGCAGCTGGAGTCCCTCGTGGAGGCGCTGGCCAGCGACGAGGGGCGGCTCGGGCTGTACGACGTACCGGAGTGCTGCGGGGCGGCGCTGTCGATAGAGCTCCACGAGGCCCTGGAGCCGTTGGCTCCGCACCTGGCGGGTCCGGGCCGGGAGTCGGTGCTGCTCCAGGGGGCCCGTATCGCGCTCGCGGACGGTCCGTACATCCCGGCCGAGCGTGAGGTGCTCTCCACCATCGGCGCGGCGCTGCGGATCGACGCCGACGACGTGGCCCGGCTGCTGTCGGCGGTGCGCGCGCCGTAATCGGCCAATCCCGCGCGGTGACGCCCGAGCCCTCTGGGGCTCGGGCGTTTTGGCGTGCCGGACGCCGGGTCCCGCTGAGCGGAGCGGATCCGTCCGAAAGTGGCCGGGTGGGAGGTAACGATCCGGCCTCGCAGGGTCCTTTTCGGGTCTCGTGAACGTCCTGTGAACGCCGGAATCACATGGTCCACACACGATCAGTCCATCAGGTGGACGCTCGGAGCGAGTACTTCGACTTCGCTGATCCGAACGACAGTGAACCCCGTCTTCGCAGGTCAGGCTCGGTGCGCTTCGCGGACGCGCAGTCGGATCGGCCGCTTCCGAGGGGCTCCGCACGTACACCTCCAGGTTGTGCCGCACCACTGGAGAAACCTACAGATCGGACTGTTCCGAGAGTCAACAATTTGTAGCAGTCGACGATATCTGTGAAGCCCCCCACAGGCGTTCAATTCCGGTCACACGCCAAAACGACGCCGTTAACACAGAGCGGCTTCGATGCACATAAGCGTGAACGTACTGACAACCCCGGCGGATCAACGGGATAGCGACCCACTCCGCCCGGGGATGACCAGATCTCCTCTCAGTTACCTACCTCTTTGAAGGGCAAGGCAGAGATGGCACGTGTCGCCGCCCGGCTTTCCACAAGTGGAGAGCAGAGCACCCATCCGGTCGACGAGGTGCTCCCCCTCCCCAAGCTTGCGCTGTACGGCTTCCAGCACGTACTCGCCTTCTACGCCGGCGCGGTGATCGTTCCGATCATCGTCGGCGGCGCCCTCGGCCTCAGCACCGAGCAGTTGGTCTACCTGATCAACGCCGACCTGTTCACCTGCGGTATCGCCTCGATCATCCAGGCGTGGGGCATCGGCCGGATCGGTGCGCGACTGCCGCTGATCCAGGGCGTCACCTTCACCGCGGTGTCCCCGATGATCGCCATCGGGCTCGGGGCCGGCGGCGGGACGGCGGGCCTGCTCGTCATCTACGGCGCGGTCATCACTGCCGGTATCGCCACCTTTGCCTTCGCCTGGCTGCCCCCCAAGGCCTTCCGCATGGTCATGAGGCTGTTCCCGCCGGTCGTCACCGGCACGGTGATCACGGTCCTCGGCATCGTGCTGATCCCCGTCGGCCTGAACGACGCCGCGGGTGGCCTCGGCACCCCCGACTTCGGCGACCCGAAGAACTTCGCCTACGCCGGCGGCACCATGCTCTTCATCCTCGTCCTGATGAAGCTCGGCAAGCCGTTCCTCTCCAGCATCTCCATCCTGCTCGGCCTGGTAGGCGGCACCGCCGTCGCCTTCCTGCTCGGCGACGCCAAGTTCGGCGACGTCACCAAGTCGGACTGGATCGGCATCACCACCCCGTTCCACTACGGAGCACCGAAGTTCGCCTGGTTCCCGATCCTGCTGATGCTCATCGTCATGCTGATCACCATGGTCGAGACGACCGGTGACACCTACGCCGTCGGCGACATCGTCGGCAAGGACATCGACAGCGAGACCGTGGCCCGCGCCCTGCGTGCCGACGGCGCCGCGACCGCCCTCGGCGGTGTCCTCAACTCCTTCCCGTACGTCGCCTTCGCCGAGAACGTCGGCCTGGTCCGCATGACCAAGGTCAAGAGCCGGTTCGTCGTGGTCGCAGCGGGCGTCTTCATGATCCTGCTCGGGCTGATCCCCAAGGCCGCCGCGATCGTCGCCGCCGTCCCGCACGGGGTCCTCGGCGGCGCCGCGACCGTGATGTTCGCGATGGTGGCCCTGGCCGGTATCCAGACCCTGGCCAAGGTCGACCTGAAGGAGGAGAAGAACGCGCTGGTCGTGGGTGTCTCCCTGGCCTTCGCGCTGCTCCCCGCCACGGTCCCGGTCCTCTTCAAGGACCACATGAACGCGGACCTCTCCTCGCTCCTCAACAGTGGTGTGACGCTCGGTGCCACGGCCGCGATCGTGCTCAACCTGATCTTCAACGGCCTCGCCAAGGACGACGCGCACGGCCCCCAGGTCGCGCTGCCCGCCCAGGCGTCCGCCCCGGCCGAGGCCGAAGCGGCACCCGAGAAGGCCGAGAAAGCCGAGAAGGCCGAGACGGTAGAGACGGCCGCGGAGACCGGGGCGGAGCCCGCCGACGACGCGGAAACGGTGGCCGAGGCCGCCGTCGGCGTCGCGGTCGCGGCAACCGCCGGCGCGGAGAAGACCGACTCGGACGAAGCGGCGAAGCCCGCCTCCTGAGCCCTCCCAAGGGGTGACGGCCCTCCGTCCGGACCCGGGTCCGGACGGAGGGCCGTCGTCGCGCCCGCACAGGCGACAATGGGTCCATGAGTCTGTTCCGCGACGACGGCATCGTGCTGCGCACCCAGAAGCTGGGTGAGGCGGACCGCATCATCACCCTGCTCACCCGCGGCCACGGCCGGGTGCGGGCCGTCGCCCGCGGGGTGCGGCGCACGAAGTCCAAGTTCGGCGCACGGCTGGAACCTTTCTCCCATGCCGACGTGCAGTTCTTCGCCCGCGGCAGCGAGCTGATCGGCCGCAGCCTCCCGCTCTGCACGCAGACCGAGATCATCGCCCCGTACGGCAACGGCATCGTCACCGACTACGCCCGCTACACCGCCGGCACCGCGATGCTGGAGACCGCCGAGCGGTTCACCGAGAACGAGGGCGAACCCAACGTGCAGCAGTACCTGCTGCTCGTCGGCGCCCTGCGCACGCTCGCGCGCGGCGAACACGAACCCAACCTCATCCTCGACGCCTTCCTGCTGCGCTCCCTCGCCGTCAACGGCTACGCGCCCAGCTTCGAGGACTGCGCGAAGTGCGGGATCCACGGCCCCAACCGGCACTTCTCCGTCGCCGCGGGCGGGGTCATATGCGGGGACTGCCGGGTGCCCGGCAGCGTCGTACCCTCGTCGGAGGCCATCGCCTTGCTCAGCGCCCTGCTGACGGGTGACTGGGGGTATGCCGACGCGTGCGAGGCGCGTCACGTGCGGGAGGGCAGCGGGCTGGTCTCGGCCTACCTGCACTGGCATCTGGAGCGCGGGCTACGCTCCCTGCGATACGTCGAGAAATAGGAGCTGGGCACATGGCACGACGCGGGATTCTGGGACGCTCTCGCCGCGAGTACAAGGTTCCCGAGCCGCACCCGTCCGGTGAGCGCCCGCCGAAGATCCCCGGCGAGCTCGTCCCGAACCACGTCGCGGTCGTCATGGACGGCAACGGCCGCTGGGCCAAGGAGCGCGGTCTGCCGCGCACCGAGGGGCACAAGGTCGGCGAGGGCGTCGTCCTCGACGTGCTCAAGGGCTGCCTGGAGATGGGCGTCAAGAACCTGTCCCTGTACGCCTTCTCGACGGAGAACTGGAAGCGCTCGCCCGACGAGGTCCGCTTCCTGATGAACTTCAACCGCGATGTCATCCGCCGCCGCCGCGACGAGATGAACGAGCTGGGCATCCGCATCCGCTGGGTCGGCCGCATGCCGAAGATGTGGAAGTCGGTGGTCCAGGAGCTCCAGGTGGCCCAGGAGCAGACCGTCGACAACGACGCGATGACCCTCTACTTCTGCGTGAACTACGGCGGCCGCGCGGAGATCGCGGACGCGGCGCAGGCCATCGCCCGCGATGTCGCCGCCGGCCGGCTGGACCCGTCGAAGGTCAACGAGAAGACCTTCGCGAAGTACATGTACTACCCGGACATGCCGGACGTGGACCTGTTCCTGCGGCCCAGCGGCGAGCAGCGCACGTCCAACTACCTGATCTGGCAGAGCGCGTACGCCGAGATGGTCTTCCAGGACGTGCTGTGGCCGGACTTCGACCGCCGCAACCTCTGGGCGGCCTGCCTGGAGTACGCGCAGCGCGACCGCCGCTTCGGCGGCGCCGTCCCGAACCAGCCCGAGGCCCCCACCGGCTGAGCCGGGCAGTGGGCTCTGCCGCCATGAACACGACTGGTCAGGCGGTGGAGCACGGCCGGGCGGCCGTCGCGGCCGGGCCGGGGCTCCACCGCGTGCGGGAGATCCTCGGCGAGAACCTGAAGAGGCTCTAGGAGGCGGCGGCCGCGCAGTCGGCGCAGGTGCCGAAGATCTCCACCGTGTGGGCCACGTTCACGTAGCCGTGCTCGGCCGCGATGGACTCCGCCCACTTCTCCACGGCCGGGCCCTCCACCTCGACGGCCTTGCCGCACTTGCGGCAGACCAGGTGGTGGTGGTGGTCGCCGGTGGAGCAGCGGCGGTAGACGGACTCGCCGTCGCTGGTGCGCAGGACGTCGACCTCGCCGGCGTCCGCGAGCGACTGGAGGGTGCGGTACACCGTGGTCAGGCCCACGGAGTCGCCACGGTGCTTGAGCATGTCGTGGAGCTCCTGGGCGCTGCGGAACTCGTCCACCTCGTCCAGCGCCGCCGCCACGGCGGCCCGCTGCCGGGTGGATCGTCCTCGTACTGGCGCGGTATTCATCTCGCCAGGCGCAGTCGCCACCGGTTCCTCCTCGTATCGGCCTGCCGCCATTGTGCCAGCCCGCTAGACCTTCACATCGTCCCGCGTGCAGACCTCCTCGGCCGCACGGGCGGCTTTGGCGCGGCGCCGGGCCAGCGGGGTCGACAGGGCCGTCAGCACCATGAAGACGCCGATCGCGAGCAGCACGATCGTGGCGCCCGACGGCACGTTGATGTAGTAGGTGGCCGCGGTGCCGGTCACGGAGACGGTGAGGCTGATGGCGATGGCCAGGCCCAGAGTGGCGGCGAAACCGCGGGTGAGCCGCTGGGCGGCCGCGACCGGGATCACCATCATGGCGCTGACCAGCAGCAGGCCCACGATGCGCATGGCGACGGTGACGGTTACCGCGGCGGTGACCGCGATCAGCAGGTTCAGGGCGCGTACGGGCAGGCCGGTGACCCGGGCGAACTCCTCGTCCTGGCAGACCGCGAAGAGCTGCCTGCGCAGGCCGATGGTGACGGCGAGGACGAAGGCGGCGAGGAGCGCCATCGCGGTGACGTCCTCCGCGGCGACGGCGGTGATCGAGCCGAACATGGCGCTGAGGAGCCGGGCCGTGGAGCCGCCCCCGGCGCTGATGATCATCACGCCGCCGGCCAGGCCGCCGTAGAAGAGCATGGCGAGCGCGACGTCCCCGCTGGTCTTGCCGCGGGAGCGGATCAGCTCCATGCCGACGGCGCCGACCACGGCGACCAGGGTGGCCATCCACACCGGGCTGGTGTTGAGCACGAAACCGAGGGCGACACCGGTCATGGCGACGTGGCCGAGGCCGTCGCCCATGACGGCCTGGCGGCGCTGGACGAGGTACGTACCGATGGCGGGAGCCGTGATGCCGACCAGCGCGGCGGCGATCAGGGCCCGCTGCATGAAGGCGTAGTTCAGGAGGTCCATCAGCTCAGCAGTCCCGTCCGCAGGGGCTCGGCGTCGTGCGCCGCGTGGGGGTGTACGTGGTCGTGGCCGGGGAGGGCGTGCTGGCCCACGGCCTCCGGGGGCGGGCCGTCGTGGACGACGCAGCCGTCGCGCAGGACGACGGCGCGGTCGATCAGGGGCTCCAGCGGGCCCAGCTCGTGCAGGACGAGCAGGACGGTGGCGCCGACGGCGACCTGCTCGCGCAGGGCGTTCGCGAGGACCTCCTGGTTGGCCAGGTCCACGCCGGCCATCGGCTCGTCCATGATCAGGAGTTCGGGCTCGACGGCGAGCGCCCGGGCTATGAGGACGCGCTGGTGCTGGCCGCCGGAGAGGGCGCTCACCGAGGCGTCGGCGTGCGTGCCCATGTCGACCAGGGCCAGGGCCCGCTCGACGGCGGCCTTGTCGGCCTTGCGCAGGAGGCCGAAGCGGGAGCGGGCGAGACGGCCGGAGGAGACGACCTCGCGGACCGTGGCCGGGACGCCGCTGGCGGCGGTGGTGCGCTGCGGGACGTACCCGATGCGCGACCAGTCGCGGAAGCGCTTGAAGTCCGTACCGAAGAGGGACAGGGCGCCGTCGCTCAGCGGGACCTGGCCGACCACGGCGCGCACGGCCGTGGACTTGCCGGAGCCGTTGGCTCCGAGCAGCGCGACGACCTCACCGCGGCGGACGGTGAGGTCGATCCCGCGCAGCACGGGGCGCGAGCCGAGCGAGGCCGTGGCCCCGCGCAGGGATATGACGGGGTGGTCCCCGTCGGGCAGGGGCGTGGACTGCATGGCTCGCGCCTCCGTTGCTGCTGCTGTCATTACTTGGCTCCGAGCGCCTTCTGGAGGTTCTTCAGGTTGGACCGCATGACCTCGAGGTAGTCAGCGCCCTGGGACTTGTCGGTGATTCCCTCGAGCGGGTCGAGGACGTCGGTCTTCAGACCGGTGTCGGCAGCGAGGGTCTTGGCCGTCTTGTCGCTGGCCAGGGTCTCGAAGAACACCGTGGAGACATTCTCCTTCTTCGCGATCTCCTGGACCTCCTTGATCCGGGCCGGGCTGGGCTCGGACTCGGGGTCGAGGCCGGCGATGCCCTCCTGGTCCAGGCCGTAGCGCTCGGCGAGGTAGCCGAAGGCGGAGTGGGTGGTGATGAAGGTCTTGGTGGCCGTGTTCTTCAGGCCGTCCTTGAACTCGGTGTCCAGCGCGGTCAGCTTGCCGACGAGTTCGTCGGTGTTCTTCTTGTAGTCCGCGGCGTGGTCGGGGTCGGCCTTCTCCAGGGCCGCGCCGACGCCCTTGGCGACCTCCGCGTACTTCACCGGGTCGAGCCAGATGTGCGGGTCCGCGCCGGCCTCGCCGCTGCCGTGGTCGTGGCCCTCGGCCTCGCCCTCGTGGCCCTCCTCGGCCGCGTGGTCGTGCCCGGAGGCGGCGTGCTCTTCCAGCTTGGTGAGGGTGGCGGCGTCGACGACGTTCTTCACGCCGGACTGGGCGACGGCCTTGTCGACGGCGGGCTGCAGGTTCTTGAGGTAGAGGACCACATCGGCCTCGCCGAGCTGCGCGGTCTGCTTCGGGGTGATCTCCAGGTCGTGCGGTTCGACGCCTGGCTTGGTCAGGCTGTCGACCTTCACGTGGTCCTTGCCGATCTGCTCGGCGAGGAACTGCATCGGGTAGAACGACGCCATCACGTCGAGCTTGCCGTCCTTGCCGCCAGAGGCACTGGCTCCGGAGCAGGCGGTGAGGGCCGTGGCGCCGAGGGCGACGGCTCCGGCGAGGGCGGCTGCGGGTATGAGGCGTCGTACGTTCATGACATCCATTTTCATCAAAGATGGAAACGATTGTCAAAAACCCTGGTGAGAGGGCCGGGCCGGGACCGTGGAAGGGGTATCCGATTTGAAGTGGGGGGTGCGGGCGCCGGTAACCTGAGGCATTCGCCGTTCGTCCTCGTAATGAAGAGAGCACCGTGGCCGCCGACAAGATCGATACCATCGTCAGCCTGAGCAAGCGCCGTGGCTTCGTTTTCCCTTGCAGTGAGATCTACGGCGGCTCCAGGGCTGCCTGGGACTACGGCCCGCTCGGTGTCGAGCTCAAGGAGAACATCAAGCGCCAGTGGTGGAAGGCGATGGTCACCGGGCGTGAGGACATCGTCGGTATCGACTCGTCCGTGATCCTGGCCCCCGAGGTCTGGGTGGCTTCCGGCCACGTCGCGACCTTCTCGGACCCGCTGACCGAGTGCACCTCCTGTCACAAGCGCCACCGCGCCGACCACCTGGAAGAGGCGTACGAGGCCAAGCACGGCCGCCTGCCCGCCAACGGCCTCGCGGACGTCAACTGCCCCAACTGCGGTGTGAAGGGCCAGTTCACCGAGCCCAAGCAGTTCTCCGGCATGCTGGAGACCCACCTCGGCCCGACCCAGGACACCGGCTCCAAGGCGTACCTGCGCCCCGAGACCGCCCAGGGCATCTTCACCAACTTCGCCACCGTGCAGGTCGCCTCGCGCAAGAAGCCCCCGTTCGGCATCGCGCAGATGGGCAAGTCCTTCCGCAACGAGATCACGCCGGGCAACTTCATCTTCCGCACGCGCGAGTTCGAGCAGATGGAGATGGAGTTCTTCGTCAAGCCGGGCGAGGACGAGCAGTGGCAGGAGTACTGGATGCAGGAGCGGTGGAACTGGTACCGCGACCTCGGCATCCGCGAAGAGAACATCCGCTGGTACGAGCACCCGAAGGAGAAGCTGTCCCACTACTCGAAGCGCACCGCCGACATCGAGTACCGCTTCAACTTCGGCGGCAACGAGTTCTCCGAGCTCGAGGGCGTGGCCAACCGCACCGACTTCGACCTCAAGGCGCACTCCGCCGCCTCCGGCCAGGACCTGACCTTCTTCGACCAGGAGGCTGGCGAGCGCTACACCCCGTACGTCATCGAGCCGGCGGCCGGTGTCAACCGCGCCATGCTCGCCTTCATGCTCGACGCGTACAACGAGGACGAGGCCCCCAACGCCAAGGGCGTCATGGAGAAGCGCACCGTCATGCGCCTCGACCCGCGCCTGGCGCCGGTCAAGGTCGCGGTGCTGCCGCTGTCCCGCAACGAGAAGCTGTCGCCGAAGGCCAAGGGCCTGGCCGCCGACCTGCGCAAGAACTGGAACATCGAGTTCGATGACGCCGGTGCCATCGGCCGCCGCTACCGCCGCCAGGACGAGATCGGTACGCCGTTCTGCGTCACCGTCGACTTCGACACCCTGGACGACAACGCGGTGACCGTGCGCGAGCGCGACACCATGAAGCAGGAGCGCGTCTCCCTGGACCAGATCCAGAGCTACCTCGGCAGCCGCCTGCTCGGCTGCTAGGTCCGCCCCGTTCCAAACGCCGGTGGCCCGGTGCGCACACTGCGCACCGGGCCACCGGTCTTTCCGCGGCGAACCGGCCTCAGGCCGCCGAAGCCTCCGCGGCGGCCGCGGCCGCGGCGCGGCGCTCACCCTCGGCCTTGGACCGCTTGCCGTACAGGGCGGTCCAGACGCCCAGCGCGCCGAGCACCCCGTAGATCATGATCGGGCTGAGGGTCACCATGGTCTTGGTGCTCAGGGTGTAGGCCAGGACGATGCGGACGACGGCCTCGATGACGTACGCGACGCCCCAGACCAAGGTCATCCGGTTCATCGTGGTCCGGAAGCCCTCGTACTGCCACAGGCCGTTCCACCAGGCCGTGCTCTCCGGGGTGCCGTCGGTGGCGAACTTCCGGCCGAAGTAGAACATCAGCGGGCGCGGTGCGAGCAGGGTGGCCAGGCAGAGCAGCCCGAACAGCCCGGTCACGCCCGAGTCCTTGATCAGCAGGGCGCGGGCCGAGTGGGCGCCGACCAGCGAGACCACGGCGGTGATCACCAGGAACACCAGGGTGACGATGGCGAACTCGTCGAGCTTGCGCCGCCAGGCCACGCTGATCGCGCTGTCGAGCACCGGCCAGGCGCTGCTGACGAGCAGCGCCGAGAACTCGCTCCAGCCGTGGTCGTCGACGAGCGTGTTGTACGTGATGATCGGCGCGACCACGTTGAGGCCGATGGTCAGGATCCAGCCGAGTGCCGTGGCTGCGCCGGAGCGTGCGGGAGGTGCGGGTCGTGCTACTTGGGCGGACAAGGTTCCCCCTGGAACGTGCCTGATGAGTGCGGTAGGGGGACCGTATGGACATATGGATGGCATGTACAAGCCGACTCGGCCCAAAATGATCGCCAAGCTGTCCGGACCGGCTGATTCCGGTCAGGTGCGCAGGCCTCGGATGATGAGCGAGGTGACCGCCTCGAACTCCGTGAAGATCGTGGGCGAGAGCCAGTCGGCCGCGTACTGCGGATCGTGGAAGCGGCCGCTGGCATCGAAGACCGCGCGGGCGGCGGCCGGCACGTCATCGGCGGCGAGCGTGCCCGCCTCGACGCCCTCGGCGATGATCCGGGCCAACTGGTCGATCAGCTCGGTCAGGTGGTGGTCCACGATCCCGCTGTTCTCGGCGAGCAGCACGGTGTAGGTGGCGAACAGCTCGGGGTCGTCACCGGCCTTGTGGCGCTTGGCCTCGAAGAGGGCCTCCAGCCACGCCTCCAGCTTGGAGGGGGCGTTCTCGGCGGGCCCCGAGGTGATCTCCTCCAGCATGACGACGCTCTTGGCGAGCCAGCGGTCCGTGACGGCCTCGCGCAGCGCCGCCTTCGACGGGAAGTGCCGGTACACGCTGCCGTGGCTGACGCCCAGGGCGCGGGCCACGTCCACCACCGTCGCCTTGCCGGGGCCGAAGCGGCGCAGCACCTCCTCGGTGGTCTCGAGGATGCGCTCGGGTGTCAGGGGCTCGGCAGCAGCGGGTGGCATGGAACGACCGTACCGTCAGCTCAGTGTTCGCTGTCGAGGTGGGCCATCTGGGCCGCCGGGTACCGGTCGCCCGCGGCGGCGCCGGCGGGCACGGCCTCCTCGATGGCGGCCAGGTCGGCGCCGCTCAGCGCTATCTCCATGGCGCCCAGAGCCTCGGCGAGCCGGTCCCGGCGCCGGGCGCCCACCAGCGGCACGATGTCCTCGCCGCGCGAGAGCACCCAGGCGATGGCGGTCTGGGCCACGCTCACACCCTTGTTCTCCGCGACCTTGCGCAGGGCGTCGACCAGGTCGAGGTTGCGGTCGAGGTTGTCCCCCTGGAAGCGGGGGCTCATGCCGCGGAAGTCGCCCGGGGCCAGCGCCCGGTCGCGGGTGAAGTGGCCGCTGATCAGCCCGCGGGAGAGCACCCCGTACGCCGTGATGCCTATCCCGAGTTCGCGGGCGGTCGGCAGGATCTCGTCCTCGATGCCGCGGGAGATCAGCGAATACTCGATCTGGAGGTCCGCGATCGGGGCCACGGCCGCGGCCCGGCGCAGGGTGTCCGCGCCGACCTCGGAGAGGCCGATGTGGCGGACGTGCCCGGCCTGGACCGCCTCGGCGATGGCGCCGACGGTCTCCTCGATCGGCACGTCCGGGTCCACGCGGGCGATCCGGTAGATGTCGATGTGGTCCCGGCCGAGTCGCTGGAGCGAGTAGGCCAGGAAGTTCCTGACGGCCTCCGGCCGGCCGTCGTAGCCGGTGAAGCCGCCCTCGACCGTGCGCAGGGCGCCGAACTTGACGCTGGTCAGCGCCTGCTCCCGGGCAGCGGCGGGCGCCGTGCGCAGGGCTTCGTTGATCAGCAGTTCGTTGTGGCCCATGCCGTAGAAGTCGCCCGTGTCCAGCAGGGTGACGCCCGCGTCGAGGGCGGCGTGGATGGTCGCGAGGGACTCGGCGCGGTCGGCCTCTCCGTAGAGGGCGGACATCCCCATGCAGCCGAGGCCGAGGGGGAAGACGGACGGGCCGGTGCGGCCGAGGCTCCGGCCGGTCGGGGTCGTCGGGGTCGGGGTTGCGGTGAGGTTCTCGTTCGTAGTCATGGAACGAGAATGGCATGACGAGTGACAGATTTCAATATCTGTCACTCGTCAGTGTGAGGCGGTTACGAGAGGGTCCGCAGGATCAGGGCCGCGACCGCGACCAGGGTGAGGACGGCGGCCGGGGCGAGCTCGTAGTCCTTGACGCGGAGGTGGGAGATGACCGCGCCGACGAAGTAGAGGGTCACGCCGATGGCGGCGGCCACGCCGAGCGGGGTGATCCACAGGCCCGCGACCAGGCCGATCGCTCCGGCGGCCTTGAGTCCGGCCAGGCGTGGCAGCCAGGAGTCCGGGACCTGGACCTTCTGCATGCTGGCGACGATCTGGTCGTTGCGCTGCAGCGTGAGGGTGGCGGAGGCGGTGAGGACGAGGGCGAGCAGCCCGCCGACGACGGCGTAGGCGATGAACATGATGATCTCCGATGGTCAACGGTCGATGATGGTGAATCATTGAATAGCATCAACGATATCTCCAATGCAATCATTTCCTGATTGCTACGATGTGGACATGACGGCAGATCAGGACGGATCGCACCCCCCGCAGCGGCTGGGCCTGCTGCTCGCCTGGCACGGTTCGGTCACCCAGACCCGCATGAAGAAGGCGCTCAGCGCGGCCGGGCTCACGCCGCGGCACGCGATGACGCTGATGCACCTGGAGGAAGGCCCCATCAGCCAGCGGGCGCTCGCCGAGCGGCTGGAGGTGGACCCGAGCGTGCTCGTGGGGATCCTGAACGACCTGGAGGGCGACGGCCTGGCCGAACGCCGCCGGGACCCGGCCGACCGGCGCCGCCACAACGTGGCCATCACGGATGCCGGAGCGACCGCGCTGGGCAAGACGAACGCGGCGCTCGACGCGGTCGAGCAGGGCCTGTTCGCCGCGCTCTCGGAGGGGGAGCGGGTCGCGCTGCGGGGGCTGCTGGCACGGATCGACACCCACGCGGACGACTTCGACTGCCAGGAGTAGCCGGCTAGCCCCGCGGGCTGCTTTCCGTCAGGCGTCGGCCGGGGCCGTGGCCGTGGCGGGGTCGAGGGCGCGGGCCGTGCGGGCCGCCGTCGAGCGGGCCCAGGGGCCGCTCGATGCCGCGCCCACCGCCAGGACCAGCAGGCCGCAGACCGTGATGATCCACCAGGCCGGGCCCGTCGCCCCGGCGAAGTCCGAGCCCTTCGCCAGGCCCGAGGCGAGGACCGCGCCGACGATCGCGACGCCCAGGGCACTGCCGGTCTGCCGGCTGGTGGAGGCGATGGCCGCCGCCACACCCGCCTGGGAACGCGGCATCCCGGAGACCGCCGTGTTGGTGATCGGGGCGTTGAGCATGCCGAAGCCGAGCCCGAACAGCACGTACCCGGCGAACAGGAGCGGCGTGGACGTCTCGGCCTCGAAGGCGGCGAAGAGCAGTCCGCTCGCGGCCATCGCGACGCCCGCGACCAGCAGTGGCAGCCGTGGCCCCCGGCTGCCCACCAGCCGTCCCGAGAAGGGGGCGACGAGCATGGTCAGCGCCGCCATCGGCAGCATGTAGAGCCCGGCGTGCAGCGCGTCCAGCCCCAGTTCGTCCTGCAGGTACAGGGTGTTCAGGAAGAGGAACCCGGCCATTCCGGCGAAGCCGCTGATCGCGATCACGGTCGCCCCGCTGAAGGGCACGCTGCGGAAGAACCGGAAGTCGATCAGCGGCTCCGGACGCCGGGGCTCGTACAGCAGCAGCCCCACCAGCGCGGCCGCGGCCGCCAGCGCGCATCCCATGATCAGCGGCGAGCGCCAGCCCGCGGCCGGCGCCTCGATGATCCCGTAGGTCAGACAGCCCAGCAGTGCCATGACCAGCAGCTGCCCCACCGGGTCCGCCCGCCGCGCCCGCGCCGCACGCGACTCGGGGATGTGGCGCAGGGTCAGCGCGAGCGCCGCCAGGCCGATCGGCAGGTTGACCAGGAAGATGGAGCGCCAGCCCACGGAGTCCACCAGCAGTCCGCCGATCAGGGGACCCGCGGCCATGGAGATACCGGCGACCGCGCCCCACACGCCGATGGCCCGCGCCCGCTCCGCGGGATCCGTGAAGGTGTTGGTGATGATCGACATCGCCACCGGGTTGAGCATGGCGCCGCCGACCGCCTGGACCATCCGGAAGACGATGAGCCAGTCCAGGGTGGGGGCGAGCGAGCACAGCAGGGAGCCGGCGGTGAAGAGGACCAGCCCGGCCACGAACACCTTGCGGCGCCCGATCCGGTCCGCCGTGGAGCCCATGAGCATCAGCAGGGAGGCCAGGACCAGGGTGTAGGCGTCGATCGTCCACTGCATGCCCGAGACCGAGGCGTTCAGGTCGCGGCGCATCGCGGGCAGCGCGACGTTGAGGACGGTGTTGTCGAGGCTGACGATCAGCAGGCTGATGCAGCAGATCGCCAGGACGATCACGCGCTGTCGGCGGCTCGGCCGGCTCGGCTCGATCATGCCGCCGATCGTACGTCTGCCCCACCACCCCGGCATGCGGGACAATGGGCGGATGACCACGCTCCCCCCGCCTCTCGCGATCGGCCCGCACACCGTGCAGCCCCCGGTGGTGCTCGCGCCCATGGCCGGCATCACCAATGCCCCGTTCCGTACCCTCTGCCGGGAGTTCTCCGGCGGCAAGGGGCTGTTCGTGAGCGAGATGATCACGACCCGCGCCCTGGTCGAGCGCAACGAGAAGACCATGCAGCTGATCCACTTCGACGAAATGGAGAAGCCGCGCTCGATCCAGCTGTACGGGGTCGACCCCGCCACGGTCGGCAAGGCGGTCCGGATGATCGTCGAGGAGGACCGGGCCGACCACATCGACCTGAACTTCGGCTGCCCGGTCCCCAAGGTCACCCGCAAGGGTGGCGGCTCGGCCCTGCCCTACAAGCGGAACCTGCTGCGTGCGATCCTGCGCGAGGCCGTCGCGGGCGCCGGCGACCTGCCGGTGACCATGAAGATGCGCAAGGGCATCAACGACGACCACCTCACCTACCTCGACGCCGGCCGGATCGCCGTCGAGGAGGGGGTCACCGCGATAGCCCTGCACGGGCGCACCACCGCCCAGCACTACGGCGGCACCGCCGACTGGGACGCCATCGCGCGGCTCAAGGAGCACGTGCCGGAGATCCCGGTCCTCGGCAACGGCGACATCTGGTGCGCGGAGGACGCGCTGCGCATGGTCCGTGAGACCGGCTGCGACGGCGTGGTCGTCGGTCGCGGCTGCCTCGGGCGGCCGTGGCTGTTCAACGACCTGGTGGCGGCCTTCGAGGGCCGCCCGGAGGACTTCCACAAGCCGACACTGCGCGAGGTCGCGGGCACCATGCACCGCCACGCGCAGCTGCTGGGGGAGTGGATCGGCGACGAGGCGCGCGGGGTGATCGACTTCCGTAAGCACGTGGCCTGGTACCTCAAGGGTTTCTCGGTGGGTTCCGAGATGCGCAAGAAGCTCGCGGTCACCTCTTCGCTGGCCGAACTGGACGCTCATCTGAGCGAGCTCGACTTGGATCAGGCGTGGCCCGAGGGTGCGGACGGTCCGCGGGGCCGGACGTCCGGAAACAACCGAGTTGTCCTGCCGGACGGCTGGTTGAAGGATCCCTACGACTGCGCGGGCGTGAGCGAGGACGCCGAACTGGACACCTCTGGAGGCTGACAAATCGCCCTCCGTGTTGCGTGATATACGCCACGCATGATTGAGGTTTCGCTCAGATGAGCGCCAAAGTCACGGGTAAGACTTTCAAAGGGTGGCACTGGGTGCCACCCTTTGTGTGTTCAAGAGTTGAACGCAAATGTATCGATGATCGCTCATCCGAGCGCAATCAGGCCTCTTTGAGCCCCTCCCCGTTCGGGATCTGAAGGCTCTTCGTAGGTTCTGATTACTCATGAGTTACTTTCGATCTGCTGGCGCACGGGTGGTTACAGCCGCATGTCGACCAAGTGGACATACCCATAAGCCTTCGATCTGGGTATGTTCCTGGCCGTCAGGGCAGCCACCGAGCCTCGAGGAGTCGAGACCCGTGTCGGAAAACAAAGATCAGAAGTTCGTCTACGACTTCACCGAGGGCAACCGCGACCTCAAGGACCTTCTCGGCGGCAAGGGGGCCAACCTCGCCGAGATGACCAACCTTGGTCTCCCGGTCCCTCCCGGCTTCACCATCACCACCGAGGCCTGCAAGGTCTACCTGGAGAGCGGTTCGGCCCCGGCCGCGCTGCGCGACGAGGTCAGCGCCCACCTTGCCGCCCTCGAGACGAAGATGGGCAAGAAGCTCGGCCAGTCGGACGACCCGCTGCTGGTCTCCGTGCGCTCCGGCGCCAAGTTCTCGATGCCGGGCATGATGGACACCGTCCTCAACATCGGCCTCTCCGACAAGTCCGTCACCGGCCTCGCCTCCCAGGCCGGTAACGAGCGCTTCGCGTGGGACTCGTACCGCCGCCTCATCCAGATGTTCGGCAAGACCGTCCTCGGCGTCGAGGGCGAGCTCTTCGAGGACGCCCTCGACGAGGCCAAGGCCGCCAAGAAGGTCACCGTCGACACCGACCTCGACGCCGCCGACCTGAAGAAGCTGGTCACGCGCTTCAAGAAGATCGTCGCGAAGGAGGCCGGCCGCCCCTTCCCGCAGGACGCCCGCGAGCAGCTCGACCTCGCCGTCGAGGCGGTCTTCAACTCGTGGAACACCGACCGCGCCAAGCTGTACCGCCGCCAGGAGCGCATCCCGAGCGACCTGGGCACCGCCGTCAACATCTGCTCCATGGTCTTCGGCAACCTGGGCCCCGACTCCGGCACCGGCGTCGCCTTCACCCGCGACCCCGCCAGCGGCCACGCGGGCGTCTACGGCGACTACCTGCAGAACGCCCAGGGCGAGGACGTCGTCGCGGGCATCCGCAACACGGTCCCGCTCGCCGACCTGGAGGCCATCGACAAGGCCTCGTACGACCAGCTCATGACGATCATGACGACGCTGGAGACCCACTACAAGGACCTCTGCGACATCGAGTTCACGATCGAGCGCGGCCAGCTGTGGATGCTCCAGACCCGCGTCGGCAAGCGCACCGCCGGCGCCGCCTTCCGCATCGCCACCCAGCTCGTCGACCAGGGCCTGATCAGCGAGGCCGAGGCGCTCCAGCGCGTCACCGGCCACCAGCTGGCGCAGCTGATGTTCCCCCGCTTCGACGAGACCGCCCCAGGCAAGGGTGGGCCCGAGCTGCTCGGCCGCGGTATCGCCGCCTCCCCGGGCGCGGCCGTCGGCAAGGCCGTCTTCGACTCCTACACGGCCGTCAAGTGGTCCCGCTCCGGCGAGAAGGTCATCCTGATCCGCCGCGAGACCAACCCGGACGACCTGGACGGCATGATCGCCTCCGAGGGCATCCTGACCTCGCGCGGCGGCAAGACCTCGCACGCCGCCGTCGTCGCCCGCGGCATGGGCAAGACCTGTGTCTGCGGCGCCGAGGAGCTCGACGTCGACACCAAGCGCCGCCGCATGACGGTCGGCGACACGGTCATCGAAGAGGGCGACGTCGTCTCCATCGACGGCTCCACCGGCAAGGTCTACCTCGGTGAGGTACCCGTCGTACCCTCCCCGGTCGTCGAGTACTTCGAGGGCCGCATGCACGCCGGCGCCGACGACGCCGACGAGCTCGTCGGCGCCGTGCACCGGATCATGGCGTACGCGGACCGCGTCCGCCGGCTGCGGGTGCGCGCCAACGCCGACAACGCCGAGGACGCGCTGCGCGCCCGCCGCTTCGGCGCCCAGGGCATCGGCCTGTGCCGCACCGAGCACATGTTCCTCGGTGAGCGCCGCGAGATGGTCGAGCGCCTGATCCTCGCCGACACGGACAAGGAGCGCGAGGAGGCACTCAGTGCCCTCCTGCCGCTGCAGAAGAAGGACTTCATCGAGCTGTTCGAGGCGATGGACGGCCTGCCCGTCACCGTCCGCCTGCTCGACCCGCCGCTGCACGAGTTCCTGCCCGACATCACCGAGCTGTCGGTGCGCGTCGCCCTCGCCGAGTCCCGCAAGGACGCCAACGAGAACGACCTGCGCCTGCTCCAGGCCGTCCACAAGCTGCACGAGCAGAACCCGATGCTGGGTCTGCGCGGTGTCCGCCTGGGCCTGGTCATCCCCGGTCTGTTCGCCATGCAGGTCCGGGCGATCGCCGAGGCCGCGGCCGAGCGCAAGAACGCCAAGGGCGACCCGCGCGCCGAGATCATGATCCCGCTCGTGGGCACCGTCCAGGAGCTGGAGATCGTCCGCGAGGAGGCCGACCAGGTCATCGCCGAGGTCGAGGCCGCCACCGGCACCAACCTCAAGCTGACCATCGGCACGATGATCGAGCTGCCGCGCGCCGCCCTGACGGCCGCCCAGATCGCCGAGGCCGCGCAGTTCTTCTCCTTCGGTACGAACGACCTGACCCAGACGGTGTGGGGCTTCTCCCGCGACGACGTCGAGGCCAGCTTCTTCACCGCGTACCTGGAGAAGGGCATCTTCGGGGTCTCGCCCTTCGAGACCATCGACCGGGACGGCGTGGGCTCGCTGGTCCGCCACGCGGTCAAGCAGGGCCGGGCCACCCGTCCCGACCTCAAGCTCGGCGTCTGCGGCGAGCACGGCGGTGACCCCGAGTCCGTCCACTTCTTCCACGAGGTCGGCCTCGACTACGTCTCCTGCTCGCCCTTCCGGATTCCGGTGGCGCGCCTGGAGGCCGGTCGCGCGGCCGCCGAGGCGAAGGGCAGCGACAGCCGCTGATCCCGTGGCCCCCGTAAGGGCCCAGTAGACCGCGTCCGCCCCCGGGTTCCCTGACCCCCGAGGGCGGACGCGCCTATTTCTTTGTTGTTCAGCGAAGCTTTACGCCAGCAGGCGGTGGACGGATCCCCACCCGTCCACCGCCGCTGTCATTCTGCCGGGCACGTCGGCGCTTCCCGGTGCGACCGACCGCCAGGCCCCGCAAAGCCCCCCACGGCCTTCGCGGAGCGTTTCGGTCGCATCGGAGTGTGCCCGGCGGAGTACAGGATTTCGGTTGTCACGCCCCTGCCGAAAGGGGTTTCAACTGTGGCCGAAAGGGCGTGGTGACCACGTGTGACGGCGTGCATACTCATGGGGCGGGGGGATTGCGGTTGCACAGGTGGGGGTTCGGTGCTGCGTATCCATTTCACTGGAGTGGACCTGGCACGCGTACGGATGGCAGGGCGTCCCGATGCGTTGTGGGAAACGATTCTCAGCTTTCACCGCTTAAGAGACCGGCGTGACGCCCGGTTGTTCGGTGAATGGCGGACGGAAACCCGGAGCAGGTTGAATAGTGAAACACGCATGCTCGGTATGCTTATACCGGGGCGGGGGTATTTCCCCGATTTCCTCACACCCGTGGAGGGCCGGTACGGGTGGGACGTGGGCCTCGACGCCCTGCGCGCCATCAGGCCCGAGCGGATGCGGCGCGAGCTGTCGCTGCTGACCGCGGGCGCGCCGCCGGCGCCGCGGCTGCGGGAGTTCCTGGACGGCGGGACCAAGCACCTGCCGAGACTGATGGGCGAGCTGCGCGGCTACCACCGGGCGGCCGTGGAGCCGTACTGGACCCACATCCAGGCCCAGATCGAAGCCGAGCGGGCGGCCCGCGGCCGGGCCCTGCTGGACGGGGGCGCCGACGAGCTGCTGGCCTCGCTGCCGCCGATGCTGCGCTGGCGGGCCCCGGTCCTGGAATGCGACTACCCCGTCGACCGGGACGTACGGCTGCGGGGCCGCGGGCTGCTGCTCCAGCCGTCCTTCTTCTGCCGCCGGACCGCCGTGACCCTGCACGACCCGGAGCTGCCGCCGGTGCTGGTCTACCCGGCCGCCGCCCAGCTGGCCTCCGCGCCCGCGGGGGGCGAGGCGGCCCGGCCGGCGGTGGAGGAGCACCGGGTCCGCACCCTGGGCAAGCTGGTCGGGCACACCCGGTCGGTGGTCCTGCGGGCCATAGGGGACGGCGCGACCACCAGCGAGCTGGCCCGCCGGGCAGGGGTGTCGCTGGCGTCCGCGAGCCAGCACGCGTGCGTGATGCGGGAGGCGGGGCTGGTGACCACGCTGCGGCACGGGAACGCGGTGCTGCACACCGTGACGCCGCTGGGGGCTGCGCTGCTGAAGGGCGGGGCCGTGGCGTCATGAACGCGGCCGCACCCCGACGGGTTGAACCCGTCGGGGTGCGGCCGGTGGTGCCGTGCGGCGCCGTTGCCGGGGCGCTGCCCCGGACCCCGCGCCTCCAACGCCGGCGGGGCCGGATGGTGCCGGGTGCGTCAGGTGCGGAACGGGCCCGTGACCTCGTAGGTGATGCCGCCCGTCGAGCTGCCGCTCGTGCCGCGCTGGCTGCTGAAGTACAGGCGGGTGCCGTCGGGGGAGAAGGCCGGGCCGGTGATCTCCGAGGAGGACTGGCCGGTGACCCGCAGGAAGACGGCGACCACGTCGTCCGGGGTGATCAGGCAGATCTCCATGTTGCCGCCGTCCTCGGCGACGTACAGGTCGCCGTACGAGGACCCGGTGACGTTGTCCACGCCCGTCAGCGGGGCCGCCCCGCCGGGGACGAGGGAGTCGTCGTAGGCCAGCTCGTACGTGCTGCTCGCGAGGTTGAGCTGCCAGACGCGGTTGTCGCCCTTGGTGGTGAACCAGACCGTGTCGTTGGCGTAGTGGCAGCCCTCACCTCCGTTGAAGTGCTTGGCGCCGGAGACCTGGGTGCGGGTGGTGGTCGGGGAGCCGTCGGGGTCGGGCACGTTCTGCCAGGTGAAGGAGCCGGAGGTGCCGCTTCCGGCGACCATGACCTGGAGGGTGCCGGAGGAGAGGTTGCCCCAGGTGGTGGGGAGGAAGCGGTAGAAGCAGCCGTTGGTCTCGTCCTCGGTCAGGTAGATCGCCTGGCGGACCGGGTCGGCGGCGGCCGCCTCGTGCTTGAACCTGCCCAGGGCGGGGCGCTGCACGGCCGCGTTCACGCCCCACGGGTCGGTCTCGTAGACGTATCCGAGGCTGACCTCCTCGCAAGACAGCCAGGTGTTCCACGGGGTCTTGCCGCCCGCGCAGTTCTGCCGGGTGTTGGAGAGGATCCGGTAGGCGCCGGTGATGGTGCCCGAGGAGTTGAACTTCACGGCGCTCGCGCCGCCGGAGGGGTTGATCTCCGAGTTGGACACGTAGATCCAGCCCGTGCCGTCGGCGAAGCAGGCGCCGCCGTCGGGGGCGCTGTGCCAGGTGTACGAGGTGCCGCTGACGGTCTGGCTCGAACGGGCGATCACCCGGCTGCTGAAGCCGGAGGGAAGCATGATGCCGTTCGCGTCCGCCGAGCCGAGCGCCCCGTAGGGGCCGGGGCCGGGCTGGGCGGGAGCCGCGTAGGCGGCTCCGTGCATCAACGTGCCACCGAAGGCGGCGGCCGAAGAGCCGATGACGGCGCCGCGCAGGAAGGTACGACGTTCCACGGTCACTCCTGGGGAAGGGAGGGCCCCCGTGTCCGGACGGACGCGGGTTCGCACGCGAGGAGGAACCTAGGAGTCCGGAGTTGACGGAGCCTCAATTCCGCATGACGCGGGAGCGACCGGCTGTGGGGTCATCGGGGTCAATGGCCGCGCCATTCTTCCCGCGGGATTTCGGGGTGCCGGGGCGCGCCGCCTTTCCGCGCTGGGACATTTGGCGGGACTTTCTCCCCTGGGGAGGCCCCTGGTGGGGGAGGATGGTGGAGCCATGAACCACTCCGCCGCCGACATCTCGGGCCGCGCCGACCTTGACGTCGTGCTGCGCCGCTTCTACACGGCCGCCTTCGCGGACCCGCAGATCGGGCCGTTCTTCACCCGGATCGCCGGCACCGACCTGGAGGTCCACCTGCCCCGGATCACCGACTTCTGGGAGCGCGCCCTCTTCCGCACGGCCGACTACCGGCGCAACGCCTTCGCCCCGCACGCCGCGCTGCACTCGGCGCGGGCGATGACCGCCGCCGACTTCGGCCGCTGGGTGCAGCTGTGGAACGCGACGATCGACGGCCGCCACCGCGGGCCGAACGCGGAGCGGGCCAAGGCGCAGGGCGAGCGGATCGCGCTGACCCTCCACAAGCGGCTGGCCGGTCCTGACGCCTCCCTGGAGAGCGCGGACGGCCTGGGCTTCGTACCGCTGGCGGCCCTGGAGCTCCGCTCGACAGCGGCCTGACCGGCGGTTTCGAAGAATCTCAAAAAAACTTCGCGGGGAGCGATGAGTTTCCCGCGGCGGCCCGGTCCACCTCTCGAAAGCAACGGCACAGACGCCGAACCCGAGAGAAGAGAGACCGCGATGACCGCCGCCACCATGATCTTCGTGAACCTGCCCGTCAAGGACCTCGACGCCACCAAGGCCTTCTGGGCGAAGCTCGGCTACTCCTTCAACGCCCAGTTCACCGACGAGAACTGCGCCGCGATGCCGATCACCGACAGCATCGTCGCGATGTTCCTCACGGAGGCCCGCTACAAGGACTTCACCCACAAGGCCATCGCGGACGCCACCACGACCTCCGAGGTGCTCCTGTGTCTGAGCGCCGAGAGCCGCACCGCGGTCGACGAGCAGGTCGACGGGGCCCTGGCGGCCGGGGCCACCGAGCCCCGCCCCGCCCAGGACCACGGCGTCATGTACGGCCGGGCCTTCGACGACCTCGACGGCCACACCTGGGAGATCATGTGGATGGACCCGGCCATGGTGCAGGGCTGACGGTTGCCTCTAGGTGGCGGCGGTCCGCACCGGGTAGGTGCGGACCTCCACCTCCTCGTCGTCCAGACAGCGCCCCGACTCCAGGTCGAAGCGCTGCTTCAGCAGCGGCGAGGCCACGAAGGGCCGGCCCTGCGCACACCCCACCAGACCCCGCGAGAGCACCTGCGCCCCGGTGAAGGGATCCCGGTTGCCGATGGCGTACGGGCGCCCCGAGCGGTCGACGAACACCGCGGCCTGACTCCCGTCGGGCAGCAGGGCGGCGACCCCCCGCCCTGGGGTGAGCGCGGAGAGCTCGCACACCGTCAGCCAGCCCTCCGCCACCTTCAGTTCCACGGTCATCGGACTCCTCCGATCGTCAGGACGGCCAGGTCGGGCTTGACCTGGTCGCGCTCGGGGACGAACTTCACGGTCGGGTCGGGGGCGCCGGGCGCGTTGACGAACGACACGAACCGGCGCAGCCGCTCCGGATCCTCCAGCGTCTCGGCCCACTCGTCGCGGTAGTGCGCCACGTGGTCGGCCATCAGGGCCTCCAGCTCCGCGCACAGCCCGAGCGAGTCGTGCACGACCACGTCCCGCAGGTGGGCCAGCCCGCCCTCCAGCCGCTCCAGCCAGGTCGAGGTCCGCTCCAGCCGGTCGGCGGTGCGGATGTAGAACATCAGGAACCGGTCGATCAGCCGGACCAGTTCCGCGTCCGACAGGTCCTGGGCGAGGAGGTCGGCGTGGCGGGGCGTGGCCCCGCCGTTGCCGCCGACGTAGAGGTTCCAGCCGCTCGCCGTCGCGATGACCCCGAAGTCCTTGCTCTGCGCCTCCGCGCACTCGCGGGCGCAACCGGAGACGGCCGACTTCAGCTTGTGCGGGGCGCGCAGCCCCCGGTAGCGCAGCTCCAGGTCGATGGCCATCCGTACGCTGTCCTGCACCCCGTAGCGGCACCAGGTCTGCCCCACGCAGGACTTCACCGTCCGCAGGGCCTTCCCGTACGCGTGCCCGGACTCGAACCCGGCGTCGACGAGCCGCGCCCAGATCCGCGGGAGCTGGTCCACGCTCGCCCCGAAGAGGTCGATCCGCTGACCGCCGGTGATCTTCGTGTAGAGGCCGAAGTCCCGTGCCACCTCGCCGATCACGATCAGCTTGTCGGGGGTGATCTCACCGCCGGGGATGCGCGGGACGACCGAGTAGGAGCCGTTGCGCTGCATGTTCGCGAGGAAGTGGTCGTTGGTGTCCTGCAGGGCCGCCTGCTCCCCGTCCAGGACGTAGCCGCTGGCGCCGACGGTCGGGGCGAGCGAGGCGATGATCGAGCCGACGGTGGGCTTGCACACCTCGCAGCCGTCGCCGCCGCGCGCCTCCGGGCGGCCGTGGGCGTCGAGGAGCTCCTCGTACGAGGTCAGGCGCCGGGTGCGGACGATCTCGTAGAGCTCGGCGCGCGTGTACGGGAAGCAGCCGCACAGGCCCTTGTCGGCGGCGGCGGGCAGCAGCTGCCCGATCACCTTGATGCAGCTGCCGCAGCCGGTGCCCGCCTTGGTGCACTTCTTGACCTCGGGGAGGGTGGCGCAGGCGGTGATGGCCTTCTTGGTGACGTTGTGGCAGGAGCAGATCACCGCGTGGTCGGGGAGCGAGGACGGGCCGAGCGCGACGGGCGCGCCGACGCCGGCGGGCAGCACCAGCTGCTCGGGCGCGACGGGCGGGACGCTGCCGGTGAGCGGGCGCAGCAGGCCGTACGCGTCCGCGTCGCCTACCAGGACCCCGCCGAGAAGGACCCCGTCGGGGGAGACGACCAGCTTCTTGTAGATGCCGGAACGGGAGTCGGACCAGACGACGTCGAGGCTGTCGGGGGCGGTTCCGTGGGCGTCGCCGAAGGAGGCCACGTCCACGCCGAGCAGCTTGAGCTTGGTGGAGAGGTCGGCTCCGGTGAACTCCTTCTCGCGGCCCAGCAGATCCTCGGCGGCGGTCTCGGCCATCTCGTAGCCGGGCGCCACCAGGCCGTAGACGCGGCCGTCGACGGCGAGGGCGCACTCGCCGATGGCGTAGACGTGCGGGTCGGAGGTACGGCAGCGTGCGTCCACCGCGATGCCGCCGCGCTCCCCGACGTCCAGTCCGGCGGCGCGGGCCAGCTGGTCGCGGGGGCGGACGCCTGCGGAGAAGACGACGAGGTCGGTGTCGACGGTGGATCCGTCGGAGAGCCGCATTCCGCTGACGCGGCCGTCCTCTCCGGTCACCACCTCCTGGGTGCCGACACCGGTGTGGACGGTGAGGCCCATGGACTCGATGGTGCGCAGCAGGGCCGCGCCGCCGCCGTCGTCGACCTGGACGGGCATCAGGCGCGGGGCGAACTCGACGATGCGGGTGGCCAGTCCGAGCCCCTGGAGCGCGCCGGCGGCTTCGAGCCCGAGCAGACCGCCGCCGACGACCGCGCCGCTGGTGCGGCCCTTCGCGTACTCCTCGATGGCGAGGAGGTCCTCGATGGTGCGGTAGACGAAGCACCCGGGGGCGTCCTTGCCGGGGACCGGCGGCACGAAGGGGTAGCTGCCGGTGGCCAGGACCAGGACGTCGTACGGGAACACCCGGCCGGAGCGGGAGGTGACGGTGCGCGCCGCCCGGTCGATGCCCTCGGCGGGGTCGTCCAGGTGGAGTTCGATGCCGTGCTCCTCCATGAACCCGGCCGGGGTCATGGACAGGTCCTCGGGCGTGCTGCCGGAGAAGTACGAGGTCAGGTGCACGCGGTCGTAGGCGGGCCGGGGCTCCTCGCAGAGCACGGTGATCCGGTGCGTCCGGGTCGCACCGCGCTCGGCGAGGGCCTCCAGGTAGCGCTGGCCGACCATGCCGTGCCCGATGAGCACGATCGTGGGCAGGGGCTTGGTCATGTCAGTGGCCTCCGTCGTCGGTGAGCAGGTGGAACAGGCTGTTCAGGTCCTCGTCGTCGGCCCAGCCGCGGGCGAGGGCGCCCACGGTGGACAACTCGCCCAGCAGGACCCCGCCGACCAGGCGGTCGCCGCGGACGACGACCGTCCGGTAGGTCCGGCGGGTGGCGTCGGCGAGCCGGACCACGTCGTCGCCGGGGCGGGGCGTGGTCTCGCCGAAGGCGGCGAGGTCGAAGGGGTCCCCGGCTCCGCCGAGGGTGAGGCGGGTGAGGGCGCGGGTGCCGATGTACTCCGTGGGGGAGCCGGTGAGGGTGGCGGCGAGGGCGTCGGCCTGCTCCAGGGCGGCGCCCGCCAGGCCGTACACCTGGCCGGCGTGCTCGGCGCAGTCGCCGACGGCGTGGACGCGGGGGTCGCCGGTGCGGAGGTGGTCGTCGACCACGATGCCCTTGCGGACCTCCAGGCCGGCGGCCTGGGCCAGCCCCGTGCGGGGGCGTACGCCGCAGGCGAGCACGACGACATCGGCATCGAGCCGGTAGCCGTCGGCGAGCTCGACGCCGGTGACCCGGCGGGATCCCGGCCCGTCCGGGTGCGGCGCCGCCGACGAAGTCGTCAGGCCGCGGACCCGGCACTCCGTGTGGATCTCGATCCCGAGGTCGGTGAGGTGCGTGGCCAGCAGGGCAGAGGCATCCGCGTCCAGCTGGCGTTCCATCAGCCGTTCCGCCTGCTGGGCCAGGACCACCTGTGCGCCCCGCGAGGCGAGGGCGCGGGCCGCCGAGACCCCCAGCAGGCCGCCGCCGATCACCACCGCCCGCACCCCGGGACGTACGGTCGCCGAGAGGGCCAGGCAGTCGTCCATCGTGCGGAAGGCGTGCACCCCGTGCGGGAGTTCCCGGCCGCCCGGTTCGAACAGGCCCCGCAGGGGCGGCAGGACCGGGTTGGAGCCGGTGGCCAGCACCAGGGTGTCGTACCCGAGCGCCGCACCGTCGTCGCAGTGCACCGTCCGGTCGGCGCGGTCGACGCGGACCGCCCGCACCCCCCGCCGCAGGACCGGGCCGGGTGCCGGGAGGGCGATGACCTCCGGCGCGTACCGGCCCGCCAGGACCTCGGCGAGCAGGACCCGGTTGTACGGGACGTGCGGCTCCTCGCCGAGCACGGTCACTTCCGCGTGCCCGCCCAGCCGCGCAGCGAGCCGCAGGCCCGCGAGGCCGCCGCCGATCACCACCACACGCTGCTTCGAGGTCATGCCCTGAGGGTGCGCGCCTGCTGTTTCCCCGCCGGATCGCCCCTGTTACCCGGCGGGAACGCCCACCTCAGCGCCGGGGTCAAGCGTCCGTGAGGCCTTCCTCAAGGCCGCCCGGCGCCGTTCGCCCTGCTCGGATACGCCGTGCACGAGGGGATCGACGTGGCCTCCGCAGTCCGGGGGGCGCTCGGCTACCCCGCGCTCCGGCAAAGCTCAACCTTTGCGCAAGTTTCCCGGGATTGATCGCCCCCGCACCCGACAGGTCCATAGGGTCAGGTGGTGCCTGACATATCAATGACCATGATCATCGTGCTGTGCGCGGCCGCCGCCGCGGCCGGCTGGATCGACGCCGTGGTGGGCGGCGGCGGCCTGCTGCTCCTGCCCGCCCTGCTCCTCGGCCTGCCGAACGCCCACCCCGCCACCGTCCTCGGCACCAACAAGGCCGTGGCCATCGTCGGCACCGCGGGCGCGGCCGTCACCTACGTCCGCAAGGCCCCGCTGGACGTGAAACTCGCCCTCCGCATCGGGCTCGCCGCCCTCGCGGGATCGATGGGTGGCGCGGCGCTCGCCGGGGGCATCAGCAAGGACGCGCTCCGCCCGCTGATCATGGTGGTGCTGGTGGTCGTCGCCGGCTTCGTGCTCTTCCGGCCCGCCTTCGGCACCGCCCCGTCCGCCTCGCCCGTCAGCCGCCGGCGCGTGCTGCTCGCGATCGGGCTCGCCGGGCTCGGCATCGGCTTCTACGACGGCCTCATCGGGCCCGGCACCGGCACCTTCCTGGTGCTCGCCCTCACCGCGCTGCTCCACCTCGACCTGGTCACCGCCTCCGCGACCGCCAAGATCGTCAACTGCTGCACGAACGCCGGAGCGCTCGCGATGTTCGCGTACCAGGGGATGGTGCTGTGGCAGCTGGCCGCCCTGATGGCGGTGTTCAACCTGGCCGGCGGCATGATCGGCGCCGGCATGGCCCTGAAGAAGGGCAGCGGCTTCGTCCGCGGCGTGCTGCTCACGGTGGTGGGCGCCCTGGTGATCAAGCTCGGCCTGGAGCAGTGGGGCTGAGCACCGGCCCTAGTACGTCCCGGTGAGGTGGGCGAAGACGACCACGTTGCCCCGGTAGCCCGTGCGCGGGGAGAAGTCCCCGCCGCAGGTGATCACCCTGAGCTCGGCACGCCGCGAAGGCCCGTACACGCGGGTGTCGGGGAAGGCCCTGGCGTCGTAGACCTCGACCGCGTGGACCGTGAACACGGCGGTACGGCCGTCCGCGCGGGGGATCTCGATGACGGCCCCGCGGTGCAGCGCGCCCAGGTGGTAGAAGACCGCCGGCCCGGCCGCGTTGTCCACGTGCCCGGCGATGACGGCGGTGCCGGTGGCGCCCGGGGTGGTCCCGTCGCGGTACCAGCCGGCCAGGTCGCGCCGGGCGGGCGGGGGCACTTGGAGGCTGCCGCCGGCCTCCAGGCCGAGGCCGGTCAGCGGGGCGTCGACGCGGATCGAGGGGATCCGGATCCGGGTGGGCGGGGAGCCGGGGAGCGGGGCGATACCGGGGCCGGTGGCTCCGGCGGCGGTCAGGGCCTCGGCGGGGGAGGGCAGCGGCGGCCCGACCGGCTCGCGGGAGCCGCTGGTGACGAGCCAGATGCCGATGCAGGCGGCGAGCGCGACGAGTCCCCCGTAGCGGGGGATCGGGGTGCGGACGGCTCGGTTCGGCGGGCGCGCGCCCGATCCGGGGCGGTGGCCGGCCGTGGGCCAGGGCTGCCGTTCGCGGCCCGGGGCGCCGCCGAAATCGCCACCCATGCGTACCCCCTCGGCTTCCGTGTCGGGGTGACAGGCCGTCGCCCGGCCCCGCGAACGGGGGGGACCTCGCGGGGCGGGCGACGGGGGACGGTACCGGTCGGACCGCGGCCGCAGCCGCGGTGGGCGTCCGTCAGCTCCGCGTGCCGCTCGCCCGGCGACGCAGGAGCCAGGTACCGCCGACGGCGGTGGCGGCCAGCACTGCCGCTCCCGCCGCGATCTTGGCGGGGTCGGTGGTGGTGGTCGTGCCACCGCCCACCCCGGTCCGTACGTGACCCTGCGGGCCGCGTTCGGTGACGACCAGGTCGCCGGTGGCGAACTTGCCGTTCGCACAGGTCGCGCCGATGCCGTAGGTGCCGGGGCGGGTGCCGTGGGCGACCTGGAACTGCCCCACGACCACCTCCTTGTGGGTGCCCGGGACCAGCCGGAACCGGCCGCCGCCCACCGTGGTGGCATCACCGTCGGCATGGCTGCCGCTCCCGCAGGCGCTGGTGTTCACAGTGACGGTGGTGCCGGGGGCGGCGGACTTGGGCCACACCTCCAGTACGGCGAAATCGCCGGGCGCGAAACTCGCCATGCCGAGTTCCGCGGCCGCGACCGCACCGGCGACCGGGCCGGCGAACGCGACGGCGGTCAACGCGGTCGCGGTCAGCGCGTGGGCGGTACGTCGGCGCATGGGGACTCTCCTGGAGACACGGGGTCGTGGTTCCGAGGAAACCCGGCCTGCCCGGCGAGCGCCTGCTGATGTTCCGTCAGGTCTGCTCGCGGGGAGCCGGCGCGCGCACCCTTTGCGCAGGTCACGGCCGGGTGTGCGGCCATCCGGGCCGCCCGCGCCGTCCGGGTGACCGCGGCGGGCCGTGGACCGGGCAGCCGGAGCGGACCGGCGGGCCGTGGATCAGCCCGGCAGGCCGTGCATCACCCCGGCGGGAGCGTCACCGTGGCCGAGGCACCCGAGGGCCGCGGGTTGGAGAGGCTGACGCGCGCACCGATGACCTGCGCCTGCCCGAGGGCGATGGTCAGGCCCAGCCCCGTTCCCCGGCCGCGCGCGGTCGCGCCGGTCAGGAACCGCTGGGGGCCCTCGCGCAGCAGCTTCTCCGGGAAGCCCGGCCCCCGGTCCCGGACCGTGACGGCCGTCCCCGACACCGTCACCGTGACCGGTTGCGCGCCGTGCCGCCGGGCGTTGGCCAGCAGGTTCGCCAGGATCCGTTCGAGGCGCCGCACATCGGTCCGGACCCGGGTCGGCTCCTGCGCGCCCAGGACCTCGGCGGCCACTCCCGAGCGCCGGGTGATCGACTCCACCAGGGGGCCCAGCGGGTGCTCCTCCAGCTGCGCCTCCTCCCGGTTCGCGTCGAGCCGGGCCACCTCCAGCAGGTCCTCGGTCAGCGTCCGCAGCGCCGCGACCCGGTCGCGGACCAGCTCCGTCGGCCGCCCCGGAGGCAGCAGTTCGGCGGCCGTGTACAGCCCCGTCAGGGGGGTCCGCAGCTCGTGCGCCACATCCGCGGTGAACCGCTGCTCGGCCTCCAGGCGCTGCTGCAGGCTGGCGGCCATCGTGTCGACCGCCGAGGACAGTTCGGCCACCTCGTCGCGGGTGCCCGGCACCCCCGACGGCCCGATCCGCGCGTCCAGCTCGCCCGCGCTGATCCGGCGGGCCGTCTCCGCCGCCGTCCGCAGCTCCCGGCTCAGCCGGCTCGCCAGCAGCGCCCCGCCGAGCGCCGCGAGCGCCACGATCACCGCCCCGTACGCCACCAGCCGGCGGTCCAGGTCGGAGAGTTCGGCGCGGTCGTCCGCCAGTGACTGCCGTACGGACAGCACGTGCGCGCCGCCGATCGGCCGGGCGGCCCAGACCGCCGGATGCCCGCCGGACATGTCCAGGTAGGTGCTGCGCTCCCCGGAGAGGGCCGCCGACCGCAGCGGAGCCGGCAGTTCCGGACAGTCGATCCGGGCATCGGTCTCGCCGACCTTGTCGAAGTCGAGCCCGCCGGTGAGCTCGTACACCTGCCGTACGCGGATCAGCTGGGCGGTGGCGCTCGCCCGCGCCGCGGCACCGATCTGGGCCGCCCGCGCCTGGTGGATCAGTACCCCGATGGCGACGGCGACGAGGGAGCATCCGACGGCGAGCAGGATGGCGATCTTCCAGCGCAGGCCGAGGGCCCGGAGCAGACCCCGGCAGCGGGCCAGGAGGGCCTTCACCGGGAGCTCCCCTTCGGTTCCTCGGGGTCCTTGGCGTGCTGGGAGCGCTCGGCGGCGCAGCCGGGCGTCGTCCTCTCCTCCGGGTCGGCGCAGTCGGTCCCGGACTTGCGGAAGCTCCGCTCGTCGTTGACCACCGTCATCCGGTCGCCGTCCCAGTGGTAGCGGACGGCCTGCTCGGAGCCGTCATCGGCGGCGATGCGGACCAGCAGGTCCGTGCCCACCGCCTCGGCCGCCATCTGCCGGCCCATGGTGAACAGGATGGAGACGATCTTGCCGTGGACCACCGCGTAGACGCTCAGCGCGGAGCGGCCGGTCGCCGTGTCGGCCGCGACGATCAGCTCCTGCCGTCCGTCGCCGGTCAGGTCCCGGTAGACGGGCGGGCGGATCCCGGCCCGGCCGGGGGTCCGGATCTCGTCCCGGCCGAGGTACGGCCGCATCCGCGGATCGGCGCGCACGACCGCCGTCGGATCCACCCCGACGAGCCCGTCCGCGCCCAAGGCGGGGGCCCTCTGCAGCGGCATCGGCGCGGGTTCCCGCCGCCCCACCGGCTCGCCCGGGGCGTTCGTCCAGGCGGGCCAGAGCGGCTCGGGGCGGGGCTGGATCGACACGGGCGGCGCGGGAGTTCCCGCACCGAGACCGCCGGGTGCGCCGCAGCCGCCGGCGGCCAGTGCGCAGGCGCACAGGAGGGCGGCGAGGAGGGGGCGGCGGGGCGAAGGCGTCATGGAGGCGGAACCGTCAGGTGGGGAGGGAGGAATCCGACCCTAGACGGCGCGGGTCACGGTCACCGCGAGGTTGTGTAACAGCGGTGCGTACGGTGGTGGGGTGCAGCAAAGGTCGGGACTTTCGCCCCCGGCCAGTGGACCGTTCCGCCGCATCCCAGGGAGGGCCCGTGACCTCGGTCGTATGGCCGCAAGATCCGCTCGCTCAGCCCGTTCCGCTCCCGTTCTTCGTCTACGGGACCCTCCGCCCGGGCGAGGTCAACCACGACCTCTTCCTGCGCGGCCGCACGGTCGCGGAGGAGCCGGCGAGCCTCCCGGACGCGGCGCTCTACGACGGCCCCGGATACCCCTTCGCGGTGCACTGTCCCGGCTCCGCCGTCGTCGGGGAGCTGATCACCGCCGCCCCGGGCGCGTACGGGGAGCTGCTGGCCGCGCTGGACCGCCTGGAGGAGTACGAGGGCCCCGGCCGCCCGGGGAACGTCTACGACCGGATCGCCCGCCAGGCCCTGCGCCTCGACGGCACACCGGTCCGGGCCTGGGTCTACCTGGCGTCCCCGCTGCTCGCCCGCGACCTGCGGGAGACGGGCACCGAGATACCGGGAGGGGACTGGCTCGAACGCTGAGCGCCGCCGCCCGGGCCTAGAGGCCCTCGGCGCCGCGGTTGCGCAGGCGCTGCCCGTACTGCTGGAGCACCCACAGCTCCTCCTGGACCGCGGCCAGTTGCTCCGGCGGGGCCTGCGGGCCGAGCCGGGACATGGTGCCCTGGATCTCGTGGACCCGGCGGTCGACGGCGCGCAGCCGGACCTGGACCAGCTGGACCCCGGCGTAGACCTCGTCCACCGTCTTGGCGTGGATGGCCTCGACCGCCAGCTCGGTGACGAGCGCGCGGACCGTGTCGTTGGGGGCCGCGTCGCGCACGCGGGCCAGATAGTCCTCGGTGCCGAGCGAGGCGCCGCCCGCGTCCTGGATGGCCTGGCGCACGGACGCGTAGGGAGGGGCGGTGAACTCGTCGATCCCGTACGCGTCGAAGGCGGGGGAGACCAGGGCCGGACGCTGGAGGGCCAGCTTGAGCAGTTCCCGCTCGGTGCGGTGGGCCGGGCTGCGCAGGTTCAGCGCGGGGCCGCCGGCGGCCGGGCGCTCGGCGGGCGCGGGGGCGGCCTCGTAGGCCGGGCGGCCCCGGCCCTGCTGCTGCGGGGGCTGGTTGCCGCGCTCCCGCGCCCAGCGCGCCAGCTGCGCGACGCGCTTGACCACGAACTGCTCGTCGCGGATGCCGAGCATGCCCGCGAGCTGGACCGCGGACTCGTGCTGGATCGCGATGTTCTTGATGTTGGCGACGACCGGAGCGGCCTCGTCCAGCGCGGCCGCCCGGCCGGCCGGGTTCTCCAGGTTGTGCCGGGCGACGATGTGCCGCAGGGCGAACTCGAACAGCGGAGTACGGGACTCCACCAGCCCGGACACGGCCCCGTCACCCTGGGCGAGGCGCAGGTCGCAGGGGTCCATGCCGCCCGGGGTGATCGCGATCGAGGTCTCGGCGGCGAACTTCTGGTCGTCCTCGAACGCGCGCAGCGCCGCCTTCTGGCCGGCCGCGTCGCCGTCGAAGGTGAAGATCACCTCGGCGGTGGCGTTGTCCATCAGCAGCCGGCGCAGGATCTTGATGTGGTCCCCGCCGAAGGCCGTGCCACAGGTGGCGATCGCGGTGGTGACCCCGGCCATGTGGCAGGCCATCACGTCCGTGTAGCCCTCGACCACCACGGCCCGGGAGGTCTTCGCGATCTCCTTCTTGGCCAGGTCGATGCCGTACAGCACCTGGGACTTCCGGTAGATCGCCGTCTCGGGGGTGTTCAGGTACTTGGGGCCGTTGTCGTCGTCGCGCAGCTTGCGCGCGCCGAAGCCGACGACCTCGCCGCTGATGTCGCGGATCGGCCACATGAGCCGACCGCGGAAGCGGTCGATGGGCTTGCCGCTGCGGCTGTCCTGGGCGAGCCCGGAGGTGATCAGCTCCTTGTCGCTGAAGCCCTTGCCGCGCAGGAAGCGGGTCAGGTGGTCCCAGCCGGCCGGGCTGTAGCCCACGCTGAAGTGGGCGGCCGCGGCCTGGTCGAAGCCGCGCTCCGCCAGGAACTTGCGGCCGATCTCCGCTTCGGCGCTGCCCAGCTGGTCGACGTAGAACTGGGCGGCGGCCTTGTGCGCCTCGACCAGGCGGATGCGCTCGCCGCGGCCGCTGGTGCCGGCGGTGTAGCCGCCCTCCTCGTAGCGCAGGGTGATGCCCGCCTGCCCGGCCAGCCGCTCGACCGCCTCCGAGAAGGAGAGGTGGTCGATCTTCATGATGAAGTCGAGGGTGTCCCCGCCCGCCTGGCAGCCGAAGCAGTGGTAGAGGCCCTTGCTGGGGCTGACCTGGAAGGACGGGGACTTCTCGTCGTGGAAGGGGCACAGGCCCTTGAGGTTGCCGCCGCCCGCGTTGCGCAGTTGGAGGTAGTCGGAGACCACGGCGTCGATCGGGACCGCGTCCCGTACCGCCTTCACGTCGTCGTCGTTGATCCGTCCTGCCACCCGTGAAGTCTACGGCCGGACACCGACAAACCCGTCAGGCCCCCTGGGCCGGGATCAGCGACGCGATCGGAATGGACGGGTCCGCCAGGGCCTCGCGGTCCACGGGCGCCTGCGACCTGATCAGGGCCTGGATGTGCTCGGTGACATCCCACACATTCACGTTCATGCCGGCGAGCACCCGCCCCTCCGAGAGCCAGAAGGCGATGAACTCCCGCTTGCCCACGTCCCCGCGGATCAGCACCTGGTCGTAGCCGCCGGGCGGCGCGTACCCCGAGTACTCCAGGCCCACGTCGTACTGGTCGGAGAAGAAGTACGGGACCCGGTCGTAACTGACCTCCTGCCCCAGCATGGCCCGCGCTGCGGCCGGGCCGCCGTTGAGGGCGTTCGCCCAGTGCTCGACCCGCAGCCGGGTGCCGAGCACCGGGTGGTGCGCGGCGGCCACGTCCCCCACCGCGTAGACGTCCGGGTCGGACGTACGCAGGGAGGCGTCCACGGCGATCCCGCCGCCGTGCTCCCGGTCCACCAGGGCCAGCCCGGAGGTCTCGGCGAGGGCGGTACGGGGCGCGGCCCCGATCGCGGCGAGCACCGCGTGCGCCGGGAGCTCCTCCCCGTCGTCCGTACGGGCGGCCAGCACCATGCCGTCGTGGCCCACGATCTCCGTCAGCCGGGCCCCGAAGTGGAACCGCACCCCGTGGTCGGTGTGCAGGTCCGCGAAGAGCCGGCCGATCTCCGGGCCGAGCACCGCGTGCAGCGGCGTGGCCTCGGGCTCGACCACGGTGACCTCGGCGCCGTACCCGCGGGCCGCGGCGGCGACCTCCAGGCCGATCCAGCCGGCTCCCGCGATCAGCAGGTGGCCGTTGTCCCGGCCCAGGGTGGCCAGTACGCCCTTGAGCCGCTCGGCGTGGGCCAGGCGCCGCAGGTGGTGCACCCCGGCCAGGCCCGTGCCGGGGATGACCAGGCGGCGCGGCTCGGCGCCGGTGGCCAGCAGCAGCTTGTCGTAGTGCAGCGAGGTGCCGTCGCCGAGGACCACTTTCTTCGCCTCCCGGTCCAGCTGGACCGCGGGCTGGCCGAGGTGCAGCTCGACGTCGGAGGCCGCGTACCAGGACGGCTCGTGGACGAAGACGCTCTCACGGTCGTCCTTGCCCATCAGATAGCCCTTGGACAGCGGCGGCCGTTCGTAAGGATGGTCGCGCTCGTCCCCGATGAGGATCACCCGCCCCGTGAACCCCTCGGACCTCAGCGTTTCGGCCGCCTTTGCCCCGGCCAGCCCCGCGCCGACGATGACGAAAGTCCGGTGTGCGTCGACCACCTGATGCCTCCTCATAACCTCTCCGCCACATGCGACCACATGCGAGCGTCCCGCACTGAGCCTGCCGCGTGAAGGGGCAGTGGCCCGATCAGCTCACCCTTCGGCGCGTCGGGTGCGTTGGGTGAGGCGTGCGTGCAAGGAACGGGCGGACGCGTCCGTGAGACACGCGATCTGGTCGATGACCGCCCGTTTCCTGGCCTTGTCGTCCGGGGCCGCGTCGAAGATGGCGCGGAACTGCGGGTCGAGGCCCTCGGGGGCGCGGCCGCTGAGCGCCTCGGCCAGTTCGGCCAGGACGATGCGCTGGTCGGCGCGGATCCGCTCCTGCTCGTCGCGCTGCATGACGTACAGGTCCGCGACCGCCTTGAGCACGGCGCACTCGTTGCGCGCCTCGCGCGGGACCACCAGCTCGGCGGCGTACCGGGTGAGGCGGCCGGAACCGTACGCCTCGCGGGTGGCCCCCTCGGCGGCCAGGCAGAAGCGGCCGATGAGCTGGCTGGTGGCATCCTTCAGCCGGGCCTGGGCGACGGCCGAACCGTCGTAGCCGTGCGGCCACCAGTCCTGCTCCATCAGCCGGTCGAGGGCCTCGCGGAGCTCCTCCGGCTCGGTGCCGGCGGGCACGTACCGGCCGATGGCGACCCGCCAGATCGCGGCGCGCTCGGGCTCGGCGAACAGCAGGTTCGGGTCGAGGTGGCCGGCGTGCAGGCCGTCCTCGAAGTCGTGGACGGAGTAGGCGACGTCGTCCGCCCAGTCCATGACCTGGGCCTCGAAGCACTTGCGGTCCGCGGGCGCGCCGCGGCGCAGCCATGCGAAGACCGGCAGGTCGTCCTCGTACGCGCCGAACTTCACCGAGTCGGGATCGGTGGGGTGCCCGCCGCGGGCCCAGGGGTACTTGGTGGCGGCGTCCAGGCAGGCCCGGGTGAGGTTCAGGCCGACGCTGACGAGCTCGCCGCTCGCCGGGTCGGGCACGAACCGCTTGGGCTCCAGGCGGGTCAGCAGGCGCAGTGACTGGGCGTTGCCCTCGAATCCGCCGCAGTCCTTGGCGAACTCGTTGAGCGCCTCCTCGCCGTTGTGGCCGAAGGGCGGGTGGCCCATGTCGTGGGAGAGGCAGGCCGCTTCGACGAGGTCGGGGTCGCAGCCGAGCGCGGCGCCGAGCTCCCGGCCGACCTGGGCGCATTCCAGGGAGTGGGTGAGGCGGGTACGGGGGCTCGCGTCCCAGTCGTAGGAACGGGTGCCGGGGGTGACCACCTGGGTCTTCCCGGCGAGGCGGCGCAGCGCGGCGGAGTGCAGCACACGGGCACGGTCGCGCTGGAAGGCCGTCCTGCCCGGCCGTTTGTCGGGCTCGGCGGCCCAGCGCTCGGTGGCCGCGGTGTCGTACAGGTGGTCTGCGGGGGCGTGCGCGGTGCCTTCCATGAAGAGACGGTAACCGGAACCTCTGACGAACCGGGATCAGGCGGAGACGAGTTCCGGTCGCGCGGGCGCGTCGAGCAGGGCGCGGGCCTGGTCGTAGCGGTGCAGCAGCAGGCGGGCCAGGGCCGGATGGCAGCCCAACGGGGCGGCGGCGGGGCCGGGCGCGGCCGCCGCGGCCTGGGCGGCGAACCGGCCGGGCGCGGTGAAGTAGGAGGCGAGGGCGATCCGGTGGTGGCCGCGGGCGGTCAGGGTCCGGACCGCGTCGGGGACGGTGGGCGCGGCGGCGGAGGCGTAGGCGGGGACCACGGGGACACCGCCGAGGCGCTCGGAGAGCAGCGCGGCGGTGCGGCGGGTGTCGACGGCGGATTCGGGGTCGCGGGAGCCGGCGGAGGCGAGCACGACCGCCGAGCCGGCGGTCCAGCCGGCCTCCAGGAGGCGTTCACAGAGGGCTTCGACGAGCAGCGGGTGCGGGCCGAGCGGTGCGGCGATGGTGCTGCGCAGGTGGGCCGCCCGGGCGGCGAAGGCGGGGAGGTCGCGCTTGACGTGGTATCCGCGGCCGAGGAGCAGCGGGACGAGGACGGCCTCGCCGCGCAGTTCCCGCAGGACCTCGTCGAGCGGCGGATCGCTCAGCTCTATGTGGCCGAGCCGGACGTCGAGGCGGGGGCGGAGTTCGCGGACGCGGTCGAGGAGCGCGCGGGCGGTGTGCGCGGTGCGCGGGTCGCGGCTGCCGTGCGCGACGGCGACGAGGGTGGGCTGCATGGGCGGACTCCGGGTCGGCGCAGGTCGCTCAGCTGGGTGCCCAGCTGGACGGTGATGCGGCCGAGCAGCTCGGCCGCGCTGTCGAAGGGGAGGAAGGGGGACTCGGGAGGGTGCACCGGCTCCGTCATGAACCGATCCTGCGCGCCGGAAGTTGCCGGGGCGTTGCGCCGGGGTGACGGGTGTTTTCCGGCAGCTCACTCGCTCATTCGTACGGGTGAAAGCAGGCGTCGGCGGAACTGAGGGCCGGGCGGTGATCGTCAATGTGTGCGAACGGCGCGTGAGGCGTGGGGTGCACAGGGGGAACGGACATGAGGATCAAGGGCGAGGACCGGGGTCGGGGTCAGGGAAAGGGCAAGGGCAAGGGCAAGGGCAAGGGCAAGGGCTGGGCGAGGTCGGTGGCGGGGTGGCGGCCGCGGCTGCCGCGGGGGGTGCGGGCGCGGCGGCGGGCCGTGCGGGTGGTGATGGCGGGTTGCGTCCTGGCGCTGCTGCCTTCGGCGTGGACGCACGCGGCGGCCGCGGACCGGCTGGGGACGACGGCGCAGGCGCCGGCCGGCGAGGTGGCCGTGGTGTTCGGGGCGGGCCTGTGGAATGGCAGACCGACGCCCTATCTGGCCCGCCGGCTCGATGCCGCTGCCGAGCTGTACCGGACCGGCAAGGTCCGGGTCGTGCTGGTCACCGGGGACAACAGCCGCACCGAGTACGACGAGCCGAACGCGATGCGCGCCTACCTCACCGGGCACGGGGTGCCGGGCGACCGGATCGTCAGCGACTTCGCGGGCTTCGACACCTGGGACTCGTGCGTGCGCGCCAAGAAGATCTTCGGGGTCGACCGGGCCGTGCTGATCAGCCAGGGCTTCCACATACGCCGGGCCGTCGCCCTGTGCGAGGCGGCGGGCGTGGACTCGTACGGGATCGGGGTGGACGACGAGCACGACGCCACCTGGTACTACGGCGGGACCCGCGAGGTGTTCGCGGCCGGCAAGGCGGCGCTGGACGCGGCCTTCAAACCCGAGCCGCGGTTCCTGGGGCCGAAGGAGCAGGGGGTGTCGCGGGCCCTGGCCGCTCTGGCAGACTGACGCCGACGTCGGCTATGCCGATTAGTCATATACCGATCTGTCAGTGCGAGCAGAGGTGTGGAACCGTGGCTGTTGTGGATCTGAGCGGCAAGGTCGTCGTCATCACCGGTGGAGCCCGCGGACTGGGCGCGGCGGCGGCGCAGGCCGTCGTGGACGGCGGCGGCAGGGTGCTGATCACCGACGTCCTGGAGGCGGAGGGCGCGGAGACGGCCGCGAAGCTCGGCGCCGCGGCACGGTTCATCCGGCACGACGTGACGAGCGAGGCCGACTGGCAGGCGGTGCTGGAGTACGCGGTCGCCGAGTTCGGCGGCATCGACGGCCTGGTGAACAACGCCGGCATAGCCACCGGCCAGTTCCTGGAGCACGAGAGCGTCGAGCACTTCCGCCGGGTCGTGGAGGTCAACCTGGTCGGCGTGTTCATCGGCATCAAGGCCGCGATCCCGCTGCTCCGGGCGCAGGGCGGCGGCTCCATCGTCAACATCTCCTCCGCCGCCGGCCTCACCGGCCTCGCGCTGACCGCCGGGTACGGCGCGTCCAAGTGGGGCGTGCGCGGCCTGTCCAAGATCGGTGCGGTCGAGCTCGCCGAGGCGAAGATCCGCGTCAACTCCGTCCACCCCGGGATGACGCTGACCCCGATGACCGCCCCCGTCGGCATCCAGGCGGGCGAGGGCAACTACCCCGGCGCCCCGCTGGGCCGCGTCGGCGTCCCCGAGGAGATAGCCGCCGCGGTCGCCTTCCTCCTCTCCGACGCCGCCGGCTACATGACGGGCGCCGAACTGGCGGTCGACGGCGGCTGGACCGCGGGCCTGACCGTGAAGTACCTGACGGGCCAGTGACCCGCCCACCGAGCCCGGCGCCCACCGCCGGAAACACGCATGCCTCCGCCGGGGCCGGATCATGTACGTCGAGATCCTCGACCGGTCCCCGATGCGCCGGGCCTCACCGCAGGTAGCGGGCGGCGCTGAGGCAGAGCACCCGGACTTGTAACGCGAGGCGGCGGCCGGTGTAACACCGCCGACCCACGCTGGACCGTATGCACACCTCGGACGCTCCCACCGCCACGCACTGTCCCTACTGCGCGCTGCAGTGCGGGATGAACCTCCGACCCGAGCCGGGCGGGGTGGGCGTGGCGGTGGAGGAGCGAGCCGACTTCCCCGTCAACCGGGGGGCGCTGTGCGGCAAGGGCCGTACCGCCCCCGCCGTGCTCTCCTCCCGGGTGCGCCTGACCGAGCCGCTCGTCCGCACCCACGCCGGGACGCTCGAACCGGCCACCTGGGAGGAGGCCCTCGACGCCGTCGCCGCGGGCCTCGCCCGGACGGGGGGCGCGTACGGGCCCGACGCCGTCGGGGTCTTCGGCGGCGGCGGGCTCACCAACGAGAAGGCCTACGCGCTCGGCAAGTTCGCCCGCGTCGCCCTGCGCACCTCGCAGATCGACTACAACGGCCGCTTCTGCATGTCCTCGGCCGCCGCCGCGCACCAGCGGGCCTTCGGGCTCGACCGGGGCCTGCCCTTCCCGCTGGAGGACATCCCCCGCACCGGCTGCGTGATCCTGGTCGGCTCGAACCTGGCCGAGACCATGCCGCCCGCCCTGCGCTACCTCACCGAGCTCAAGGCGAACGGCGGCACCCTGATCGTCATCGACCCCCGCCGCACGCGCACCGCCGACCAGGCCGACCTGCACCTCGCCCCGCGCCCCGGCACCGACCTCGCGCTCGCCCTCGGCCTGCTGCACCTCGTCGTCGCGGAAGGCCGCACCGACGAGGAGTTCATCGCCGGGCGCACCACCGGCTGGGAGGAGGCCCGGGCGGCCGCCATGGCCCACTGGCCCGAGCTGGTGGAGCGCATCACCGGCGTGTCCGTACCCAGGCTCCGCCAGGCGGTCGAGATGTTCTGCGCCCCGGAATCCGCCATGGTCCTCACCGCCCGCGGCCCCGAGCAGCAGTCCAAGGGCACCGACACCGTCGGCGCCTGGATCAACCTCTGCCTGGCGACCGGCCGGGCGGGCCGACCGCTCTCCGGATACGGCTGCCTCACCGGCCAGGGCAACGGCCAGGGCGGCCGCGAGCACGGCCAGAAGGCCGACCAGCTCCCCGGCTACCGCAAGCTCACCGACCCCGCGGCCCGCGCGCACGTGGCCGAGGTCTGGGGCGTCGACCCCGACTCCCTCCCCGGCCCGGGCCGCAGCGCCTACGAACTCCTCGACGCCCTCGGCACGGACGTGAAGGCCCTCCTCCTCATGGGCTCCAACCCGGTCGTCTCGGCCCCCCGCGCCGCCCACATCGAGGACCGCATCCGCTCCCTGGACTTCCTCGCCGTGGCCGACGTCGTCCTCTCCGAGACCGCAGCCCTCGCGGACGTGGTCCTCCCGGTCACCCAGTGGGCGGAGGAGACCGGCACCACCACCAACCTGGAGGGCCGCGTCCTGCTCCGCCGGCGCGCCCTGACCCCGCCACCGGGGGTCCGCGGCGACCTGTACGTCCTGCACGAGCTCGCCGCCCGCCTCGGCGTGGAGAAGGGCTTCCCCACCGCCCCCGAGGAGGTCTTCGAGGAGCTTCGCCGCGCCTCGGCGGGCGGCCCGGCCGACTACTCCGGCATCTCCTACTCCCGCATCGAGGCCGAGCAGGGGGTCTTCTGGCCCTGCCCCGAAGGCTCTGCCGGTACGGAGCGCCTCTTCCTGGACCGCTTCGCCACCGACGACGGCCGGGCCCGCTTCGTCCCCGTCTCCCACCGCGAGGCCGCCGAGGTCCCCGACGCCGAGTACCCGATCCTGCTCACCACCGGGCGCGTGGTCGCCCAGTACCAGTCCGGCGCCCAGACCCGCCGGGTGGACGAGCTCAACGCGGCCGCCCCCGCCCCCTTCGTCGAACTCCACCCCCGCCTCGCCGCCCGCATCGGCGCCGTCGACGGCAGCCCCTTGGCCGTCACCTCCCGCCGCGGCCGCGCGGTGGCCCCGGCCCGCATCACCGACGCCATCCGCGCGGACACGGTCTTCATGCCGTTCCACTGGCCGGGCGAGGGCCGCGCCAACACCCTGACCAACCCCGCACTGGACCCGGTCTCCCGGATGCCGGAGTTCAAGGTCTGCGCGGTCCGCGTGGAGCCGGCGTAGCGCAGAGGGGCCACACCATCTCTTGCCGCAGTCTTGGCCGCCGCTTTGGCGAGGGGACCTCGGGAGGCGAACTACGGTTCCCGCCATGCCCTTACGCACCCTCCCGTACCGCAAGCCCACCCGCGGCCGCGACTACTGGGTCCTGGACGAGGTCCTGCCCGACGTGGACTCCGTACGGGCCCGCTGCCTGGCGAAGGACGACTGGGTCCAGGGCGCCCCGCACAAGCCCGAGCCCTGGCCGGGCCTGCGCGCCATGCCCGCACTGGAACCCCCCGAACTGGCCCGCGTGGAACGGCTGGTGCGCCAGGCCACCGGCGCGCGGCGGATCTGGCCCGAGAACCCGGCCGGCGCCGGGACCTTCAACCACAACTGCGTCCAGGTCGTCGGCAAGGACGAGTGCGAGCCCCGCCCGCACACCGACTCCCGCACCGTGTGCCGCTACGCCGCCGTGCTCTACCTCAGCCCGGACACCCCGAAGGACTGCGGCACCAGCTTCTATCGCCAGCACCTCCCGGGCGGCGGACTCGGCGGCAACCAGGTCCTCGCCCCGCACAACAACCTGGTCGACGCCCTCGGCACCCGTTTCGTCCCCGCGGACTCCTTCACCGAGGACGTCCGCGTCCCCCACCGCTACAACCGCCTGCTCCTCTACTCCGCCAACCTCATCCACAGCGCGACGGGCTACTGGGGCACGACCCTGGAGGACAAGCGCATGACGGCCGTCTTCTTCTGGATGGCCTAGACCTCCCGCCCGTCGAAGGTGGGCGCCAGGGCGGCCAGCAGGCGCTCGACGTATTCCTGTTCCGAGCTCGCGAGCTGCGGATACTCGGCCGCGAAATGGCGCCACTCCCAGCCGACGCTGCCGTACGCGGCGATGTCCTCCAGGGTCACCGCCGTGTTCGGGAGCGGGCGCTCGGGAGCCGGCCGGAAGACCTCCTCCAGCAGCGGGTACGGCAGCGCGTACCGCTCCGCGAGCAGGACGGCGTCGTACAGGTCCTTCCCCTGGGGGTGCGTGTCGCTCACCAGCCGCAGCAGCTTCCGGCGTCTCGGGCAGCCGCTCGTTGAACACGAAGTCGAGCTGGACCTGCCCGGCGGGAAGTCCCGGCACCTGCCAGGGCAGCACCATCCGCATCCCCGGCACCCGGTCGTACGTCCAGATGTCCTCGCGGATCGCCCCGGAGCCCTTGATCCCGGCCCGGCCGGCCGCGGCCGCCGCGATGCCGTCCAGCATCCGCGCCGTCCGCCCGTCCCCGATGTCCCAGCTCCGCGGTACGACCACGAAGTCCAGGTCGCCGGGCTCCCGCGCGGGAAGTGCTTCAGCGAGGGGTCGAAGACAGCCCGCTGGCGGACGTCGTCGCCCGCCACTGGCCGCAGTGTCAGCGGAAGTTCGCGCTCCGCGCGCGTCTCGTCGTCCAGCGGCTCCCTGGGCAGCTCATCGGGCTGCCATCCGAACTCCCGCCACGTCATCGGACGGCCCCCTCCTCGATCCACCCGACAGGGCCCGGCGGGCGTTCCACGACAGGTGCGCGCCGTGCGGGAGCACCAGGGACTCCAGGGCCGCGCGGTCGAAGTCCGGCGCCAGCAGCAGCTTGACGTGGTGCTCGAAGTAGCCGCCGCCCGGACCCGGGCGGTCCGTGCTCCACGGGACCGTCTCCACCTTGACCCGCACCGGGTAGAAGCCCGCCTCCCGCAGCGCGGGGACGAGGGACTCGTGGCCGGTGCGGTCCCGGAGGGTCAGCATCGGCTGGGGGACCATCCGGCCCCGCGCCAGCAGGATGTGCGTCACCTTCAACTCCCGCGCCCCGGCCCACGCGTCGAGACGGGCCAGGGTCTCCGGGGCCGGGCAGTCCACCGTGACGTGGGTTTCGTACTCGTACATGGAACCGATCTTGTCGGACATCCGTCCGGTCGGCATCGGGATTCCCGCCGGGGGGTAACCATCCGGTCACGCACCGAGTGCAGAAAATGCTCGCACGCCCCTCGTGGCAGCGATGTGTCGTACCCCACACTGAGTTGCGGTGCCTGAGTCCTCGGACCCCTGGAGGTCGCCCCCGTGCAGACCCAGACCCAGCCCCTGACCGTGACCGATGAGCCCGAGCGCGAGGCCGAGGCCATGGACGAAGAGCCAGAGCCCCTCGAGCTGATCGAGCAGGTGCCCACACAGCGCAGGCGCGCAGCCGACGGCGACCGTGCGGGCGGAGCGGGTCCGTCCGCCGATCTGTTCCGGCAGTACCTGCGCGAGATAGGCAGGATCCCGCTGCTCACCGCCGCCGATGAGGTCGACCTCGCGCGGCGCGTCGAAGCCGGGCTGTTCGCCGAGGAGAAGCTCGGCAGCACCCCCGACCTCGACTCCCAGCTCGCCGTCGACCTCGACCGGCTCGTCGTCATGGGCCGGATGGCCAAACGCCGGCTCATCGAGTCGAACCTGCGGCTGGTCGTCTCCGTCGCGAAGCGCTACGTGGGCCGCGGGCTCACCATGCTCGACCTCGTGCAGGAGGGGAACCTCGGGCTCATACGGGCCGTTGAGAAGTTCGACTACGCCCGCGGGTACAAGTTCTCCACCTACGCCACCTGGTGGATCCGCCAAGCCATGTCCCGGGCCCTCGCCGACCAGGCCCGGACCATCCGCGTGCCCGTCCACGTCGTCGAGCTGATCAACCGCGTCGTGCGCGTCCAGCGCCGCATGCTCCAGGAGCGCGGGTACGAGCCCACCGCCGAAGAGGTCGCCGTCCACCTGGAGTTGACCCCCGAGCGGGTCATGGAAGTGCTCCGCCTCGCCCAGGAGCCCGTCTCCCTGCACGCCCCCGTCGGCGAGGAGGACGACGTCGCCCTCGGCGACCTCATCGAGGACGGCGACGCCGCCTCGCCCGTGGAGTCCGCCGCCTTCTTCCTGCTGCGCGAGCACCTCGAAGCCGTGCTGTCCACCCTCGGCGAGCGCGAGCGGAAGGTGGTCCAGCTGCGGTACGGACTCGACGACGGGCGCCCCCGCACCCTGGAGGAGATCGGCCGGATCTTCGGCGTCACGCGCGAACGGATCCGCCAGATCGAGTCCAAGACCCTCAACAAACTGCGCGACCACGCCTTCGCCGACCAGCTGAGGGGCTACCTGGACTGAAAACTGAAAGACGGGACGGGACGGTACGAGGAACGGGAAAGGGGCGCCCCGAAGGACGCCCCCACCCGTCAAACCCGTCAAACCCGTCACACCCGCCTCAGTCGACCTCGGCGACCGCCTGCGCGAACTGCGCCGCGTACAGCCGCGCGTACGCGCCGCCGGAGGCCAGCAGCTCCTCGTGCGTGCCCTGCTCCACGATCGAGCCGCTCTCCATCACCAGGATCACGTCCGCGTCGCGGATCGTGGACAGCCGGTGCGCGATCACGAAGGACGTACGGCCGTGCGCCAGGCGCGCCATCGCCTTCTGGATCAGCACCTCGGTACGGGTGTCCACCGAGCTCGTCGCCTCGTCGAGCACCAGGATCACCGGGTCCGACAGGAACGCCCGGGCGATGGTGATCAGCTGCTTCTCGCCGGCACTGACGCCCGCGCCCTCGTCGTCCAGCACGGTGTCGTAGCCGTCCGGCAGGGTGCGGATGAACCGGTCCGCGTGGGCCGCCCGCGCCGCCTCCTCGATCTCGGCGCGCGTCACCTCGCGCGAAGCCCCGTACGCGATGTTCTCCGCGATGGTGCCGCCGAACAGCCAGGTGTCCTGGAGCACCATGCCGATACCGCCGCGCAGTTCCTCGCGGGTCATCTTCGAGATGTCCACGCCGTCGAGGGCGATCTCCCCGCCCGTGACCTCGTAGAACCGCATCAGCAGGTTCACGAGCGTGGTCTTGCCCGCGCCCGTCGGGCCGACGATCGCGACCGTGTGGCCGGGCTCGACGTTCAGCGAGAGGTTCTCGATCAGCGGCTTGTCCGGCTCGTAGCGGAAGGCCACCTTGTCGAGCGTGACCCGGCCGCGCAGGGTCTCCGGGCGCTCCGGAACCTCGGCGTCCGGCTCCTGCTCCGCCGCGTCCAGCAGCTCGTACACCCGCTCCGCCGAGGCGACGCCGGACTGCACGAGGTTCGCCATCGAGGCGACCTGCGTCAGCGGCATCGAGAACTGCCGCGAGTACTGGATGAAGGCCTGCACGTCACCGATCGACAGGGTGCCCGAGGCGACCCGGAGCCCGCCGACGACCGCGATCAGCACGTAGTTGATGTTCGAGATGAAGAACATCACCGGCTGCATGATGCCGCTGACCAGCTGCGCCTTGAAGGAGGCCCGGTACAGCGCCTCGTTCTGCTCGGCGAAGACGGCCGCGGACTCCTGCTGCCGGCCGAAGACCTTGACCAGGTTGTGGCCCGAGTACATCTCCTCGATGTGCGCGTTGAGCGCGCCGGTGGTCTTCCACTGCGCCACGAACTGCGGCTGCGACTTCTTGCCGATCTTCGCCGCGACGAAGATCGAGAGCGGTACGGTCAGCAGCGCGACCAGCGCCAGCAGCGGCGAGATCCAGAACATCATCGCGAGCACGCCGACGATGGTCAGCAGCGAGTTCATCAGCTGCCCCATCGTCTGCTGCAGCGTCTGGCCGATGTTGTCGATGTCGTTCGTGGCCCGGCTGAGCACCTCGCCGCGCTTCTGCTGGTCGAAGTACGACAGCGGCAGCCGCGACAGCTTCGCCTGCAGCTCCTCGCGCATCCGGTACACGGTGCCGTTCATGATGTGGTTCGACAGCCGCGTGGCGACCAGCATCAGCAGGCCCGCCAGGGTGAAGACCACCAGCGCCCAGATCGCCACGACCCCGACGGCACCGAAGTCGATGCCCTTGCCGGGGGTGAAGTCCGTGCCGGACAGCATGTCGGCCATGCCGCCGTGGCCCTCGGCGCGCATGCCGTCCAGCGCCTGCTGCTTCGTCAGGCCCGCCGGCAGCTCCCGGCCGACGATCCCCGCGAAGACCAGGTCGGTGGCCTCGCCGAGGATCTTCGGCCCGACGACCGCGCAGGCGACGGAGCCGACCACGGCCAGCACCATGCCCCAGATCTTGGCCCGGTCGTGGGCGAGCTGGGCCAGCAGCCGCTTGCCCGAGCCCTTGAAGTCCAGGGACCGCTGGGCCGGCCCCATCATCATGCGTCCTCCGGGCCCGCTCATGCGGCCTCCGCCTCCGTCAGCTGGGAGAGCACGATCTCCCGGTAGGTCTCATTGCCGGCCATCAGCTCGTGGTGGCGTCCCTCACCCACCACCTGGCCCTCGTCGAGGACGATGATCCGGTCGGCGTCGCGGATCGTGGAGACCCGCTGGGCGACGATCACCACGGTCGCGTCCTCGGTCTCGCGGGCGAGCGCCGCGCGCAGCGCCGCGTCCGTCGCGTAGTCCAGGGCCGAGAAGGAATCGTCGAAGAGGTAGATCTCCGGGCGCTGCACCAGCGTGCGCGCGATGGCCAGACGCTGGCGCTGGCCGCCGGAGACATTGGTTCCGCCCTGGGTGATCGGGGCCTCCAGGCCGCCTTCCAGCTCGGACACGAAGCCCTTGGCCTGGGCCACTTCCAGTGCCTGCCAGAGCTCTTCGTCGGTCGCGTCGGGGCGCCCGTAGCGAAGGTTGGAGGCGACGGTTCCGGAGAAGAGGTACGGCTTCTGCGGGACCATGCCGACCGTCTTGGCCAGCAGCTGCGGGTCGAGCCGGCGTACGTCCTCGCCGTCGACGAGCACCTCGCCGCCGGTGGCGTCGAAGAGCCGGGGGACCAGGCCCAGCAGCGTGGACTTGCCGCTTCCGGTGGAGCCGATCACCGCCGTGGTCTCGCCGGGGCGGGCCAGCAGGTCCACCCCGCGCAGCACCGGGGCCTCGGCGCCCGGGTAGCGGAAGTCGGCGCCGCGCAGCTCCAGGCGGCCGCGCGCGAGGAGTTTGCGTACGGGGTCGGCCGGCGGGACGACGCTGGACTCGGTGTCCAGGACCTCCTGGATGCGCTCGGCGCAGACCTCGGCGCGCGGCACCATCATGAACATGAAGGTGGCCATCATCACGGACATGACGATCTGCATCAGGTAGGCGAGGAAGGCGGTCAGCTGGCCGATCTCCATGCCGCCGCTGTCGACGCGCATCGCGCCGAACCAGATGACGGCGACGCTGGAGATGTTCACGACCACGATGACGGTGGGGAACATCAGGGCGAGGAGCTTGCCGGCGGCCAGCGAGACACCGGTGAGGTCCGCGTTCGCCTCCCGGAAGCGGTCCTTCTCGTAGTCGTCGCGGACGAAGGCGCGGATCACCCGGTTGCCGGTGATCTGCTCGCGCAGCACCCGGTTCACGGTGTCCAGGCGCTCCTGCATCTGGCGGAACAGCGGGCGCGTCTTGAGGACGATCGCGCCGACCGACAGGCCGAGCACGGGGACGACGGCGAGCAGGACCCCCGACAGCTTCACGTCGAGCGACAGCGCCATGGCGATGCCGCCGACGCACATGATCGGCGCCGAGACCATCAGCGTGAAGGTCATCAGCACCAGCATCTGGACCTGTTGGACGTCGTTCGTCGTACGGGTGATCAGGGACGGGGCGCCGAACTGGCCGAGCTCCCGGGCGGAGAAGCTCTGCACGCGGTCGAAGACGGCGGCGCGGACGTCCCGGCCGAAGGCCGCCGCCGTGCGGGCGCCGTAGTAGACGGCCCCGATGTTGCAGACGAGCTGGATGAGCGAGACGCCGAGCATCAGCGCGCCGAAGCGCAGGATGTAGCCGGTGTCCCCGTTGACGACACCGTTGTCAATGATGTCCGCGTTGAGCGTGGGCAGATAGAGGCTCGCGCTGGTCTGGAGCAGTTGCAGCAGGACCAGCAGGGCGATGGGTTTCCGGTACGGGCCCAGATGGGTCCGCAGAAGTCGTATGAGCACGCGCAGGCTCCGGTCGGCATGATCGAGGGGGTTCACCCCATCTTCGGCCAACCGGCCGCCCGATCCCCACCGGTTTTCGCAAAGCCCGGTCAAAAGGAGTAGGCGGCCTGCGACCCCGGCCCGGGGCGCCCGGCCGGATCGCCCCCGCGCCGGGCTAGAACGCCCCCGCGCCCGGCTGGAAAGCCCCGGCTCCCGGCTGGAACGCGCCGGGGTGGATCTGCTCGCGCGTCGCGATGTACTGCTGGCGCACCGCCTGCCACGCCGGGAACTCCTCGCCCGGCTCGAACACCTGCGCCGCGGGCTCCGGCCAGACCGGCGGGGTGTGCGGGGCCAGTGTGCCCTGCGCCACACCGAGCGCCCACGCCGCCTGGCGCGCCGCGCCCAGCACCGCGTAGTCGGCCGGCGCCGGCACGACGACCTGCGTCCCGAACAGCCCGGGCGCCGCGGCCTGCACGGCGGGCAGCTCGGCCGCCGCGCCCAGCAGGAACACCCGGCGGATCTCGACCCCGCGCGTGCGCAGCACGTCCAGCGCGTCCACCAGCCCGCACAGCATGCCCTCGAAGGCGGCGCGCGCCAGGTGCTCCGGCTTCATCGAGTCCCGGCGCAGCCCGGACAGGGTCCCGGCGGTGTGCGGCAGGTTGGGCGTCCGCTCACCCTCCAGGTACGGCAGGAGTACGAGGCCGTGCGCGCCGGGCGTCGACTTCAGCGCGAGCTCGGACAGCCCCTCCAGATCGGTGCCCAGCAGCTCGGCGGTGCCGCGCAGCGCCCGTACGGCGTTGGAGGTGTTCACCACCGGCAGGTGCATGCCGGCGGCGTCGGCCAGGGAGGTGATCAGGCCGCCCGGCTCCGACAGCGCCTCGTGGTGCACCGCCATCACCGAACCGGAGGCACCCAGCGAGACCACCGCGTCGCCGGGCCCGAGCCCCAGCCCGAGCGCGGCGGCCATCGTCTCGCCGGTGCCGGCGGATATGAGCAGCCCCTCGGGGGTGGTTCCGGCGGCCTCCGCCGGACCGAGCACCTCGGGCAGCAGCGCCCGGTGCCCGAGCGCGAGCTCGACCAGGTCAGGGCGCCAGGAACCGGTGGCCGGCGACCAGTACCCGGTGCCGGAGGCGCCGCCCCGGTCGGTCGTCCGCCGGGCCGGCCGGCCCAGCAGCTGCCAGACGAGCCAGTCGTGCGGGGACATCAGCACGGCCACCCGGCGGGCCGCCTCGGGCTCGGTGCGCGCCAGCCAGGCCAGCTTCGCCAGGGGCTGCGCCGCGTGCGGGACGGAACCCACCGCCTCGGACCACGCCTGCCGGCCGCCGAGGCCGTCGATGAGATCGGCGGCGGCCACCTGGCCGCGCTTGTCGTTTCCGACGAGGGCCGAACGGACGAGCCCGCCCTGCGCGTCGAGCGGCAGCAGGCCGTGCTGCTGCGCGGAGACGCCGATGGCCTGGACCCCTTCGAGGAGCCCGCCGCCGGCGGCCTCGCCGAGCGAGAGCAGCCAGGCCTGCGGATCGGTCTCATGCGGATTCGCGCCGTCCGGTTCCCCCGCGGGCTGTGGGTGGGGTGCGTACCCCTGGCGCAGCACGGCACCGGTCTCGGTGTCGCAGACGACGATGCGTGTGAACGCGGAAGAGCTGTCCAGCCCGGCGACTATCCCCATGCGGAGAATTCTGCCGCACGCCGGGCCGGTCTCCGCCGCCGCGGAGCCCCCGGAAACCTCACGGTTCCCGGAGGCCGCGGGAGTCTCAGGTGTTGCTGGTGCCCCAGTCGTCCTCGACGCCGACGCCGCCCCGGTCGCGCAGGACCCGTACCCGCCCGGCCAGCGAGCTCGGCACGGCGTCGCCGACCTTGTCGCTCACCGCGGCGAAGGCCTTCCCCGCGAACTCGCGCCCGGTCTGACCGGCCGTCTCGGCGGCATTGCGCACCACGGGGTTCTGCGCGAGCTCCCGCGCGGACTTCTTCATGGCCTCGTACCGCTCGCGCCCCGCCCGGGTTCCGAGCACGTACCCGAGGGCCAGTCCGACCACGAACGTGACCTTGTACCGCATGCCTGCCACCCTTCGTCGTGTGGTGCCCGGCCTGCTGTCGATACCGATTGGCGGAGCACCCCCCTGCTTGCGCTAATCTATGACTCGCAACGGGCGCTCGCCCCCCGGCAAGGCCGGAGGTGGGCTGTTCGATGCACCGCAGCAATCCCCTGTAGCTCAATTGGCAGAGCAGCCGGCTGTTAACCGGCAGGTTACTGGTTCGAGTCCAGTCGGGGGAGCGCGATCCCCTGTAGCTCAATTGGCAGAGCATTCGGCTGTTAACCGGAGGGTTGCTGGTTCGAGTCCAGCCGGGGGAGCAAGGAAGAAGAGGACCCCCGGGTCCTCTTCTTTTTTTGCCCTGGCCGGGAACCGGGCAGCCCTCAGCGCGGTCTCTCTGAACAGGCGAAGCCGATCATGCGAGGCATCCGAGGCAGGAGATCGTATGAGCGGCTATGCTGCGGCAGACGGCGCGCACACGTGTACGCGCCACGCCGTGAAGGGGCGGTAGCTCAGCCGGTTAGAGCAGCGGACTCATAATCCGTCGGCCGTGGGTTCGAGTCCCACCCGCCCCACTGCAAGCCGCAGGTGCAGAAACGATTGCACCTGCGGCTTTGGCGTATTCGGAGCGGGCGCGCGAGATCGGGGACCCGACACTCCGGGACTCCGGTGCTAGAAGTTCTCCGTTTCGTCCGTGAGGTGGCGCAGTACGTCCATCAGGTCCTGGCGGCGGGCGAACGCCACGCGTTGGCGGTGGGCGCCCGAGCCGTCGCGGAGGAGTCCGCCCAGGGTCTTGGCCGCGTGGTCGAGGTCGCCGGAGGCGGCCAGTTCCGGAGCGACCAGGTCCAGCAGGGCCTCCGCGAGGTCGGCCGCCGCGAGTTCGGCGCCCGTGTACGGGTCGAGCCCGAACCCCTCCAGCCCGTCGTGGGCCGCCCGCCAGCGCGCGAGGCGCAGGACGTCGTCCCGCAGGACCGGCTCGGGACGGTGCTCCGCGATCTCGCGCAGCGCCGTGGCCACGAGCGCGCGGACCAGCTCGGCCTGGAGGATGGCCGTGTCGATGTACGGGGACATGTCGGGCGCCCGGATCTCGAGCGTGGGCCAGTTCCCGGACGGGCGGAGGTCCCAATAGACCATCTTGGTGTCCAGGGCCGCCCCGGAGCCGAGCAGGGTCTCCACCGAGCGCCGGAAGTGGGCCGTGGACGTGAAGTGCGGGGGCAGGCCCGCCGACGGCCAGCCCGACCAGGCCATCGCCCGCCAGCTGGCGTGACCGGTGTCACGGCCGCCCCAGAACGGCGAGTTGGCGGCCAGCGCGATCAGCGTGGGCAGCCAGGGTCTGACGCGGTTGGACACCGCGACCGCCGTGTCCACGTCGAGCGTGCCGACGTGGATGTGCCGGCCGCAGCTCACCAGGGTGTCGGTGAGCGCGCCGAAGCGGCGGTGCTGCTCGCGCTGGCGCGGCTCGTCATCGGTCAGGTGCAGCGGCCCCTCCACGGCCACGACCGGAGAGGGCGCGGCCAGCAGGCGGCAGCCGTGGGCGCGGGCGGCCCGCCCGAGGGTGCGCCGCCGGGCGGCGAGCTCCTCGCGCAGCGAAGCCGCCGAGTGGGCGATCGGGGTGGAGATCTCCACTTGGTAGCGGGTGCCTTCGGCATGCAGCTCGCCCGGCAGCCCGCCCGCCGTGGCGAGGACGAGCGGGGCGGCGGGGACCACCCGGAAGGTGCGGGCGTCGACGAGCAGGAACTCCTCCTCGACTCCGACGGTGAGGGGGACGGTGGGGCGCACCGTGTTCTGCGCGGTGCCGGTGCTCGTGGTGCTGTTGCCAGGTTCGATCACTACGCCTCCCTGGACATACGAGTCTTTTCATCATGAGCTGAACGGGCGGCGAGCAGCGCGCGTCGATCCGGTCAAATGTCCGGTGATAGTGGCGAGTTACCGGCAAAATTCGCCCGCGTCGGGACCTCGGAGCACGGTGGGGTGAATGTTGCGGGTGAGTGAATGGGGCGGATCGGGCCCCGGGTGCCGGGCGGCCGGCGGTTACCATCCGTTGTGACCAGTACGACCGCGCCTACCCGGACCAGACGGCGAATATTCGCCGACATCACCCCTCTGCGCACGTCCCCGGACTACCGGCGGCTGTGGGTGGGAGGCACCATCTCCTGGCTCGGTCAGGCGATGACCGCCCTCGCGATCTCGCTCCAGGTCTACGACATCACCCGGTCCAGCTTCTCCGTCGGACTCGTCGGGCTCTTCACGCTGGTCCCGCTCATCGCCTTCGGGCTCTACGGCGGCGCCATCGCCGACACCGTGGACCGGCGCAAGCTCGGCCTCTACAGCTCCCTCGGCGCCGCCGGGCTCTCCGTGGCGCTGGCCGGCGCCGCGCTCCTCGACTACCACCGGGTCTGGTTCCTGTACGCCGTGGTCGCGCTCCAGGCGGTGTGCGGGGCGCTCAACGGTCCGGCCCGGTCCGCCATGATCCCGCGGCTGCTGCCGGCCGACCAGCTGCCGGCCGCCAACGCCCTGAACTCCGTGACCATGACCTCCGGGATGATGGCCGGCCCGATGCTGGGCGGGCTGATCGTCGGCTGGTGGGGCTACCAGGCCGCGTACCTGATCGACGCCGTGACCTTCGGCGCCGCCCTCTACGCGATGTGGCGGCTGCCGTCGATGAAGCCCGACCGGGAGAGCGGCGCCCGGGGGAGGGCCTCCGTCGTCGACGGCCTGCGCTTCCTCGGGACCAGGCCCAACATCCGGATGACCTTCTTCTCCGACATGGCCGCCATGGTGCTGGCCCACCCCCGGGCACTGTTCCCGGCCATTGCCGGGCTCTGGTTCGGCGGCGACGCCAAGACCGTCGGCCTGCTGGCCGCCGCGCCCGCCGTCGGGGCGCTGCTGGGCGGGCTGTTCTCCGGCTGGCAGGGCCGCATCAGGCGGCACGGGGTGGCGATCCTGCTCGCCGTCGCCTCCTGGGGGCTGGCCGTCGCCGTCTTCGGGCTCACCCGGAACCTGTGGCTCGGGTTGTTCTTCCTGGCCGTGGCCGGATGCGCGGACACCGTCTCGATGGTGTTCCGCACCACCATGCTCCAGGCCGCCACCCCCGACGAGATGCGGGGCCGCCTCCAGGGCGTCTTCATCGTGGTCGTCGCGGGCGGGCCCCGGCTCGGGGACTTCCTCGCCGGGACCGTCGCGGACCTGGCCTCCCCGGCCGTGGCGATCACGGGCGGCGGGCTGGCGTGCGTCCTCGTACTGGGCCTGCTCGCCCTCCGCTGGCGCGGATTCGCCCGCTACGACGCACGGTCGCCACAGGCGTAGCCCGCTCCGCCCGCTCCGGCCGGATGGGAAGGGGAGTTGGCCGGTTCGTTGCCATCGCGTTGCGCGGCCTTCCACTTTCTTTCGATTCGACATATGACGGTTCGGTAGTCGAATCGTCCGCCGAATCAGGAGGAAGGCCTTCATGCGCCTTCGTACGCTCGTCACCACCGCGGCAGCCGCCGCCGCGCTCTCCGGCATGCTCGTGCCGCCGGCCGTCGCGGCGCCCGAGGAGGACCGGTCCTGCTCGCCGTACCTCTCCGTCGCGGGCTACTCCGACGCGCTCGACAAGACCACCCTCGACGGGCGCCTCGTCGGCGGCATCTCCGGTCTCGCGGTCGACCCCACGGACGGCACGGTCGCCGGGATCTCCGACAAGTCGGCGCTGTACTCGCTGGAGGTGGGCCGCGGGGACACCCCGGCCGCCCGGGCCACCGCGCGGCTCCCGCTGACGGACGGCGCGGGGAAGGCGATGGACTCCGAGGGGATCGTGGTCGACCGCGACGGCTCGTACCTGATCACCGACGAGTTCGCGCCCGCCATCCGGCGCTACGGCCGGTCGGGGGAGGTGCTGGGGACACTGCCGATCCCGGACGCGTTCCGGCTCGCGCCGAAGGGCCGGGCCACCGCGAACCAGACCTTCGAGTCGCTGACGCTGCTGCCCGGCGGCCGCACGCTGGTCGCGGGCGTCGAGGGGGCGCTGGCCGGCGACGGGAAGGACGCGCGGGGGCGGACCCTCCAGCGGATCCAGACCTGGGAGCGCCGCGGGGACGGGGAGTTCGAGCTGGGACGGCAGTACGCCTACCCGGTGGACGCCGGGCACGGCCTCGTCGAGCTCGCGCCGACCCGCGACGGCCGGCTGATCGTCCTGGAGCGGGGCTTCACGCAGCAGTTCAAGATCACCGTCCGGCTGTACGTCGCCGACCCCCTGGGCGCGACGGACACCTCGGCGGTGGAGACGCTGGCGGAGGGGCCGCGGCTGCGGGTCGCGCGCAAGACGCCGCTCGGGGACTTCGACGACTGCCCGACGCTGGGCGCGCCGTCGAAGCTGCCGCAGAACCACCCGCTGGTGGACAACATCGAGGGCATGGCGGTGACCGACGACCACGGGATCGGACGGGTGCGCCTGCTGCTGGTCAGCGACGACAACGAGCTGGCGCAGCAGGTGACGCGGCTGTACCGGGTGGACGTCCGGCTTCCGCAGCGGTGGCGCTAGTCCTCGGTGTCGGCCTGGGCCACGATGCCGCGGGCGACGCCCAGGGCGACCAGGTCCTGGGGGCGGATGCGGAGCTGGTCGGCTGTGGCGGGGGCGGCCTCCGGGGGGCGCTTGAGGATGGCGGCGGCCAGTTCCGGGGCGATGACCGAGAAGTAGCTGTCCGGGGTGACCCAGGTGTTGCCCGGCGCGGCCAGGGCGAGGGCGCCGCCCGAACCGCCCTCGCCGATCAGGAGGGTGGTCACGGGGACCCCGGCTCCGGCCAGCGCCGCGAAGGTGTCCGCGATGGCGGCGCCGGCGCCCGCGTGTTCGGCGGTGGCGTCGTTGGCCGCGCCCGGGGTGTCCACCAGGGTGAGCACCGGGATGCCGAGCCGGTCCGCGAGGCGGATGACGCGGGAGGCCGTACGGTACCCCGACGGGCGGGTGGCGGTGCCGCACTGGGCGGCGTACGCCACGGCCCGGCCCTCGCGCAGCCCGAATCCGCACAGCATGCCGGGGTCGGTGCCGCCCGCGCGGTCCCCGGAGAGGGGGAGGCGGAGGGCGAAGTACGCGTCCAGGTACGCCTCGGCGCGCGGCCGGTCCGGATGACGGGCCTGCCGGACGGCGTCCCAACCGGTGGCGGGCTCAGCCACTCCCCCAGCTACCGCTGGGAGGTGCCCCCAGGCCAGCGCGGCCGGGGGCTCGACGGGCCCGCCGGCGCGGGGCGCGGCCAGGACGCGCAGCCAGTCGGCGAGGGTGCCGGGCAGGTCGGCCGGGGGGACGACGGCGTCCACGTGCCCGGCGGCGTACTGCCCCTCGGCGGAGTACGCCGCCGGGTCCGCGTCCGCCGGGCGCACCCGGGAGCCCGCGAAGCCGACCTGGGCCCCGGGAAGCGCGAGGACCACGTCGGCCCCGGCCCCGAGGGTGGCCCAGCCGCCGCCGGTGGTGGGATCGCGCAGGACGGCGATCTGGGGGAGCCCGGCGGCCCGGGTGAGGACGCTCTGGCGGGCCACGCGCTGGAGCTGGGTCAGCGCGAGCATGCCCTCCTGCATGCGGGAGCCGCCGGTGGCGATCAGGGAGACGAGGGGCAGGCGGTGCTCGCGCGCGTGGGTGTACGCGGCTTCGAGCCGGTCTCCGGTGCGTTGGCCCAGCGAGCCGCCGAGGAAGCCGAACTCGAAGGAGATCACGGTGGCTTCGTGCCCGCCGATGAGGGCGGTCCCGGTGACGACGGACTCCTCCTCCCCGGTCCGGGCGCGGGCCCGCTCGCGGGAGTCGTCGTAGCCGGCCCAGGCCAGGGGGCCGTCGGCGGGGGACTCCCGTCGGGGGGCGGGGAGTTCGGCGAAGCTGCCGGGGTCGGTCACGGAGGCGATTGCTGCGCGGGCCGAGAGGCGTGTCGTCGTCACGGCCCCACCCTAGGCGCTCCCGCCGGCCCCCACGGGGCCCGGCCCCGACCCCCGCGCCTCAATCGCCGGCGAGGCTGGATGTTGCCCCCGTGGCCCCGCGCCTCAATCGCCGGCGAGGCTGGATGTTGCCCCCGTGGCCCCGCGCCTCAAACGCCGGCGGGGCTGGATTTGCCCGTCCGAGTACGCATGTGCGGCTACAAGACCGGGGCTCTGCCCCGTACCCCGCGCCTCAAACGCCGGCGAGGCTGGATGGTGCGGCGAGGGTGGATGGTGCCGTGAGGCTGGTTGGTGCCGTGAGGTTGGATTTGTCGGCTCGGACCGGACGGTGCAGCCGGGGGCGGGGACGGGGTGGGGTGTTGTCCGGGACGTAAAACGTGATTTGTGGTGCAACCGCTGCCTGGGCGAACCGGTCCGGACAGGGCGCCATAAATCATGAGTCCCGGACGACACCCCACCCCGGCCCGGACCCCGGCCCCCGCCAACCTCGGCGCAGCCGACCCGTCCCTGGCCGAGCCTGGCGCAGCCGACCCGTCCCTGGCCGAGCCTGGCGCAGCCGGCCCGGCTAGAGCGGGGACTCCCACGTCAGTGTCGTCCCCCGCGTCCCCGACTCCGTGCGCCCGTCGTCCGACACCGTCAGCCGTACCCGCGAGGGCACCGCGTCCACCTCCACCTCGATGGCGGTGATCTCCGCCCGCCGGTGGGCCGCCGCCAAGGCGGTGCGGAGGGCCGAGAGCAGGTCGGTCGTCACCCGGTCCGGGAGCAGCGCGTCCACCGCGCCCGCGAAGTGCACCGACGGCTGGAAGCCGAGCAGCACCGCCGCCCCGCCCGTTTCGCGCAGGACCAGCCCCCGGAAGGTCGTCGGGGCGTCCGTCGGCGGCTGCTGGAGGGCGAAGATGGCCGTCCGGACCTCCTGGATGGTGGAGTCCAGCTCGTCGACGGCCCGGTTCAGTTCCGCGCCCACCGTGTCCCCGGCGGCAGCGGCAGCCGACCGCTTCTTCGTGCTCTCCAGCATCATCTCCGTCGCGAACAGCCGCTGCACCACCAGGTCGTGCAGGTCCCGCGCGATCCGGTCGCGGTCCTCGTAGACGGCCAGCTGCTCGCGGTCGTGCTGCGCGTCCGCCAGGACGAGGGCCAGCGCCGCCTGCGAGGCGAACTGCGAGGCCAGCAGCCGGTCCACCGCGTCGTACGGGGGCCCGCCCCGGGCCCGAGGCAGGGCCAGCGTGCCGATCAGCTGGCCGCCGCTCTGGAGCGGGAGCATCATGCTGGGCCCGAACCGCTTCCGTACGTGCGTGGTCATCCGGGGGTCCGTGGCCGAGTCCTCTATGAAGACCGGCTCGCCGCCCAGGAGTTGTTCCAGCACCGGCGATCCCGGGGCGATGGTCGTCCCCACCAGGTCCCCCGGGTCCCCGTGCGTGGAGGCGGCGACGATCTCCATGCCGCCCTCGGGGGTCGGCTGGAGGACCACCCCGGCCGCCGCGTCCGCCAGCAGCCGGGCCCGTTCGGCGACGCACATCAGCGCGTCCGCCGCGGGCCGGCCGGTCAGCAGGGTCGTCGTCACGGCGGCGGCGCCCTCGATCCACCGCTCCCGGCGGCGCGCGGTCTCGTACAGCCGGGCGTTGCCGATCGCCATCCCCGCCTGCGAGGCCAGGACGCGTACGAGGGCGAGGTCCTCCTCGGTGAACGGGCCGCCGCCCGCCTTCTCGGTGAGGTAGAGGTTGCCGAAGACCTCCGTATGCACCCGTATCGGGACGCCCAGGAAGCTGCGCATCGGCGGGTGGCCGGGCGGGAATCCGCCGGCCCGGGGGTCCTGGGTGAGGTCGTCGAGCAGGAGCGGGCGCGGATCGCTGATGAGGACCCCGAGCAGGCCCGAGCGCCCGTCCGGCAGGCGCGGGATGGCGGCGCGCTGCTCCTCGGTCATCCCGGCGGTGAACAGCTCGGTCAGCCGGGCGCGCTCGGGGTCGACGACCCCGAGCGCTCCGTAGCGTGCCGCGCAGACCTCGACCGCCGAGTCCACGATGTGCTGGAGGGTGGCGTGCAGTTCCAGCTCGGAGCCGACGCTGAGGACCGCCTCCAGCAGGACCGGGAGGCGCGCCGGCTCCTGCGCGGCGTCCGTCATTCGGACAGTGGGTTGAGAACCATGGGGGCGATCTTCCCTTCGAGCATCGCGCCGAGACCGAGTACGGCGCACACGTCCGGCCGTTCCGCGATGGCGACGGGCATGCCGGTGGCGTCGCGCAGCATCTGGTCGAGGCCGGGCAGCAGGGCGCTGCCGCCCACCATCATGATCCCCCGGTCCGTCAGGTCCGCGACCAGGTCCGGCGGGCAGTCCCGGAGCACCTTGCCGATGCCGTCGAGGACGGCGGTCAGCGGGGTGTGGATGGCGTCCCGTACGGCCGCGGTGTCCACGTGGACCGAGCGGGCCAGCCCGGTGGCCACGTCGCGGCCGTGGATCACGGTGGAGGCGGGGCCTTCGGAGGTGATGCCGTTGCCGTGCAGGGCCAGTTGGAGCGGCCGGACGGCCTGGCTGGGCAGCATCAGCTCGTGCGCGTGGCGCAGGTGCTGGACGACGGCGTGGTCGATGGCCTCGCCGCCGACCGGGATCCGCTCGGCGGTGACGATCGAGCCGAGGGAGAGGACGGCCACCTGGGTGGCCGCGGCCCCGCAGACCATGATCATGGTCGCGGTCGGCTGTTCCACGGGCAGGCCGCAGCCGACGGCCGCCGCGATCAGGGTGTCGACGAGTTCGACGCGGCGGGCGCCGAGCCCGACGAGGGTCTCCACGGTCGCCCGCTGGGCCAGCGGGTCCGCGTCGTGCGGGGTGCAGGCGGCGGCCCGCAGCCGGGGCTTGCGGCGCAGGGCGCGCCGCAGCTTCTCGCCGAGCAGGTGGCGCAGCATCCGCTGGGCCATCTCGATGTCGACGACGGTGCCGCCGGAGACGGGGCGTACGACCCGGATGTAGTCGGGCGTGCGGCCGGTCATCCGCTCGGCGAAGGTTCCGACGGCGATGAGTGCCCCGGTGCGCGTGTTCACCGCGGCGACGCTGGGCTCGTCGACGACCAGGCCGGCGCCCTTGACGTACACGCGGGTCCTGGCCGCCCCCAGGTCGACACCGACGTGGCAGCGGCGCAACTGCTCAAGACTGACGGTCACGGCGAATCCTCCCGAGACGCTGAACGCGAGATGACCGGCGGAGCGCCGGTCGCTTTTCATATCATCTCGGGCATTTCGAACTAATCGCCCGTTGAGCTGCTCCGGTCGGGGGGGCGTGTCGCGCCTGCATGGGGGTGGATTTCTGTACCGACAGGCAGCACGATGCCCGCACCGCACGCGCTACTCACGCGTAACAAGGTAAAGGGGACTCGATGCTGACGACCCGCCAGAGGCTGCTGGCGCTCCTGACGCTCTGCCTGGCGCTGCTCGCGCCGCTCTCGGCCCATGCCGCCGACCGGGTCCCGCCCGACGCCTCCGACCTGGCCTCATCGCGCAATCCGGTGGTCTTCGTCCACGGTTACAACGCCGATCCGGGTGTCTGGGGAGCCCTGCGCGAGGACCTGCGGGCGGCCGGGTACGCCGACTCGGAACTCTTCTCCTGGGGTTACGACACGCACCAGTCGGTCAACGAGGTCCTCTCCGGACGGCTCGCCTCCTACGTCGAGGACGTCCGCCGGCGGACCGGCGCCGCCAAGGTCGATGTCGTCGCGCACTCCTTCGGCTCCCTGGTGACCCGCTGGTACGTGAAGTTCGGCGGCGGCACCTCCACCGTGGGCCACTGGGTCTCGCTGGCCGGCCCCAACCACGGCACCTCCACCGCGTGGGCCTGTGCCCTGTGGGACCAGGCCTGCCGGGACATGACCCCCGGCTCGTACGTGGTGAAGAACCTGAACGCCGGGGACGAGACGCCGGGCGCGGTGAGGTACGCGACCTTCTGGTCGAACTGCGACGAGGTCATCAATCCGGACGACAGCGTGCCGCTGACCGGGGCCGCCAACACGCCGGTCGGCTGCCTCAAGCACAACGACCTGCTCGGCGACGACGGGACCTCGGCGGGCGTGCGCGCCTTCCTGGCCTCCTAGCCTCCCGGCCTACTGGGCTCCGGGCTCCTCGAACGAGACCCGCTGGAGCAGGCCGTACGTGAACTCCGCCACGCAGGGCCTGCCCCGCGCGGCGAACGCGAGCCGCCAGCGGGTCGGCGCGGTGCCCTCCATCGGCCGTACCGGAGCGAAGGCCCGTGCCACCTCGTCCACCGTCGCCGACCAGGGCCGCAGATCGTCCGGCGACTCCAGTACGGGCCCCCGCGCGCCCGGGGCCCGGACCAGCCACTCGTTCCACACCGCCCCGTCCGGCGCCGCCAGCACCTCGAAGCGCAGGTCCGGCCAGAGCGGCACCGGCCACAGCAGGGCCTCGCACTCCAGATCGCCGATCGTGCGACGTTCGGCGGACTCCGGCGGGCCCAGCACCGAGCGGTAGCGGGCCAGGGCCCCGCGGGACCTGGGCGAGCGGACCATGGCCTGCCAGCGCTTGTTGGCCTCCCGCTGGTCCGCGAGCGAGGCCCCCAGCCCGCGGCGGGCCTCCTCGGCCAGGTCCGGCTGGAAGTCCGCCATCCGCCGCAATAGCACGAGCTGGAAGGCCGTCGGCCCGAACGATGTCATGGACGCCACGATTCCACACAGAATCCTTACGTTCCCGGGATACGGATGTAGCCGGGGACCGCATAGCCTGCGGGCGCCATGAACTACTGCCCCGCATGCCAAAGACACCTCAACGGCGCACTGGCGTGCGCCGGGTGCGGCACCCCGGCCGAGTATCTCGTAGCCGTCGCGCCCGGCGGCCCGGCCGTGCCCGCGGCTCCCGTGGCCGAGCCCGAACCGCCGACCGCGCTGGCCGACGTGTTCGCCGACTCGCTCGTCGTGCTGTCCGCGCCGAACGAGCGCCGGACCGGCGCGCGCCGCCGCGCCACGCACCGGCGCCGCCGCCGGACGGTGCTGACCATCGCGCTCGGCATGCTGATCGCGACGGGCGGTTCGCTGCTCGTCGCCCGCATGGCCACCGACGGGGACCGCTCCGACCGGGCCGCCACCGTGGTGCTGACCGACGACGCGGGGCCCAAGGAGCCGGAACCGCTGCCGAGCCTGAAGGGGGACCCGGCCGCGCCTTCGGTCCTGCCGTCGGCGAAGGCCGGGGGTACGAAGGCTGCCGGGAGCGGGGCGAAGACGGCCGGGCCCGGCGTTTCCGCCGGGGCGGTGACGGAGTCGGCACCGGCGTCGTCCGCCCCCGCACCGGCCACGTCGGGGTCGGCCTCCCGGACCCCCGGCCCGGGGTCCACCGTAAAACCGAAGAAGTCGGGGACGCCGTCGCAGGGCCCCTCCGGCAGCCCGCAGCCGCCGAACCCGGCCCCGACGACGCCCACGGCCAGCCCGACGCCGACCGAAGAGGACTGCGGCTTCCTGGGCTGGAAGTGCTGGTAGGGGCGGGAGCCGGCAGGGGCGGCGGCTAGCCGCCCAGCATCCGCTTGAGCAGGTCCCGCAGGACCGCACGCTCGGCCGTGGACAGCCCGGCCAGCGGCTCGCGCGCGAAGTCCAGCGACTCGCGCAGCCGGTCCGCGGTCTGTACGCCCTCCTCGGTGGGCGCGGCGAGCTTGACCCGGCGGTCGGCCGGGTCGGGGCGGCGTTCGACCAGGCCGCGGCTCTCCAGCCGGTCGATGATGCCGGTCACATTCGACGGCTCGCACCGGAGCTTCTGCGCGATCCGGCGCATCGGCAGCGGCTCCAGCGCCAGCAGGTTCAGCACGCGGGCCTGGGCGCCCGTGAGCTGGTGGCTGGCGGCCGCGTGCTCGTACTCCATGTGGTAGCGGGCCACGACATCGCCGATGAGCTCGACGACCTCAAGGGTCACTGGGTCTACTACGCGACGACTGGGCATGGATCCAGAGTACCCATTTACTTGACAACATGAAATATCCAGGCGCATGGTTGTTTCAGCTAGTGAAGCAATTTCGTTCTTACCAGGAGCGCCGCATGTCCGAGATTCCCGCCATCAGCCGCGAGTGGCACCTCGTCCGTCGCCCGCAGGGCTGGCCCGTCGCCGAGGACTTCGCCCTGCGCGAGGTGCCCGTGTCCGCCGAGCCCGCCCCCGGCCGGATCCTCGTCCGCAACCTCCACATGTCCGTGGACCCGTACATGCGCGGCCGGATGAATGACGTGAAGTCCTACATACCGCCCTTCCAGCTCGACCAGCCGATGGACGGCGGCGCGGTCGGCGAGGTCGTCGCCTCCGCCGCCGAGGGCTTCGAGGTCGGCGACCACGTCCTGCACGGCCTGGGCTGGCGCGAGTACGCGGAGCTCGACGCGAAGCACGCCACCAAGGTGGACGGCTCGCTCGCCCCGCTCTCCGCCTACCTCGGCGTCCTCGGCATGCCGGGCCTGACCGCCTACGCCGGGCTCTTCGAGGTCGCCTCCTTCAAGGAGGGCGACTCCGTCTTCGTCTCCGGCGCGGCCGGTGCGGTCGGCAGCCTCGTCGGCCAGTTCGCCAAGATCAAGGGCGCCTCGCGCGTGATCGGCTCCGCCGGCTCCGACGAGAAGGTGACGCTCCTCACGGAGAAGTACGGCTTCGACACCGCCTTCAACTACAAGAACGGCCCCGTCGGCGAGCAGCTGCGCGGCTCCGCCCCCGAGGGTGTCGACGTCTACTTCGACAATGTCGGCGGGGACCACCTGGAGGCGGCCATCTCCGCCATGAACGTGAACGGCCGGGCCACCCTCTGCGGTGCGATCGCCCAGTACAACGACACCGAGGCCGCCCCCGGCCCGCGCAACCTCGTGCAGGTCATCGGCAAGCGGCTGCGCCTCCAGGGCATCCTCGTCAACGACCACGCCCACCTCCAGCAGCAGTTCGTCCAGGACGTGGCCGGCTGGCTGCGCTCCGGTGAGCTGCGCTACGACGAGACCGTCGTCGAGGGCGTCGAGAACGCGGCCTCCGCCTTCCTCGGGCTGATGCGCGGCGAGAACACCGGAAAGATGATCGTTTCTTTCACCGGTTAGGCTCATCCCACGCCGTCGTGACCGTGGGCGCGAGTCGCGGCGATTACCAGGAGGATCTTCTTACATGTCCATCCAGCAGTCCGACGTCGCGTACACCGCTGTTGCCACCGCGGAGAACGGCCGCGACGGCCGCGTCGCCACCAACGACGGCAAGCTCGACGTCGTCGTGAACCCGCCGAAGGAGCTCGGCGGCAGCGGCGCCGGCACCAACCCGGAGCAGCTGTTCGCCGCCGGCTACAGCGCCTGCTTCCAGGGCGCCCTGGGCGTCGTCGCCAAGAACGAGAACGCCGACATCTCCGGCTCCACCGTCACCGCCGAGGTCGGCATCGGCAAGAACGACGAGGGCTTCGGCCTGATCGTCAAGATCTCCGCCGTGATCCCGAACGTGGACGCCGCCACCGCCAAGGACCTCATCGAGAAGGCCCACCAGGTCTGCCCGTACTCCAAGGCCACCCGCGGCAACATCACCGTCGAGCTCGCCGTCTGATCCGGCACCGCTCCGCCGAGGCCGCACCCCGGAACCGGGGTGCGGCCTTCGCCGTAAACTGGCGCCATGCGTGATCTTGCGGGGGGTTTCCGGTATCTGCTGGCCGGACAGCGATGGGTGTTCGGCCACGGCCGCTGGCTCGGCTTCGGCCTGCTGCCCGGGCTGGTGTCCCTCGTCCTCTACGCGGGCGCGCTCATCGGGCTCGGCTACGGCGCCGACGATCTGACCGCCTGGGCCACGCCCTTCGCCGACGACTGGTCCTCGCCGTGGCTCGGCCTCTTCCGCGGCTTCCTGACCGCGCTCGTCTTCTGCCTCGGGCTCTTCCTCGCGGTCATCACCTTCACCGCCGTGACCCTGCTCATCGGCCAGCCCTTCTACGAGTCCCTCTCGGAGCAGGTCGACCGCGGCGAGGGCGGCGAGGTCCCCGAGTCCGGGCTCCCGCTCTGGCGGGAGCTGTGGATCTCGGCCCGGGACAGCCTGAAGGTGCTCGGCCGGGTGCTGCTCTACGGGATCCTGCTCTTCGCCCTCGGGTTCATCCCGGTGGTGGGGCAGACGGTGGTCCCGGTGCTCGGTTTCTGCGTCTCCGGATACTTCCTGACCCAGGAGCTCACCTCCGTCGCCCTCCAGCGCCGCAAGGTGCAGCTGGACGGGCAGCTGGCGCTGATGCGTTCGCGGCGGCTGCTGGTGCTGGGCTTCGGTGTGCCGCTGGTGCTGGCCTTCCTGGTCCCGCTGGTCGCGGTGTTCCTGATGCCGGGCGCGGTGGCCGGGGCCACGCTGATGGTGCGGGACCTGCTCCGGCCCGAGGAGCCCCCGGCCGCCGAGAGCGTGGCCGGCGGTTTCGGCCCGCCGCCTCCCGCGTACGCCTGACCAAGTTCCGCGATGCGTTCCCGGTCCTTCCGTCTAGCCTGGTGAAGAGCGAGCAGGTGGGAGGGGTGCGCGATGGCGGTGGCACAGAGGCCCGGAGCGGATCACTGCGGGGTCGCCGCGGCGATGGCCGTGATCGACGGGAAGTGGAAGGTCTCCGTCCTGTGGGAGCTGGAGCGGTGCCCGCGCCGCTTCGGTGAACTGCGTCGGCTGGTCCCGGGAGTCTCGGAGAAGGTGCTCGCCGCCCAGCTGCGCGAGCTGGAGACGGACGGGGTCATCCACCGGGAGGTCTACGAGCAGGTCCCGCCGCGCGTCGAGTACTCGCTGACCCCGCTGGGTCGGGACCTGAACACGGCCCTGGAAGCCCTGGGGGAGTGGGGCACCAAGTACCTCCTGCCCGACTCGGCCTGATCCACAGGGCGCCCCCTACCCGCGCGGCTGCACCCACAGCGCCTCGCCGACCGCGCACAGCTCACCGTCCGCGGTGGCCAGCGCCGTGCCCGCGGTGTACTTGCGGCCCGAGGCGGAGAGCAGCCAGGCGTACGAGACGAGCCCCTCGCCCACCGGCACCGGCCGCAGCAGCCGCGCGGTCAGCGCGGCCGTGACCGCTCCCGCCCCGCGGCCGTCGAGCAGCCGGCCGGCCGCGTTCCCGGGGCAGTCCAGCGCGCCCCACACCAGCTCGGGCGGCAGCAGCCCGTCCGCGCCCGCGAGTTCGGCCCCGGGGCTCCAGGCGGTGGCGACCATGTCGAGGCCCGCCACCCGACCGCAGTGCAGGCGCAGCCCGGTGGCGGGGGTCCGGTCCAGGCCGCAGCCGAAGCAGTCGGTCTGCCCGTCCGGCGGAGCCGCCCGATAGGCCTCGGCCGCCGCCACGGCCCGTGCCCAGGACGGGGCCGCCGGGGCCTCCCCGGCGAAGGCCGCGGGCACGGCGGCGGCCAGCAGCAGTTCGCCGTCGGTCAGCGCGCAGCCGCCGTCCGGTGTCGGGCCGAGTCGGACCGCGCCCCCGGTCGGCACGGGCCGCCGGAAGTCCACCCGTACGCTCTCCGCGGCGGACCGGGCGGCCAGCACGCCCGCCACGTAGCCGCCGAAGGCCACCCCCGGATAGCCGTGGAGGCGTTCCGGAATCGTGATCGTCTCGAAGTCGCTCATGCCCGTCACCCCATCACACGGAGGCCGTCACCACACCGGGTGTACGGTCGTCCGCCTCGGCCAGCAGGTCGCCGCCCGGAGCCCAGACGGCCGCGCCCCCGCAGCCGGTCCACGGGCCCGCCGGGCCGACGTGGTTGGCGAGGACCACGTACAGGCCGTGTTCCTTCGCGATCCCCGGGTACACGGTGGCGCGCTCGCCGATCCCGTCGCCCGTTCCGTACAGGGAGCTCGCGAGATGGACCCGGCAGCCGTCGGCGGCGGCGCGGCCGGCGAGCCCGGGGAAGTGGTTGTCGTAGCAGACGCCCAAGGAGAAACGGATGCCGCCGAGTTCGAACCGCCCGTCGGCCGTGCCGGGCTCGAAGAGCTCCTGCTCGTGCCGGAAGAGGTGCTGCTTCGCGTACGTGGTCACCAGCGCGCCGTCCGCGTCGTACACCAGCGTGGCGATGAAGGGCCGGGGGCCCTCGGCGGGCAGTGCGACATTGACCGCGGTGGCGATGCCCGCGGAGCGCAGCGGGTCCAGACGGGGATCGTCGGCGCCGGTCCACAGCCCCGGGTCGGCGGCCAGGGCGTCCAACTCGTAGCCGGTGAGCGTGAACTCGGGGAACACCACCAGCCCGGCGCCCTCCGCGCGGGCCGAAGCGGCGAGTGCGGCGGCCCGGGCGGCGTTGGCGGGCACATCGGCGGGGACGCAGGTCAGCTGCGCTGCGGCGATCTTCACGGGCCCAGGATGTCCGCCCGGCCGCTCCGGGCCCCGGGCAGCTCCCCACGGCGCCTCACGAACCCCAGCTCCGCCAGGTTGAGGGCGGTCACCACGGCGGTCAGCAGCGCCAGCGCGGCGAGCGAGGGCAGCAGCGCGGCCACGGGCAGCAGGGCCAGCACGGCCGCGGCCGCCACCAGCCGGGTCACCGACCAGGACCGGAACAGGTGCCAGCGGGTGTAGCCGAAGGTGGCGAGGAAGAGGGCGCAGCCCCCGTAGAGCAGGGCGGTCACGCCCGGCGGGAGCCGGTCGCCGGGGTGGGCGACGGCCTCGGCCATGCCGACGGCCACCGCGATGATCGAGGCGATCAGCGAGAGGTGCCCGTAGGAGAGGACCTGCCGGGCCACGTCCGCGCGTACCTCCGCGGTCTCCAGCCCGTGCCGCACCGCCGTCGCGGCCAGGTGGAAGTAGACCCACCACAGGCTGCACGCCAGGGCGAAGGCCATGGCGACGGCCGTCAGGGAGCCGGTCGACAGGTGCGGGGAGGTGGCGGCCGGGGCGCCCACGGCGACGATCGACTCGCCCAGCGCGATCATCACGAACAGGCCGAACCGCTCGGCGAGGTGACCCGAGTCGAAGTCCAGCCGCATCATGGCCCGCCGGGTCAGCCGGGGCGCGGCCAGGTCCACGGTGGCGGCCAGCGCCCACAGCCCGGTCCTGGCCCAGCCGTCGAGGAAGCCGCCGGCCACCAGCAAGGGGCCGCTGAGCAGCACCGACAGGGTGACCGGGGTCGGTCGCAGGCGCCGGGAGCGGCCGTGCGCCAGGCCCGCGAGGACCAGGCGGGCGCAGAAGTACGCGCCGGCGAAGAGGAGTCCGCGGTCCCCGTACGCCTCGGGCAGCGCGAGGGCCATCATCAGGGCGCACAGCCCGGCCGCGAAGAGGGCGAGCCGGTCCAGCGGGTGGTCCGCGTCGTGGGTGTTGGCGTGCACGGTGTTGCCGACCCACACCCAGTAGATCGGCACGAAGGCGATGAGGGCACGCAGGGTGCCCTCCCAGCCGTGGTCGTGGTGCAGCAGCGCCGACACCTGGGTCACGGCGAACACCAGCACCAGGTCGAAGAAGAGCTCCGACCACGCGACCTTCTTCTCGGTCTCCATCCCCAGCCCCCCGCTGTAGAACTCCGGGGAACAGGATGCCGGGCCGGTTTCCGCGGCTAGGAGCCGGGCCCCCGCAGCAGGGTCAGGAAGGAGCGGAACGCGGCCGGCATGTCCACCGACTCCGGGGCGAGGAGCCACTGGTACTGCAGGCCGTCCATGACCGCCGTCAGCAGCGGGGCGGCCTGCTCGGGGGTGAGGCCCGAGGGGAGGTGCTCGCCGAACTCGGCGCGCAGCACCGCCGCCATCTCCCCGCGGACCTGGGCGTAGCGCTCGGTGAAGAACTCCCGGGCCGGATGCCCGTCGGTGACGCTCTCGCCGAGCAGCGCCGAGAAGGTCTGTACGACGCCGGGGCGCATGGCGTTGTACTCCACCAGGGAGGCCAGCAGGTCCAGGCGCCAGGCGTCCGCCGAGGCGCGCGAGCCGCCGCCCGTGTCCCAGCGGTCGCGCTCCTCCAGTACCGCGACCAGCAGGGCCTCCTTGGTCGGGAAGTAGTGCAGCAGCCCCTGCTGGGTCAGGCCCACGCGTTCGGCGACCGTGCCCAGGGACGCGCCCCGGTAGCCGCGTTCCGCGATCACCTCAAGGGCCGCGCGGACGATCTCCCCCCGCCGCTCCTCGCTCCTCGCCCTGGCCATCGCCCCCGGCACCCCTTTCGCTCGTACCCGTCAGCAGGACCGTACGACATCCGACTATCACGAACACATTACGAACCCTACCGCTCTACAGGTAACGGGTCCACGATGGGGGCACCGCACCGCTCAACCGCACCGCACTCAACGAGGAGGCACGGCCGTGACCGATGCCGATCAGGTCCGTACGAACGTCGTCGAAGTGGCGCTCGGGAAGCTCGATCTCGACACCAAGGCCCGACTGCTGGCCGGCCAGGACATGTGGTCCCTGCCCGCGATCCCCGAGATCGGCCTGCGGTCCCTGGTCATGTCCGACGGCCCCATCGGGGTGCGCGGCGTGCGCTGGACCGCCGACGACCCGTCCATCGCGCTGCCCTCCCCGACCGCGCTCGCCGCCGCCTGGGACCCGGCCCTCGCCCGCCGCGCCGGGCGGCTGCTCGCCCAGGAGGCCCGCCGCAAGGGCGTCCACGTCCTCCTCGCGCCCACCGTCAACCTGCACCGCTCCCCGCTCGGCGGCCGGCACTTCGAGTGCTACTCCGAGGACCCCTGCCTCACCGGGGCCGTCGGCAGCGGCTACGTGAACGGCGTCCAGGACGGCGGGGTCGGCACCACGGTCAAGCACTTCGTCGGCAACGACGCCGAGACCGAACGGTTCACCGTCGACAGCGTCATCGCCCCGCGCCCGCTGCGCGAGCTGTACCTGGCGCCCTTCGAGGCCATCGTCGCCAATGCCCACCCCTGGGGCATCATGACGGCCTACAACCAGGTCAACGGCACGACGATGACCGAGCACCAGTACCTGGTGAACGAAGTCCTGCGCGCCGAATGGGGCTTCGACGGCTACAACGTGTCCGACTGGATGGCCGCCCGCTCCACCACCGGGGACATCCTCGGCGGCCTCGACGTGGCCATGCCCGGCCCGCAGACCGTCTACGGGCCCGCCCTCGCCGAAGCCGTCCGCGCCGGCGAGGTCCCGGAGTCCGCCGTGGACGAGGCCGTGCGCAACGTGCTGCGCCTCGCCGCCCGCGTCGGCATCCTGGAGGGCGCCCCCGCCGTCGTCGGCGAGGTCCCGGCCCCCGTCGACGGGCAGGCGCTGGCCCGTGAGCTCGCGGTCCGCGGCTTCGTCCTCGTCCGCAACGAGGACGGCACGCTGCCCCTGGACGCCGCCGCCGGCGGCACCGTGGCCCTCATCGGCGCCGCCGCCCGCGACGCCCGCGTCCTCGGCGGCGGCTCCGCCACCGTCTTCCCCGAGCGGATAGTCTCCCCGCTCGACGGGCTCACCGCCGCGCTCCCGGACGGGGCCCTGACCTTCGCGGTCGGCGCCGACCCCTCCGACGAACTCACCCCCGCCGACAAGGGCTTCGAGCTGCGCGCCGTCTGCCGCGACGCCTCCGGCGCGGTCCTCGGCGAGGGGAGCCTGCCGACCGGGCAGGTCCAGTGGATCGGCGACGACCTGCCCGCGGGTGCCTCGTACGAGACCATGGCGAGCATCGAGGTCACCGGAACGTTCCTGCCGCGCGAGAGCGGGGAGCACGCCTTCGGCACCCGGGGGCTGGGCGCCTTCGCCCTCGCCGTCGGTGGCGAGACCCTCTGGGACGGCGTCCAGCAGATGGGCAACGAGGCCGACCCCTTCGAGGCCTTCTTCGGCGCCCCCAGCGAGCGCGCCCGGATCACCCTCACCGAGGGCGAGCCCGTCGAGGTGTCGCTGACCTTCCAGGTCCCGGACATGACCACGCTGCCGCTCAAGGCGATCATGTTCTCGCTGCTCCACCTCGGCCCGCGGCGCGACGCCGACGAGCTCATCGCCGAGGCCGTGGAGGCCGCCCGCACCGCCGACACCGCCGTCGTGGTCGTCGCCACCACCGAGCGCGTGGAGTCCGAGGGCTTCGACCGCCGCGACCTCACCCTGCCGGGCCGTCAGGACGACCTGGTCCGCGCGGTCGCCGCGGCCAACCCGAACACCGTGGTCGTCGTCAACGCCGGTTCCCCGGTGGAGCTCCCGTGGCGCGAGGAGGTCGCCGCGGTGCTGCTGACCTGGTTCCCCGGGCAGGAGGGCGGGGCCGCGCTGGCCGACGTGCTCCTCGGTGCCGCGGAGCCGGGCGGGCGGCTGCCCACCACCTGGCCCGCGCGGTTCGCCGACGCGCCCGTCACCGAGGTCGTCCCCACCGGGGGGCGTCTGGAGTACCGCGAGGGGCTCTTCATCGGCTACCGGGCGTACGAGGCCCAGGGCGTTGCCCCCGCCTACCCCTTCGGGCACGGCCTCGGCTACACCGACTGGACCTACGACTCCCTGGAGGTCACCGGCACCACCGCCCGGGTCCGCGTCACCAACACCGGCAGCCGGCCCGGCCGCGAGGTGGTCCAGGTCTACCTGGCCCCCGTAGCCGACCCCGTGGAGCGTCCGGCGAGCTGGCTCGCCGCCTTCGCGGGCGTCGAGGCGTGCCCCGGCGAGAGCGTCGAGGCCGAGATCGCCCTGCCCGCACGGGCCTTCGAGATCTGGGACGAGGAGAACCGCGGCTGGCAGCGGATCGGCGGCTGCTACGAGGTCCGCGCCAGCCACGCGCACGGGGACACGCGGCTGACGGCGACGCTCGACATCCCGTAACACACCGTAACGACAGGAATGGCCGGAAATCATCCCTGTCGGTGCCCATAAAAAGACCGGGCAGGGGGCGGGACCTGACACCCTCCCCCTGCCCACCGGCGTCAACGCGGCGGCTGCGCCGCCGTCACCTGGCGGTGCGCCAGTTCCGCGAGCCGCGCCTGCCCGCCCTTGCCCGGATGGAACCAGTCCCAGCGGCTCAACTGATCCGCCGCGAAGGGGTACTGGAAGACCGCGCCGCCGTCGTAGCGGCACAGCACGTCCTTCGCGCACACCTCGCGGAGCGCCTCGTTGTACTCGACCACCCGCGCCCGCACCTGCTCGCGCCGGGCCGTCGCCCCCGTGGCCGCCGACAGCGGATCGGCGAGCATCGACTGACAGATGCCCAGCTTCCAGACCTGCCGGACCATCGGGCGGTCCTTGCCCTGCTCCCACAGCCGCTGGAGGTCCGGGACGCTGGAGACGTACACCTGGGAGGTGGGGGACGCGGCCCGCAGCTCGGCGAGGGCCTTCTCGAAGCCGGCCCGGAAATCGGCCACCGGTGTCATCGACGAAGCCGTGGGCCGGCAGGCGTCGTTCGAGCCCACCATCACCGTGACCAGCTCGGGCTTGTGCGCGGCCGCCTCCGCCAGCTGGCCCGGCAGGTCCGCCATCCGCGAGCCGGTCGCCGCGTAGTTCCAGCTGCGGGCCGGGGCGTCGGCGTCCCCGAGCAGCCGGGTCGCGAGGGAGCGGACCTCCGGGTCGCTGCCGGTGGCCCAGGAGACCTCCGGGCAGTCGGTGAGGACCGAACAGGCGTCGAAACCCCGCGTGATGGAGTCGCCCACGGCCGCGATGGAGCCGGGCGCAGTGTTCCAGCGCGAGGCTGCCTGCGCCCCGCGCTCGCCCTCGTCGCCCGACCCACCCGGCCCGCATCCGGCGATCGCCGCGGCCAGCAGTACGGCCGCCGCCGCCGATCGCGCCGCCGATCGCGCTCCCGCGAGGGTCCGGCGCGCGCGGCGGCGCGCAGCGGTGGTGCGCATCGGGATGGTCCCCTTCTCGACGCCCCCACGTCATTCGGGGGGTCCTGCTGAGTGAAAGCTCTGTGTTTACCGGCCTTGGAGCGACCGTACGTCACACCATGACCTCTGACGCACGGTAGCTTTTCCCCGTGGCGTTTCGGCCGCAGGTCCCGTTGCGCAATGTCAAATAATTTCCGTTACATTACATCACGTCACATACTGTCCGTTTTCTGGAGTTTATTCCCGACCTCGTCCCACACTGGAGGTCCCGGTGACGACACGTGGAGTTCTGTACGTGCACTCCGCACCGCGCGCGCTCTGCCCGCACGTGGAATGGGCGGTTGCGGGCGTGCTCGGGGTGCGGGTGAACCTCGACTGGATCAGGCAGCCCGCCTCCCCGGGCACCTGGAGAGCCGAGTTCTCCTGGCAGGCCGAACCGGGCACCGCCTCGAAGCTCGCCTCGGCCCTGCGCGGCTGGCACCTCCTGCGCTTCGAGGTGACCGCCGAACCCTGCCCGACCGCCGAGGGGGAGCGCTACAGCTCCACTCCGGAGCTCGGCATCTTCCACGCCGTCACCGGAATGCACGGCGACATCCTGATCCCGGAGGACCGGCTGCGGGCCGCCCTCGCCCGGTCGGCGCGCGGCGAGACCGACCTGGAGGCGGAGATCGCCAAGCTGCTCGGCAAACCGTGGGACGACGAACTGGAGCCCTTCCGCTACGCGGGCGAGGGCGCCCCGGTCCGCTGGCTCCACCAGGTGGTCTGATCCCGTACGTACGAAAGGGCCCCGCCCGGCATCTGCCGGGCGGGGCCCTTTCGTACGTACAGAACTCAGACGCTGCGGAAGGCGAGCGTCACGTTGTGGCCGCCGAAGCCGAAGGAGTTGTTGATCGCGGAGATCGGGCCGTCGGCCGGCAGCTTGCGCGGCTCGCCCCGGACGATGTCCGCGTCGATGTCCTCGTCGATGTCGTCGAGGTTGATCGTCGGCGGCGCCAGCCGGTTGTACAGCGCCAGCACGGTCGCGACGGTCTCGATGCCGCCCGCGCCACCGAGCAGGTGACCGGTCATCGACTTCGTCGCGGAGATCGCGATGTGGTCGAGGTCGTCGCCCAGCACCTTGCGCAGGGCCTTCAGCTCGGCCGTGTCACCCTGCGGGGTCGACGTGGCGTGCGCGTTCAGGTGGACCAGCTCGGCCGGGTCGAGACCCGTGTTGTCGAGCAGGTTCTGCACCGCGGCCGCGACACCGCGGCCGGTCGGCTCCGGCTGCGCGATGTGGTGGCTGTCCGCGGACAGACCCTGGCCCAGCACCTCGCAGTAGACCCGGGCGCCACGCGCGGCGGCGTGCTCGGCGGACTCCAGGACGACGACGCCGGCGCCCTCGCCCAGGACGAAGCCGTCACGGGCCTTGTCGTACGGGCGGGAGGCCGTGGTCGGGTTCTCGTTGTTCTTGGACATCGCCATCATGTTGGCGAAGGCGGCGATCGGCAGCGGGTGGATGGCCGCCTCGGTGCCGCCCGCGACGACCACGTCGGCACGGCCGGTGCGGATCATCTCGACGGCGTAGCCGATGGCCTCCGCGCCGGACGCGCAGGCGCTGACCGGAGTGTGCACGCCTGCCTGGGCGTTGACCTCCAGGCCCACGTTGGCCGACGGGCCGTTCGGCATGAGCATGGGAACGGTGTGCGGGGAGACCCGGCGCACACCCTTCTCCTTCAGTACGTCGTACTGGTCGAGCAGGGTGGTGACACCGCCGATGCCGGAGGCGATCACGGTGCCCAGACGCTCGGGGGCGATCGCGTCGTCCTCGCCGGCCGGCGCGGTGTAGCCGGCGTCGGCCCACGCCTCGCGGGCGGCGATGATCGCGAACTGCGCCGAGCGGTCGAGCTTGCGGGCCAGCGGCCGCGGGAGGACCTCGTTCGGGTCCACGGCGGCCAGTGCGGCGATACGGACCGGGAGTTCGGCGAAGCGCTCGCCCTCCAGGGGCTTCACGCCGGAGCGACCGGCGAGCAGACCTTCCCAGGTCGAAGCGCTGTCGCCACCCAGCGGAGTGGTTGCGCCGATACCGGTGACGACCACGGTGCGATTGGTCGGGCTCACAGGAATTCTTTCTCCACGTCTCAGGGGGTGCTGAATTGTCACGGCGCCACCGCCAGGTGGCGACAAACGCTCGGCAGGCTTAGGCCTGGTGCTTCAGGATGTAGTCCGCGGCGTCGCCGACCGTCTTGAGGTTCTTGACGTCCTCGTCCGGGATCTTGACGTCGAAGCGCTCTTCGGCGGCGACGACGACCTCGACCATGGACAGGGAGTCGACGTCGAGGTCGTCGGTGAACGACTTGTCGATCTGGACGTCCTCGGTCGGGATACCGGCGATCTCGTTGACGATCTCCGCGAGACCCTCGACGATCTCTTCCTGCGTGGCGGCCATGTGGCGCTCCTTCTCTGGGTAACTGATATGCGGACCGGGAAAGCGGAATCCGGTCCTAGGGGAGGGTAACGACCGTCGCGGCGTAGACGAGTCCCGCCCCGAAGCCGATGACGAGCGCGGTGTCGCCGCTCTTCGCCGCACCGGTCGCCAGGAGCCGCTCCATGGCGAGCGGGATCGAGGCGGCCGAGGTGTTGCCGGTGGTTTCCACGTCACGGGCGACCGTGACGTGCTCCGGCAGCTTCAGAGTCTTCACCATCGAGTCGATGATCCGCATGTTTGCCTGGTGCGGGATGAAGACGTCCAGGTCCTCCGCGGTGATCCCGGCGGCATCGAGCGCCTGCTGGGCCACCTTGGCCATCTCGAAGACGGCCCAGCGGAAGACCGCCTGACCCTCCTGCGTGATGGCCGGGAACTTCTGACCGCTGTCGTCCGTGCGGTACTCGTCCCACGGCACGGTCTGCTTGATGGTCTCGGACTTGTCGCCCTCCGAACCCCACACCGTGGGGCCGATGGCCGGTTCGTCCGAGGGACCGACGACCACGGCGCCGGCGCCGTCGCCGAACAGGAAGGCCGTCGCGCGGTCCTCCAGGTCGGTCAGGTCCGAGAGCCGCTCCACGCCGATGACGAGGACGTACTCCGCGGACCCCTCCACCACCATGCCCTTGGCCAGGGTCAGGCCGTAGCCGAAACCGGCACAGCCGGCGGAGATGTCGAAGGCGGCGGGCTTGCCCGCGCCGATCCGGTGCGCGATCTCGGTCGCGACGGCCGGGGTCTGCTTGAAGTGCGAGACCGTCGAGACGATCACGGCACCGATCTGCTCGGGGGCGATGCCGGCATCGGCCAGCGCCTTGCCGGAGGCCTCCACCGACATCGCGGCGACGGTCTCCTGGGGCGAGGCCCAGTGCCGGGTCGCGATCCCGGAGCGGGAGCGGATCCACTCGTCGGACGAGTCGATGGTCTCGAGGATGACCTCGTTGGGCACCACGCGCGTCGGGCGGTAGCCGCCGACGCCGAGAATGCGGGCGTAGGGGGAGCCCTTGGCCGGCTTGATCTTGGACATGCTCTGTGGGCTCCTTCTCTCAGGCCGTCAGCTCGGCGACGAGCGCCGCGGCCTTCTCGAGATCGTCCGGGGTCTTCAGAGCCACGCTCGGTACGCCCTTCAGCGCCCGCTTGGCCAGACCCGTCAGGGTGCCGCCGGGGGAGAGTTCGATGATCCCCGTGACACCCAGCTCGGCGAACGTCTCCATGCACAGGTCCCAGCGGACCGGGTTCGCGACCTGGCCGACCAGGCGGGCGACGACGTCGGCGCCCGTGGTGACGACGAGGCCGTCCTTGTTCGAAACGTACTTCAGCGCCGGGTCCGCCGGGGACAGGGCCTGCGCGGCCTCCGCCAGCTTGTCGACCGCCGGGACCATGTGGTGCGTGTGGAAGGCGCCCGCGACCTTGAGGGCGACGACCTTCATGGAGCCTTCGGGCTTGTCGGCCTCCAGGGCAGCGAGCTGCTCCATGGTGCCGGCGGCCACGATCTGGCCCGCGCCGTTGATGTTGGCGGGGGTCAGACCCAGCTTCTCCAGGTGTGCGACGACCACGTCACGGTCGCCGCCGAGGACCGCGGACATGCCGGTCTCGGTGACGGCGGCAGCCTCGGCCATGGCCAGACCGCGCGTACGGACGAACTTCAGCGCCTCGGTCTCGGAGAGCACGCCCGCGTACGCGGCGGCGGTGATCTCACCGACGCTGTGGCCGGCGACGGCGCCGACAGCGGGGGAGCCGAGAGCCTCGGCGGACAGGAGACCTGCGGCGACCAGCAGCGGCTGGGCCACGGCCGTGTCGCGGATCTCGTCCGCGTCGGCCTTCGTGCCGTAGTGGGCAAGGTCGAGCCCGATGGCGTCGGACCAGCCCTGGACGCGGTCAAGGGCGCCGGGGAGGTCGAGCCAGGGAGTCAGGAAGCCGGGCGTCTGAGCGCCTTGGCCGGGAGCGACGAGTACGAGCACCCTCACACTCTCTCTTGTGGATGGCCCCTGCCACCCGTGGGGACAGGGACCAAGAACGGTCGGGGTAATTGTTGATGTCCGACAAAAGTCTAGGACTGGGGATCGCCGTCGGCCAGACGCCCGAGAATCAGGGCGATCCGCAGAGTGAACGCGGAACGGACATCGGAGGGAGACCAGCCGGTGACGTCGGTCACACGTCGCAGCCGGTAGCGCACCGTGTTCGGGTGCACGAACAGCATCCGGGCCGCCCCTTCGAGGCTGCTCGCCTGTTCCAGATAGACGCTCAGCGTCTCCAGCAGCGCCGAGCCCGCCTCCTCGAGCGGTCTGTAGATCTCCTCCACCAGCTGTTCTCTGGCGGCGGGATCCGAGGCGATCGCCCGCTCCGGCAGGAGATCGTCCGCCAGCACCGGGCGCGGGGCGTCCTGCCAGGCTGTGCAGGCCTTCAGGCCGGCCGCCGCGGCCTGCGCCGACTTGGTCGCGTTCAGCAGGTCGGGCACCACCGGACCGGCCACCACCGGACCGGCCGCGAACGGCCCGATCAGGGATTTCGCCACCTGCATCGGGTTGTCGCTGCCGCCCGCGATGACGACCAGGCGGTCCCCGAGCACCCCGGTGAGGACCTGGAGCTTGTGGTGCCGGGCCGCGCGCCGGATCGCCTCGACCGTCAGCTCGCTGTCCCCCTCCGGCGCGGTGCCCAGCACCACGCACACGTGCTCAGGGGAGTTCCAGCCGAGCGCCGCCGCCCGCGACAGCGCGCCCTCGTCGGCCTCGCCGGACAGCACCGCGTTCACGACGAGGGATTCCAGCCGGGCGTCCCAGGCACCGCGCGCCTCGGCGGCCTGCGCGTACACCTGGGCCGTCGCGAAGGCGATCTCCCGGGCGTACACCAGCAGGGCCTCGCGCAGGATCTGCTCGTCGCCCGGGGCCGCGACCTCCTCGATCGCGGCCTCCATGACCTCGATCGTGGTGCGGACCATCTCCACGGTCTGGCGCAGGGTGATCGCCCGGGTCAGCTCGCGCGGAGCGGTCCCGAAGACGTCGGTGGAGATCGCCTGCGGTGTCTCCGGGTGCCGGAACCACTCCGTGAACGCGGCGATGCCGGCCTGCGCGACCAGGCCGATCCAGGACCGGTTCTCCGGGGGCATCGCCCGGTACCACGGCAGGGTCTCGTCCATCCGCGCGATCGCGTTGGCGGCGAGCCGGCCGGAGGACTTCTCCAGTCGGCGCAGCGTCGCGGTGTGCGGGTGGACGGGCACGGGATGCGCGGCCTGTGTCGCGGGGGAATGCTCACGTTCGGGTTGGGGCACGGGACAAGACTGCCTTATCGGGAAGGCCGCGCGGAGTCCGGTCCCGCGTCCGGCACGTACGCGGCGGCTACGGTGGCCCCCATGATTGATGTACGTCGTGGTGCCGACCGGTACGAGGGCGGGGACCCGGCCGCCGGGATCACCACCCGGCACGCCTTCTCCTTCGGGTCCTTCTACGACCCGGACAACCTGCGCTTCGGCCCGGTCCTGGCCTGCAACGAGGAGTTCCTGCGGCCCGGCGCCGGATTCGACGAGCATCCGCACAGCCACACCGAGATCGTGACCTGGGTCACCGAGGGCGAGCTCACCCACCAGGACAGCACCGGCGAGAAGGGCCTGGTCCGGCCCGGCGACGTACAGCGGCTCAGCGCCGGATCCGGCGCGCGGCACGTGGAGCGCAACGACGGCGAGGTGCCGCTGCGTTTCGTGCAGATGTGGCTCGCGCCGCTCACCGCCGGCGGAGATCCCTCGTACGAGGTGGTCAGGGGCATCACCGACGGCACGCCCTACGAGATCCCCGGTGCCGGAGCCGTGCTGCACGTCCGGCGGCCGGGCGCGGGCGAGCGGGTCCCCGTACCGGCGGCGGAGCACGTGTACCTGCACGTGGTGCGCGGGGACCTGCGGCTGGACGGGCGGGAGCTCGGCCCCGGGGACTCGGTGCGGATCACCGCCGAGCGGGACCTGGAGATCACCGCCGGATCCCCGGGGGAGCTGCTGATCTGGGAGTTCGCGGGCTAGCGGGTCCGGAGCTCGGCCAGGACCGCGTCCGTGAACGGGGTCCAGGCCTCCACGGCCCACGGGCCGAAGGCGCGGTCGGTCAGCGCCACGCACGCGGCGCGCGCGTCCGGATCCACCCACAGGAAGGTGCCGGACTGCCCGAAGTGCCCGAAGGTGCGCGGGGAGGACGAGAGGCCCGTCCAGTGCGGGGACTTGCCGTCGCGGATCTCCATGCCCAAGCCCCAGTCGTTGGGGGACTGGTGGCCGTAGCCGGGCAGGACGCCCTTGAGGCCTGGGTGGACGACGGATGTGGCCTCGGCGACCGTGCGGACGTCGAGCAGCCGGGGCGCCTGGAGCTCGGCCGCGAACCGCACGAGGTCGGCGACGGTCGAGACGCCGTCCTTGGCGGGCGAGCCCTCCAGGGTGGTCGCGGTCATGCCGAGCGGCTCGCACACCGCCTGGTGCAGGTACTCCGCGAAGGGGATGCCGGTGGCCTTGGCGATGTGGTCGCCGAGCACCTCGAAACCGGCGTTCGAGTACAGCCGGCGCTGCCCGGCAGGGGCGCTCACGCGGTGCTCGTCGAAGGCCAGGCCGCTCGTGTGCGCGAGGAGGTGACGGACCGTCGAGCCCTCGGGCCCGGCCGGCTCGTCGAGCTCGATCGCCCCCTCCTCGTACGCGACGAGGGCCGCGTACGCCGCGAGCGGCTTGGTGACCGAGGCGAGGGGGAAGCGGTGGCCGACGGGTCCGTGGGAGCCGGCCAGGCTCCCGTCGGCGCGCACGACGGCCGCCGCGGCGGTCGGCACCGGCCAGTTCTCGATGATCCGCAGGCTGTGCAGGGTCTCCACGCTGTCCATGCCGCCGAGCCTACTTGCTTGGAGTGCACTCAAGGGTTTTAGCGTGGGGCCCATGAGCCAGAGCCTGAGCCTGACGCAGACGCGGTACACGATCAGCGAGGTGGAGGCCCGGACCGGTCTGACCCAGCACACGCTGCGCTGGTACGAGCGGATCGGCCTGATGCCGCACGTGGACCGCTCCCACTCGGGGCAGCGGCGGTTCACCGACCAGGACCTGCACTGGCTGGGCTTCGTCGGGAAGCTGCGCGCCACCGGGATGTCGGTGGCGGACATGGTCCGCTACGCCGAACTGGTCCGCGAGGGCGAGCACACCGTCGACGAGCGGCGCGAACTGCTGGAGCGGACACGGCGCGAGGTGCGGGCGCGGATCACGGAGCTGACCGACGCGCTCGCGGTACTGGACTACAAAATCGGGATGTATTCGGGGAAGGCACGGCAATGACGGAGCACGGCACGGTCATCGAGCAGGTCGAACTCGGCAAGGGCGGCCCGCTGGTCGGGATCCAGGGCCTCGGCTGCATGGGCATGAGCGAGTTCTACGGGGACACCGACGAGGCCCAGGCCCGCGCGACCCTGGACGCGGCGCTGGCCGCCGGGGTCACCCTCTTCGACACCGCGGACACCTACGGGCTGGGGAAGAACGAGGAGTTCCTCGCCCCCTTCGTGGCCGCGCACCGGGACGAGATCACCCTGGCGACGAAGTTCGCCATAGAGCGCAACGACGACCCGCACTACCGGGGCATCCGCAACGACCGCGCGTACATCCGCCGGGCGGTGGAGGACAGCCTGCGGCGGCTCGGCGTGGACGTCATCGACCTCTACTACATGCACCGGCGCGACCCGGCCGTGCCGTTCGCCGAGTCGGTGGGCACGATGGCGGAGCTGGTGCGGGAGGGGAAGGTGCGGCAGCTGGGGCTCAGCGAGGTCACCGGGGCCGAGCTGCGCGAGGCGCACGCGATCCACCCGATCGCGGCGCTGCAGTCGGAGTGGTCGCTGTTCAGCCGGGACGTGGAGCGCAGTGCGGTGGGGGCGGCGGCGGAGCTGGGCGTGGCCTTCGTGCCGTACTCGCCGCTGGGGCGGGGCTTCCTGACCGGGTCCTTCGCCGACGCGTCGGCGGAGCTCTCGGAGGGGGACTTCCGGCGCCACCAGCCGCGGTTCACCGGTGACAACGCGAAGGCGAACGCGGAGCTGCTGGCGCCGGTGCGGGAGATCGCCGAGGCGCACGGGGCCAGCCCGGCGCAGATCGCGCTGGCCTGGGTGCAGCAGCGGGCGGCGGTGCACGGGCTGACCGTGATCCCGATCCCGGGCACCCGCAAGGCCGCGCGCCTCGCGGAGAACGCGGCGGCGACGCGGATCACCCTGACGGGGGCCGAACTGGCCCTGCTGGAGCCGATCGCGTCCCGCGTGGCGGGCGACCGCTACCCGGACATGACCTTCACGTCGGCGGCCCGCGAGGTCTGATCCCTCCGGGGGCCGTCCGGGCCTTACAGCGGTCGCGCCGTGCAGCGGTCGCGGAGGGCCGTGTATTCGGCGTCCGTCAGGAGGCCCGCGCTGTGGAGCTCGTTCAGGTGGAGCAGGCGTTCGTCGCCGGAGCGGGCCCGGGGGACCGATGCCACCGGGGTGCGGCCGCGCAGGGCGGCGAGGACCGACGCCGCGAACGGGAGGGACTCGTGCACCGCCCCGTACCCCACGCCGAAGACGGCCGCGGCCAGGTCGTGGTCCGGGCGCGGGTCGGCGGTCGTGTCCCGCACGAGGAGCCGCAGGTGGCCGCCCGGGCCGTCCGGGGAGCTCCACTCGACCCCGGTCAGCGAGGACAGCGCGTACCGCTGGTCGCCCGCCTTCCACTTGGTGCCGGTGGCACCCGTACGGGACCAGTGGAAGGTGACGGCCGAGCCGTCGAAGACGACCCGCGCGTCGTACGCCTTGAGCTGCGCCGGCGGCTGCGGCGCCGCGACCAGGAAGCGCGGCGCCGGCTCGGCGGCATCGGCCCCCAGCCGGGACCGCAGCGCATCGGCGAACGCGGCGGCGTGCGGCGCCCGGTCGCCCGGCAGCACCAGCCGGTACGGGTCGCAGACCTCCTTCAGCTGGCCCGCGGCGGCCTCCATCAGCGGGTCCGCGCCCGGCCGCGGCACGGCGCGCAGCACCACCGTGTCCCGCCTTCCGGCGGTCACGGTCACCCCGGACACCGCTTCCAGGGGAATGCGGCGCGAACCGAGGGCGTGCAGGAGTCTCGGCGTCCTCGGCGTTCTTATCCCCCGTGCGAAGCGGATGAGCACCGAGTCCGAGTCGAACTCCCAGACGGCATGGTTTCCGGCCAGTACGTCACCCATGCGGCACATGGTAAAGGGAGGCGGCCCCGTGCGTCCCCCTCGTTGCGTGGGCCGATTTCCGGGCCTCTACGCGCGTCAGTCCCGGTCTGCCCCGGCAAATCCGGCTCGGCAGGTGTCGTCCCCGGTGGCGCACACAACGGAACCGAACGCGCCGGTTCCGATCTTGGCGAAGTTGTCCACCGAGTCGGTACCTGGCGCGAAATAGCCGGTGTGGCTCTTGGCCGTCGCCGAGGACAGCAGTCGCGCGCCGAACTCCGGGGACACCGGATCCGCGCCGTGCCCCAGCCCGCCGACCTCCAGGTGCGGTACGTCCGCGATCCAGTCGCCCTCGTCCCGCGTGGCCCACACCCGGGCGGAGGTGTGCAGTCCGGCGACGTTCTCCGCGCGCATCCCGGGGCTGCCCGCGACCACCACGTCCGTCACCCGCCGGGGCAGCTCGTGCGCGGCGACCCCGCACACCACCGATCCGTAGCTGTGGCAGAACAGCGCCACGGTCGAGTTCCCGGGCAGGGAAGTGGCCAGCGCCTTCAGTCGGACCGCTCCGTCGACGGCCATGTGGCCGGTGGCCGCGTCCATGCCGACCCCGGTGGGTGCCGTGTAGCCGGCCCAGGCGATCACGGCGGTCTCGCTGTCCGGCGCCGCCGCGCGCTCGGCCTCGTACAGGGACTCGGCCATGCCGACGGGGGCGGTGAAGCGGCGCTGGGTGCGCTCGAAGGTGATCAGGTCGGTGTCGACGCCGGGGACGATCACCGAGACCCGGCGGGCCCGGTCCAGGTCGCCGAAGACCTCGGCGACCAGGCCGCCGCCGGTGGGGTCGAAGGCGAGGATCTGCCGGCCGGGCTCGGCGAGCGAGGCGAAGCGGTGGGCGCGGCGGGTGGCGTTGGCCCGGTCGGCGGGCGTCAGCGAGACATCGAGGCCGCGCGCCTCCTCGACCTTGCCGGCCTGCTGGAGGCCCCGCAGGTTGGCCCGGTAGCGGGTGGCGGCGGGAACCCCGTCGAGATTGCCCACGACGAGGGGGTAGCCGTCGGCGAGTCGGGCCCGCTGGGCGCCGTCGAGGCTGCCGAAGAACCGGGCCACCGTACGGGCGGGCGCGTCCGCGGGCGGTACGGGCCGGCCGTCGATCCGGGCCCCGGCCCAGGCGGCGAGCGCGGCGGCCCGCAGCGGGGCGCCGCTGTCGGGGCGGTGCACGGCCGTCCAGCCGGTGGTGGCCAGCATGATGAAGACCACCGCGAGCGCGAGCAGGGTGCGCAGGGCGGCAGGGCGCGGGTCGGCGGCGGGGGCGGTGGAGTGGGCGAGGCCGGGCAGGTTCACTGGGACCAGCGTAGGAGACCGGTTCCGGCCGTGGCGCCTCGGGTGACAGGGCTCACGGCCGACCGTGGGACCCGGGACGTCCCGTACGTCGGCCGACGCCGGAGGATCGAGTACGGGAACCCGGTCGCTCTGCCCGGCCCGGTCACGACGGGCGGGGAACCGCTGCCCGGTATGCCCCGGTCCGGGCCGGTGCGGGAACCCGCCTGCCCCAACCACCCGTTCAGGCCCGGCACGCGGCAGGCGCCCCGCGCCAGTCGGCGGCCAGGGCCGGGCCGATCTGGTCGAGGTAGGCCTCCGTCATCCGCCGGATCGCGGCCACGCTGGGGTCCTTGCCCTGCCCCCACAGCCGCCCGGTGACCCTCATCACGCCCGAGAACGCGGCGACGGCCACCCGCGGCCGCGGATCGGCGTCCACGTCCAGGCCCTCGCGGTCGGCGACCAGCCGCGCGACGCGCTCCTCCATGTCGGTGGAGCGCCGCAGGTGCACGGCGAGCAGGGCCGGGGTGCACTCGATCAGCCGGTAGCTGCGCATGTAGAGGTCGACGGGGACCACATCGCAGAGGGCCTCCTCGATGGAGTCCCAGGCGGCGAGCACCGCGCCCCGCATGGCCGCGAAGGGGTCCTCGGCGGCCGGCCGGGCCTCCAGCTCGGCGAAGAAGTGCGACTCGACCAGGTCCTGGACGGCGAAGGCGACCTCTTCCTTGTTGGCGAAGTAGCGGAAGAAGGTGCGCTGGGACACGTCCACCGCGTCGGTGATCTCGTCGACGGTGGTCCGCTCGTACCCCTGGGAGATGAAGAGCAGCAGGGCGGCGCGCAGCAGCGCGTCCCGGGTGCGCCGCTTCTTGCGCTCGCGCAGCCCGCCCGCCGGCTCGGTCCGCTCGTCGGTCGTCACTGCGGGGTCCTTTCCGAGGCCGAATCTGACGCTGAGTGAGCGGTCAGGGTACCCGTGACCGCCGTGCCGGTGGCTGCCGCGTTGAGCCGTTGGTGAACTGCCGCCGCCGTCCTCGGCGCGCTCGTTCCGGCCGCGCGCGGCACCTCTTTCGGGGGGCCGCGGGCGGCGCCCCCCACCAGTGCGGGCAGGGTCGCGGCCCACGCCGGAGGCGTCAACTCCGTACGTACGACAGCCCCGGCGGAGGGCTCCGGCGGGGCTGTCGCCTATCAGGGTGGACCCGCCCGAGGCCTCTTCCGCTCGGCCATCGGCCCAGGTCAGCGTGGTGTCGGCGGAGCTCCGGAAACGGTCCGGGGCCCGTTCGTCCACAAGGAGTTGACCCGTCATGCGTACGTGGAGCACCCCTCTCGCCGTAGTCGGCCTGGCCCTCACCGCCCTCATCCCGAGCACGTCCGGCGCGGCGCACGCCGCCGGATCGGCCACGCTCGGGGCCTGTGCGACCGGGCAGCTGTGCCTGTGGGCGAAGCCGGAGTTCAAGGGCGCCCGGCAGACCCACGAGCTCAGCACCCTGGAGATCAACAGCTGCACGGCCCTGCCCGCCGGGACCAGCGCGCAGTCCCTGACCAACCGGACCGGCCGCCCCGTGACCACGTACCAGTCGGCGGTGTGCGCGGAGACCGGCGAGTTCCAGACCTACCCGGGCGACGGGGTCTGGCTGCCGCAGTCGCCCTACCAGGTGAGGGCGTTCAAGGTGTGGGAGACGTAGCCTCGCGCGGCGCCGGGGCGGCCGGCTGTTCGACCGGTCCGGCCGGTACGGTCGTCCCCGCCGCCGCGCCGCCCAGTGCCGCCACCTCGGTGCGCAGCGCCCGTACCTCGGCCTGGAGTTCCCGGATGGCCGCCAGCTGGAGCCGCTCCACCTGGTCGTCGCGCTCGAAGCGGGCGATGAACCAGGCGGCGATGTTCGCGGTCACCACACCGAGCAGGGCGATCCCCGACAGCATCAGGCCGACGGCCAGGACCCGGCCCAGGCCGGTGGTGGGGGAGTGGTCGCCGTACCCGACCGTGGTCATGGTGGTGAAGGACCACCACACGGCGTCGCCCAGGTTCTTGATGTTCCCGTCCGGAGCGTCGCGCTCCACGCTGAGCACGGCGAGGGAGCCGAACATCAGCAGGCCCACGACGGCCCCGGCCACGTAGGTCGTGAGCCGGACCTGCGGAGCCATCCGGGCCCGCCGGCCCACCAGCAGCAGGGTCGCGACCAGCCGGAGCAGCCGCAGCGGCTGGACGAGCGGCAGCACCACGGCGGCCAGGTCCAGCCAGTGGGTCCGTACGAAGACCTTGCGGTCCGTGGAGAGCCCCAGCCGCATCAGGTAGTCGGCGGCGAAGGCCCCCCACACCACCCACTCCGCGTGCGTGCACGCCCGGTGCACCGCCGGATCCGCGTCGGGCGCGACGATCGGCACGGCGTAGGCCACGGCGAAGGTCACGGCGAGCACCAGCAGGGGGGCCTGCGTACGGCGCTCCCAGCGCGCCTGACGGGAGGGTTCCTTCATGGGCAGCATCGTAAGGAACGTGTAAGGGGCGCTGGGACAAGTGTCCCAGCGCCCCCACGGAAGAGTGACTGCTAGGCGTCGCCGCCCGCCGCGCCCGGGTCGGCCGCGGTCACGTCCAGCAACTGGTAGCGGTCGATCGCCTGCTTCAGGACCGAGCGGTCGATCTTGCCCTCCTTGGCGAGCTCGGTGAGCGTCGCCAGGACCACCGACTGGGCGTCGATGTGGAAGAAGCGCCGGGCCGCGCCGCGCGTGTCCGCGAAGCCGAAGCCGTCCGCGCCGAGCGAGGTGTACGCGCCGGGTACCCACCGCGAGATCTGGTCCGGCACCGAGCGCATCCAGTCGGAGACCGCGACGAACGGCCCCTCCGCACCGGACAGCTTGCGCGTCACGTACGGAACGCGCTGCTCCTCCTCCGGGTGGAGCAGGTTGTGCTCCTCCACCTCCACGGCCTCGCGGCGCAGCTCGTTCCAGGAGGTCGCCGACCAGACGTCCGCCCGGACGTTCCACTCGTCCGCCAGGATCCGCTGGGCCTCCAGCGCCCACGGCACCGCCACGCCCGAGGCCATGATCTGCGCCCCGATGGTGCCCGAAGTGCCGTGCGACACCCGGTGGATGCCCTTGAGGATGCCGTCCACGTCGACGTCGGCCGGCTCGGCCGGGTGCTGGATCGGCTCGTTGTAGACCGTCAGGTAGTAGAAGACGTCCTCCGACTCCGGCCCGTACATGCGCCGCAGACCGTCCTTGACGATGTGCGCGATCTCGTAGCCGTAGGCCGGGTCGTAGGCGACACAGCCCGGGTTCGTCGACGCCAGCAGCTGGGAGTGACCGTCGGCGTGCTGGAGGCCCTCACCCGTCAGGGTGGTCCGGCCGGCGGTCGCGCCCAGGACGAAACCGCGCGCCAACTGGTCGGCCATCTGCCAGAACTGGTCACCGGTGCGCTGGAAACCGAACATCGAGTAGAAGACGTAGACCGGGATCAGCGGCTCGCCGTGCGTCGCGTACGCCGAACCCGCCGCGATCAGCGAGGCCGTGCAGCCGGCCTCCGAGATGCCGTCGTGCAGCATCTGGCCGGTCGGGGACTCCTTGTACGCGAGGAGCAGGTCGCGGTCGACCGCCTCGTACTGCTGGCCCAGCGGGTTGTAGATCTTGGCGCTCGGGAAGAAGGCGTCCATGCCGAAGGTGCGGTACTCATCGGGCGCGATCAGCACGAACCGCTTGCCGATCTCCTTGTCCCGCATCAGGTCCTTCAGGATGCGGACGAAGGCCATCGTGGTGGCGATCGACTGCTGGCCGGAGCCCTTCTTGGCCGCCGCGTAGGCCTTGTCGTCCGGCAGCTGGAGCGGCTTCGCGCGCACCACGCGGGTCGGCACGTAGCCGCCGAGCGCGCTGCGCTGGTCGTGCATGTACTGGATCTCGGGCGAGTTGCGGCCCGGGTGGTAGTACGGCGGCGCGCCGCTCTCCAGCTGCTGGTCGGTGATCGGGATGTGCAGGCGGTCGCGGAAGCGCTTGAGGTCGTCGACGGTCAGCTTCTTCATCTGGTGCGTCGCGTTGCGGCCCTCGAAGTTCGGGCCCAGCGTCCAGCCCTTGACCGTCTGGGCCAGGATCACCGTCGGCTGGCCCTTGTGGGCCTTGGCCGCCGCGTAGGCCGCGTAGACCTTCTTGTGGTCGTGGCCGCCGCGGCCCAGGTGCTGGATCTGGTAGTCGGTCATGTTCTCGACCATCGCCCGCAGCCGCTGGTCGCCGCCGAAGAAGTGCTCACGGATGTACGCGCCCGACTCGGTGGCGTACGTCTGGAACTGCCCGTCCGGGGTGGAGTTCATCTTGTTGACCAGGATGCCGTCGCGGTCCTGGGCCAGCAGCGGGTCCCAGGAGCGGTCCCAGATCAGCTTGATGACGTTCCAGCCGGCGCCGCGGAACTGCGACTCCAGCTCCTGGATGATCTTGCCGTTGCCGCGCACCGGGCCGTCGAGGCGCTGCAGGTTGCAGTTGACGACGAAGGTCAGGTTGTCCAGGCCCTCGCGGGCGGCGATCGACAGCTGGCCGAGCGACTCCGGCTCGTCCATCTCGCCGTCGCCCAGGTACGCCCACACGTGTGACTTGGAGGTGTCGGCGATCCCGCGCGCCTCCATGTACCGGTTCATGCGGGCCTGGTAGATGGCGCCGAGCGGGCCGAGGCCCATCGAGACCGTCGGGAACTCCCAGAAGTCCGGCATCAGCCGCGGGTGCGGGTAGCTCGACAGGCCGTACGGGGCCTTGGACTTCTCCTGGCGGAACGCGTCGAGCTGCTGCTCGGTGAGCCGGTCCAGGAGGTAGGCACGGGCGTAGATGCCGGGGGAGGCGTGGCCCTGGAAGAAGATCTGGTCGCCGCCGTCGCCCTCGTCCTTGCCCCGGAAGAAGTGGTTGAAGCCCACGTCGTAGAGGGAGGCCGAGGAGGCGAAGGTGGCGATGTGGCCGCCGACGCCGATACCGGGGCGCTGGGCGCGCGAGACCATGACGGCCGCGTTCCACCGGGTGGCGCTCAGGACCTTGCGCTCGATCTCCTCGTTGCCGGGGAAGAACGGCTCGTCCTTGGTGGCGATCGTGTTGACGTAGTCCGTGGAGCGCATCTCGGGCACGGCCACGCGCTTCTCACGGGCCCGCTCGATCAGGCGCAGCATCAGGTAGCGGGCACGTTCACGGCCGCGCTCGTCGACGGCGGCGTCCAGGGAGTCGAGCCACTCCTGCGTCTCCTCCGGATCGAAGTCCGGGACCTGACTCGGCAGGCCGCCAATGATGATCGGATTGCGATCGGATGCGGAAGCCACGCTGTTCCTTCGCTGTCGGGGGAGTCGTGCTGAGGCCGTAACTGGGGTTCGCCGCCTCCCATGGTCTTACGCTCGGCCGAAATCGTCATCTTTACCGCTGGGTATTCCCTGGAGCCGGCAGGGGAGCCCGAGGGTGAGGGGATCGGAGGCGGTCCGGCCAAACGGCAACCCTACGCCCAGACCGGTCAACTACTTCGTAAGGCCGTTCGTCCCTCAAACAGGTAGGAAAGTCCTCAACCGATGCCGAATGAGCCGGAATGGTGTGGGATGCATCACGAGAGGTGTACACGGGAAGGCTGAAAGTTGCGGCGAGACGGCCGTAATCGTCACCGTTTCGACGGTCTCCGCGGCCGGGTACTTGCGCGATCCGCCGCGCCCGTGTGGACTACGCCCAATGCTGCGCGTACGCGCGCCGCCGAAGACATTCACCGAACATGAGCAGGAGGCACCCCGTGAGCGCGACCGCGGACCACGCGGAGAACCTGGCCGCCCGGCTGGGTTTCCAGTCCGAACAGGTGGTCCAGGAGATCGGCTACGACGACGACGTCGATCAGGAATTCCGTGACGTCGTGGAGGAACACGTCGGCGAGCTCGTCGACGAGGACTACGACGACGTCGCGGACGCCGTACTGCTGTGGTTCCGGGAGGACGACGGCGACCTGGCGGACTCACTGGTCGATGCCACCGAGCTGATCGAGGACGGCGCACTGATCCTGCTGCTGACCCCCAAGACGGGCCGCCCCGGCTACGTCGAGGCCAGCGACATCAAGGAAGCCGCAGAGACGGCCGGCCTCTCGCTGGCCAAGGGCTCTCCCGTCGGCAAGGAGTGGGCCGCCACCAAGCTGGTGACGCCCAAGACGGCGGCCAAGAAGCGCTGAACCGCGCCCCGCGACCGAGCGGAGGCACCCACGCCCCGCCGCACCCGGCTCACCCCGGGCGCGGCGGGGCGTGTGCGTTCCGGCCCCGGCCACCCCTAGGCTGTGCCTCACCCGAACAGCCCAACCCCGTCGGACGTCCTCCGGCGGACCCGGATGCAGGAACGAAGGGAAGCGAGAGATGGCGATCCAGGTCGGCGACAAGGCCCCTGACTTCGAACTCAAGGACAACCACGGCGCCACCGTGCGGCTCTCCGACTTCCGGGGGGAGAAGGCCGTCGTGCTGCTCTTCTACCCGTTCGCCTTCACCGGCGTCTGCACCGGCGAGCTGTGCGAGCTGCGCGACCAGCTCCCGCGCTTCCAGAACGACGACGTCCAGCTCCTCGCCGTCTCCAACGACTCCGTGCCGACCCTGCGGGTCTTCGGGGAGCAGGAGGGGCTGGAGTACCCGCTGCTGTCGGACTTCTGGCCGCACGGGGAGACCTCCCGCGCGTACGGGGTCTTCGACGAGGACAAGGGATGTGCGGTCCGCGGCACCTTCATCATCGACAAGGACGGCGTCGTGCGCTGGACTGTCGTCAACGGACTGCCCGACGCCCGTGACCTGAACGAGTACATCAAGGCTCTCGACAGCCTCTGAGAAAACCGCATACGAGCGGGAACCCGTCACTAGGATCGAAACGTTGATCCGGTAGCAACCGCACGACGGGGCACCGCCCCACACAGAACCCAATGGAGGACCCGTGGGAGTCAGCCTCAGCAAGGGCGGCAACGTCTCGCTGACCAAGGCCGCGCCTAACCTGACGGCGGTCATCGTCGGTCTGGGCTGGGACGCTCGCACCACCACCGGTGTCGACTTCGACCTCGACGCCAGCGCGATCCTGACCAACGACCAGGGCAAGGTCGCCAACGACTCGAACTTCGTGTTCTTCAACAACCTGAAGAGCCCGGACGGCTCGGTCGAGCACACCGGTGACAACACCACCGGTGAGGGCGAGGGCGACGACGAGGCGATCAAGGTGAACCTCGCCGGTGTCCCGGCCGATGTCGCCAAGATCGTCTTCCCGGTGTCGATCTACGAGGCCGAGAGCCGCCAGCAGAGCTTCGGCCAGGTCCGCAACGCGTACATCCGCGTCGTGAACCAGGCCGACAACAGCGAGCTCGCCCGCTACGACCTCTCCGAGGACGCCTCGACCGAGACCGCCATGGTCTTCGGCGAGCTGTACCGCAACGGCGCGGAGTGGAAGTTCCGTGCCATCGGCCAGGGTTACGCCTCGGGCCTGCGCGGCATCGCGCAGGACTTCGGCGTCAACGTCTGAGTCCGAGAGCAGTTCACCCGTCCGGCGCCGTGCACTGTGTGTACGGCGCCGGACGGGCTTTACGGCTGTACCGGCTTGCCGGCCCTACCACCGCCACACCGTCGTCCGGGGAGGACCACAACATGGGCGTCACACTCGCCAAGGGGGGCAATGTCTCCCTCTCCAAGGCCGCACCGAACCTCACCCGGGTTCTGATCGGCCTCGGATGGGACGCGCGCTCGACCACGGGAGCAGACTTCGACCTCGACGCCAGCGCGCTGCTGTGCAGCGACGGCCGGGTCCTCGGGGACGAGTACTTCGTCTTCTACAACAATCTGAAGAGCCCCGAGGGATCCGTCGAACACACGGGGGACAACCTCACCGGCGAGGGCGAGGGCGACGACGAGTCGATCATCATCGACCTCACCAAGGTCCCGGAGCGCGTGGACAAGATCGTCTTCCCGGTCTCGATCCACGAGGCGGACGTCCGCCGGCAGAGCTTCGGCCAGGTCAGCAATGCCTTCATCCGCGTGGTGAATCAGGCCGACGGCCAGGAGCTGGCCCGCTACGACCTTTCCGAGGACGCCTCCAGCGAAACCGCGATGATCTTCGGCGAGGTCTACCGGTACGGGGGTGAATGGAAGTTCCGTGCGGTAGGGCAGGGGTACGCGTCGGGCCTGAGGGGCATCGCTCTAGACTTCGGGGTCAACGTTTCGTAAAGCCGTACAAGACGATGGGGTGCCAGTGGTTCTCAAAACCTTCGGCTGGTCGTTCGCAATCACTGCGCTCGGTCTGGCCGCAGCCTGGATCTACGGGGATTGGAAGGCCTTCGGGATCGTGGCGATCCTGTCGATCCTCGAGATCTCGCTGTCCTTCGACAACGCGGTGGTCAACGCCGGAATCCTGAAGAAGATGAATGCCTTCTGGCAGAAGATCTTCCTCACGGTCGGCGTGCTCATCGCGGTCTTCGGCATGCGACTGGTCTTCCCCGTCGTCATCGTTGCCATCAGCGCCAAGATCGGGCCCATCGAGGCCGTCCAGCTGGCCATGACCGAGAAGGACCATTACAAGCAACTGGTCACGGACGCCCACCCGGCCATCGCGGCCTTCGGTGGCATGTTCCTGCTGATGATCTTCCTCGACTTCATCTTCGAGGACCGCGACATCAAGTGGCTCGCCTGGCTGGAGCGTCCGCTGGCCAAGCTCGGCAAGATCGACATGCTGTCGGCGTGCATCGCGCTGATCGTCCTGGTCATCACCGCGATGACCTTCGCCACCCAGGCGCACCAGCACGGCGGCGCCCACGTGGACAAGGCGCAGACCGTCCTGATCTCCGGTGTCCTCGGCCTGATCACCTACATGATCGTCGGTGGCCTCTCCGGCTACTTCGAGAACAAGCTGGAGGAAGAGGAGGAGGCCGAGCACGAGGCCGAGGAAGAGGCGAAGAAGAGCGGCAAGCCCATCTCGGCCGTCGCCATGGCCGGCAAGGCCGCCTTCTTCATGTTCCTCTACCTCGAAGTCCTAGACGCCTCCTTCTCCTTCGACGGGGTCATCGGCGCCTTCGCCATCACCAACGACATCGTGCTCATGGCCCTCGGCCTCGGCATCGGTGCCATGTACGTCCGGTCGCTGACGGTCTACCTGGTCCGCCAGGGCACCCTCGACGACTACGTCTACCTGGAGCACGGCGCGCACTACGCCATCGGCGCGCTCGCCGTGATCCTGCTCGTCACCATCCAGCACGAGATCAACGAGGTCATCACCGGCCTCGTCGGCGTCGTCCTGATCGCGTGGTCCTTCTGGTCCTCGGTGCGCCGCAACAAGCGCCTCGAAGCCGAGGGCGGCGAGGGCGACGAGCCCGCGGAGGTCAGGGCCGGGGTGTGACCCGGCCCTGACTGCGGAAGCATTCAGTACACAGGGGCGGCCGCGCGGATCCACAGGACCGCGCGGCCGCCCCCGTGTTTCCGTAGGAACCCAGGGGGATCAGGGGGGTAGGGATGGGCTTCTTCGACGGCATCATGGGCAGCCGCGCCGTGCAGTTCCAGTCGGGCAGCGCCTCGTCGAACGCGATCGAGCTGACCAAGCGACATCCGACGGTGTCGCTCACCAAACAGGGGGCGGTCCACGGCAATCTGCGCGTCAATCTGTCCTGGCGCATGCGGACCTCGGACATCGGCGGCAACGCCGGGCAGAGCGGCCGGCTCTTCCGGCATCCGTTCAAGCTGTTCAAGCCGGACATGGTCCAGGCGCACACCCAGGGCATGGTCAACGTCGACCTCGACATCGGCTGCCTCTACGAGCTGACGGACGGCACCCGCGGCGTCGTCCAGCCGCTGGGGAACCTGCTCGGCGACCTCAACGATCCGCCGTACATCAAGCTCAGCGGCGACGACCGGTTCGGGTCGCCGTCGGGGGAGACCGTCTACATCAATCTCGACCACGCCGACGAGATCAAGCGGCTGCTCGTCTTCGTCTACATCTACGACCAGACCCCGGCCTTCGACCGGACGCACGCCCAGGTCACCCTCTTCCCGGTCACCGGCCCGCGGATCGAGATCCCCCTGGACGAGCGCGCCCCGCAGGCCCGCTCCTGCGCCGTCGTTTCCCTGGAGAAGGTCAAGGGGGAGCTGATCGTGCGGCGCGAGGTGAAGTTCGTCTACGGGTTCCAGGCCGAGCTGGACCGGTTGTACGGCTGGGGGCTCCAGTGGGGGCGGGGCTACAAGAACACCAAGGCCTGACCGGAGCCCGGTACGGGGCTCCGGCCGGGCGCGCCGGGTCAGCGGCGGATGAACTGCGGGCCCTGCACCGGGAGCCGGAAGGACGGGTCGCCGCCCGGGGCGGGAACCGGCGCCGGGGACACCGGCTGCGGGTACCCGTAGGCGGGCTGCGCGGCCGGCGGAGCCTGCGTGGGAGGCGCCGGCGGTGCCATGGCGGCCGTCCGGTCGTCGCCCGGCGCGGCAGGCGGGCCCGCCTGCGGCTCGGGGGTGCTCTCGTCGACCGAGATCCCGTGGTCGGTCGCCAGCCCCACCAGGCCGTTGGAGTAGCCCTCGCCGAGGGCGCGGAACTTCCACCCCTCGCCCCGGCGGTAGAGCTCCCCGCAGATCAGCGCCGTCTCGGCGCCGGTCTCGGGCCGCACGTCGAAGTAGGCCAGCGGCTCGGAGCCGCCGGCGGCGGTGGCGTCGTAGAGGAGGATCCGCAGGTCGCGGACCTTATGGAAGGGGACGTCCTCGGCGGAGGCGACGACCAGGATCCGGTCCACGACCGGGGGCACCGTGCGCAGGTCCGCCTGGACGGCGTCGGTGATCGAATCGCCGAGCTGCTTCTTGCCGAGCCGCCAGACGGCGCCCGAGGGGTGGCGGGGCTGGTTGTAGAAGACGAAGTCCTCGTCGGAACGCACCCGGCCGTCGGGGCCCACGAGCAGCGCGGAGGCGTCCACGTCCGGTACGTCGGGGCCGTCGGTCCAGCGCAGTACCGCCCGGACCGCCACGGCGGCCACCGGGATGTTCGAGCCCTTCTGCATCGCGTGCGTCATGCCCGTCATCCTGCCCTCCCGGGGTGGAGCGGGACAATGCGGCCCCCCGTAGGGCCTTGAACGGAACGCGAGAGCCGGTCATCGTGCAAGAGGGTTACCTGAACTTCATGTGCTTGAGGAACTCTTGACTCACGTTCGTACGTACTATTACCGGCCACGCCAGTTGGGCCGCCGAGGCAGTACGGGGGAAGCACATGCGTCACTTTGGGCACATATCGCCCACCGTCCGTAAGGACCTCTTCCACCAGGAACCGGCGGAATTCACCGGTTCCTCGCCGTCCCGTACCCTCGCCGCGGCTCTCGGCGCCACGCTCTACAGCCCGGCCACCCGCCCCCACCTCGCCGCGGACGTCCGCAAGCAGGCCGGCCGCGGAGTCGTCTCCATGGTCCTCTGCCTGGAGGATTCGATCAGCGACGCCGATGTCGTCGGAGCCGAGGAGAACCTCGTCCGGCAGTTCGCCGAGCTCGACGCCGAGGGCCCGGACGCCTCGGAGCTCCCGCTGCTCTTCATCCGGGTGCGGACCCCCGAGCAGATACCGGACCTGGTGCGCCGCCTGGGCGGCTCCGTGCGGCGGCTGGCCGGATTCGTACTTCCCAAGTTCAACGAGGGCAGCGGAAGCGGCTTCCTCGAGGCCGTGGCCGGGGCCGAGGCCGCCGCCGGACTGGCCCGCCTGTATGCCATGCCCGTCCTGGAGACCCCCGACCTCCTCCACCTCGAAACCCGCGCCACGGCCCTCGCCGGCATCTTCCGGACGGTCGACAGCCACCGCGAGCGGGTCCTGGTCCTGCGGCTGGGCGTGACCGACTTCTGCTCGGCCTACGGGCTGCGCCGCACCCCCGACATGACCGCCTACGACGTCAAGATCGTGGCCGGTGTGATCGCGGACGTCGTCAACGTCCTGAGCCGCGCCGACGGCACCGGCTTCACGGTCACCGGCCCGGTGTGGGAGTACTTCCGCAGCCAGCAGCGCCTCTTCAAGCCCCAGCTGCGCCGCAGCCCCTTCCTGGCGGAGGGGGTGGAGGAACTGCGCACCGCGCTGATCGAGCACGACCTGGACGGGCTGCTGCGCGAGATCGAACTCGACCGGGCCAACGGCCTGCTCGGCAAGACCTGCATCCACCCCGCGCACGTGACGCCCGTCCACGCGCTGTCGGTGGTCTCCCACGAGGAGTTCTGCGACGCCCAGGACATCCTGCGCCCCGAGCGCGGCGGCGGCGGAGTGATGCGTTCCGCCTACACGAACAAGATGAACGAGGTGAAGCCCCACCGGGCCTGGGCGGAGCGCACCATGCTGCGCGCCGAGGTCTTCGGCGTGGCGAAGGAGGAGGTCGGCTTCGTCGACCTCCTCACGGCCGGGCTCCAGGTGTGAGCGGGCCGGTGGAGACGAGGGAAGGCAAGACGATCGACACGGTGTGGTCGGGAACGTGGGTCGCGGACCGGCTGGAGGTCCGGCTGCAGGACGCCGAAGGGGCCGAAGGGGCGGCAGGGAGGCCGCGGCTGACGGACCTCCTCGGGCTGGCCCTGCGGCGCAACCCCAAGCGGGCGCACCTGCTGGTCTCGCAGGTGCTGGGCAAGCACGTCCCGCAGTCCCCGGCGGCCGTGTACGCCGCCGGCCACGGGCTCGGCGAGCGGGTCCGCGAGCTGCTCGGCCCGGAGGGGGCCGCCTCCGCGGTCGTCCTCGGCTACGCCGAGACCGCCACCGGGCTGGGCCACTGCGTGGCCGACGGCCTGGGCTCCGCCCCCTACCTGCACTCCACCCGCCGCCCGGTCGCGGGCCTCGCACCGGCGGGCGGATTCGAGGAGGCCCACTCGCACGCCACCTCGCACCTGCTGCTGCCGGAGGACCCCGAGCTGCTGGCGGGCACCGGCCCGCTGGTCCTCGTCGACGACGAGTTCTCCACCGGCAACACGGTCCTGAACACCATCCGCGACCTGCACGCCCGCCACCCCCGCGGGCACTACGTGGTCGTCGCCCTCGTCGACATGCGCTCCCCGTCCGACCGCGACCGCCTCACCGCCTTCGCCGCCGAACTGGGCGCCCGCGTCGACCTGATAGCCCTGGCCTCGGGCACGGTGTCCCTCCCGGAGGGGGTCCTGGAGAGGGGCCAGGCGCTGGTGGAGGAGTACGAGGGGATCCAGCCCCTCCGGCGTTTGAGGAGCGGGGTCTGGGGCGGAGCCCCAGCAGACGGCCCGCAGCCGATCACGCGCGTCCCGCTGGACTGGCCGGCCGGGCTCCCCGACGGGGGTCGGCACGGCTTCACCCCCGCGCACCGGGAAGCGCTGAACGCGGTGCTCCCCACCCTGACCGGCCGGCTCTCCGAGGCGCTGGGGGAGGAGCCAGGCCGTGTCCTCGTACTCGGCAACGAAGAGCTGATGTACACCCCCCTGCGCCTCGCGAAGGCCCTGGAGGAGTCGGGCGCGGCAGCCGAGGTCCGCTTCTCGACCACCACCCGCTCGCCCGTGCTCGCCGTCGACGACCCCGGCTACGCCATCCGCACCCGGCTCGTCTTCCCCGCCCACGACTCCCCGGCGGACGGCCCCGGCGACCGCTACGCCTACAACGTCGCGGGCGCCGGCTTCGACGCGGTCGTCGCCGTCGTCGACTCGGCCGGGGACACCCCCGAACTGCGCACCGGGCTGCTCGCGGCCCTCGCCCCGCACACCGGCCGCGTCCTGCTGACCGTCGTCCCGTCCTGCGTACCCGACCGGCAGGAGCTGGAGCCGATCATGCCCGAGCCGACCCTGCCCGAGCCCCTGCGCGGCCCCGCGTTCTCCTCCTACGCCGCCGAAGACGTCGGCTGGCTGCTCCAGGACCTCTCCGACATCGAGCTGGAGGCCCCGACCGAGGAGCGCGAGGAGGCCATCCAGGCGGGCGGCGCGCACTACGCCGAGTCCCTGCCCGTCGAGTACCAGCCGTCCCCCCAGTACCAGGAGCTCTACCGGAGCGCCCTGGCCGCGTCGGCCGCCCGCATGGCCCGCGCGGTCGGCACCGTCACCGAGACGGTCCTCGCCGAGCGCTCCCCCTCCCCGGTCCTGGTCTCGCTGGCCCGCGCCGGGACACCCGTCGGCGTGCTGATGCGCCGCTGGGCCCGCGCCCGCCACGGCCTGGACCTGCCGCACTACGCCGTCTCCATCGTGCGCGGCCGCGGCATCGACGCCAACGCCCTGCGCTGGCTGGCCGCCCACCACGACCCGGCCGACGTCGTCTTCGTCGACGGCTGGACGGGCAAGGGCGCCATCACCCGCGAACTGAAGGCGGCGCTGGCCGAGTTCGAGGGCTTCAACCCGGAGATCGTCGTCCTCGCCGACCCCGGCTCGTGCGTGCCCACCTACGGCACCCGCGAGGACTTCCTGATCCCCTCCGCCTGCCTCAATTCCACCGTCTCCGGACTCGTCTCCCGTACGGTGCTCCGGTCCGACCTCGTCGGTCCCGCCGACTTCCACGGCGCGAAGTTCTACCGCGAGCTCGCCGGGGCCGATGTCTCCGCCGCCTTCGTCGACACCGTCGCCGCCCACTTCGACGAGGTGGCCGACGCCGTCGACGCCGAGGTCAAGGAGCTCCTCGCGGCCGACCGCACGCCGACCTGGGAGGGCTGGGCGGCCGTCGAGCGGATCAGCGAGGAGTACGGCATCCACGACGTGAACCTCGTCAAGCCGGGGGTCGGCGAGACCACCCGGGTGCTGCTGCGCCGGGTGCCGTGGAAGATCCTCGCGCAGCGCGGCGCAGGGGCCGATCTGGACCACGTACGGCTGCTCGCCGAGCAGCGCGGGGTCCCGGTGGAGGAGGTCGACGGACTGCCGTACACGTGCGTCGGTCTCATCCACCCCCGATTCACGCGCGGCGCCACCGGCGCCGACGGAAAGGCTGTGGCCTCGAAGTGACTGTCCTGGTAGCCAGTGATCTCGACCGTACGCTCATCTACTCGACGGCCGCCCTCGGCCTGACCATGCCCGACCCGGTGGCCCCGCGGCTGCTGTGCGTCGAGGTCCACGAGAGCAAGCCGCTGTCCTACATGACGGAGACGGCGGCGCGACTGCTGGCGGAGCTGACGGCGGACCCGTCGGTCGTCTTCGTCCCGACGACGACGCGCACCCGCAAGCAGTACCAGCGGATCCGCTTCCCCGGCAGCCCGGCCCCGTACGCGATCTGCGCCAACGGCGGCCAGCTGCTGGTCGACGGGGTGGCGGACCGGGACTGGCGGCGGCGGGTCGCGGCGCGCCTGGCGGAGGAGTGCGCGCCGCTGGAGGAGGTCCACGGGCACCTGCTGGCGGCGGCCGACCCGGCGTGGCTGCGCAAGGCGCGCGTGGCCGAGGACCTGTTCGCGTACCTCGTCGTCGAGCGGGCCCTGGTCCCCGACGAATGGCTCAAGTCCCTGACGGAGTGGGCGGAGGCCCGGGGCTGGACCATCTCGCTCCAGGGCCGGAAGATCTACGCGGTCCCGCGCCCGCTCACGAAGAGCGCGGCGATGCGCGAGGTGGCCCGCCGAACCGGAGCGGACACGACCCTCGCGGCCGGCGACTCCCTCCTCGACGCGGACCTGCTGCTGGCGGCCGACGCGGGCTGGCGCCCCGGTCACGGCGAACTGGCGGACGCGGGCTGGACGGCGCCTTCGGTCACGGCCCTGGCCACGGCCGGCGTCCTCGCCGGCGAGGAAATCGTCCGGGCATTCGCCCGTGAGGCAGGGCGACTCGGCAGACTGGACGCATGACCAAGGGCAACAGCACCAAGATCACGGACGAGCTCTACCGGTACATGCTCGACCACAACCCCCCGCTGGACGCGATCCAGCGGGGGCTGGTGGAGACGACGTACGCCAGGTTCCCGGACGTCGCCGGGATGCAGTCGGCGGAGGAGCAGGGGCCGCTGCTCGCCTTCCTGGTCCGGCTGACGGGCGCGCGCCACATCGTGGAGATCGGCACCTTCACCGGCTTCTCCAGCCTGTCCATGGCCCAGGCGCTTCCCGAGGGCGGCCGCCTGATCGCCTGCGACGTCTCGGAGGAGTGGACGGCGTACGGCCAGGAGGCCTGGGAGCAGGCGGGGGTCGCGGACCGCGTCGAGCTGCGCATCGCGCCGGCCCTGCAGACTCTGCGGGCGATGCCGGCCGAGCCGCACATCGACATGGCCTACATCGACGCGGACAAGGAGAGCCAGATCGCGTACTGGGAGGAGCTCGTGCCGAGGCTGCGTCCGGGCGGCCTGATCGTCACGGACAACACGCTGTACCACGGCACGGTCCTCGACGAGTCGGCCACCGGCTCGGCGGCGGGCGTCCGCGCCTTCAACGACCACGTCTCGGCGGATCCCCGCATGGACTCGGTCCTGCTGGCGATCTCGGACGGCCTCACGCTCTCGCGCAAGCGCTGACGCCCGCCCCTTTGGGGGGCTTACGGGGGTCAGCCGCAGCCGCCGCCACCGCAGCAGCCCCCGCCGCCGCCCATGGCCCGGGCGGGCGCCGGGGCACTGCCGCTCCCGCCGACGGCTACGGCGGAGAGCAGCTTGACGGTGTCGGCGTGCCCGGCGGGGCAGTCGGCGGGCGCGGAGGACTCGGCCATGGGCCGGCTGACCTCAAAGGTGTCGTCGCAGGTCCGGCAGCGGAATTCGTATCGAGGCATGCGGTCAAGGCTAAGCCGCCGGGGCGGCCGGGGGTATCCCCCGCCCCGGCGGCGTGGCCGCGCTACGGGTGTGCGTGCCCGGGGACGCGTGCCCGCTGCTCCCGAGCCGCCTGCTCGGGGTGGCGGGCGCGCCAGTACGGGTTGTCGTGCGGCAGGGCGCTGCCCACACGCCCGTACATCCCGAACCACATCAGCATCACGCCGACGACGAAGCTGAACAGCACGTTCTGGATGTGGAAGGCCAGGAAGTTGAAGCCGGTGTCCAGCAGGGCGAGGTTGACGAACCCGCTCAGGATGAACGCCACACCGAGCACGATGTTCAGGGTGGAGGCGAAGGTCCCGCCGATCACCATGCCGACGAACAGCAGCCCGCCGATGCAGATCGACAGGACGCTCAGCGCGCCGTTGGTGTTCAGGGCGAGCACCGTGTCTCCGCCGGTGTCGAAGAAGCCGATCCGGTCGATGAGCCCCAGGATGCCGAAGGCGACCAGCAGCAGTCCGGTAAGGCCGGCGCCGACCCGGTAGATCTTGCTGAGCTTGTGATCGGCGGGCAGATGCTCGTCGAGCCGGGCGTTGACCGGGTGCAGGACGCGCTGCAGCATCCCGTGGGTGGGCTTGGGCGGCGGGGGACCGTACGGCTCGTGGGCCATGTACGGCGCGTAGTGCTCATGGGGTTCGTGGCAGCCGTAGAGCGCGTGGGGCGCGTAGGACTCCTGCGGTACGGGGGGCGCTGCCCGTCGGACGCGGCGCGCGCGGGTCCTGTGCAAAGCGTGGAAAGTGTGGGCAGCCATACCGCCCTCCTCTGCTCCGTTCCCGGAACCTCCAGCATCCGCCGATGCCCACCCCGGGACAACTCCGCACGTCGGTTCCGCACGTCAGTTCCGGCACGTCAGTCGGCGCCGGCGCGTCCGTCCCGTATGTCCGCCACCACCCGGCCCACCGCCGCCCGGACCCCCTCCATCTCCTGGAGGAAATGCCAGTAGTCGGGATGCCGCCCCTCCAGCCCGGCCAGCGCCCGGTCCACCCGGGCCACCGACTCGTCCAGCGGCCGCGCGTGCCGCGGATCGGGCACGCTGCGGCCCGCCATCGCCAGCCGCTGCGCATCGCGGATCGCGAACCGGGTCCGGTCCACCTCCCCCTGCGGGTTCCGCGCCACCTCCTCCAGCCGCGTCAGCCGGTCCTGCGCCGCCGACACCGCCTCGTCGGTCGCCTCCAGGGCGCTCCGTACGGCATCGATCAGCCCCCCCACGTCGGCCCAGCGCTGCTCGTCGCGCGCCTGGGCGGCCTCGTGCAGCCGGTCCTCCGCGTGCGCGATGTCCCGTACCGCCTGGTCGGGGACGTGCTGGAGGTCCTGCCAGCAGGCCGCGCTGAACCGCCGGCGCAGCTCGCTCAGCACCGGATCCACCCGGTCCGCCCGGTTGCGCAACGCCTGCGCCCGGGTCCGCAGGCTCACCAGCCGCCGGTCGACCTCCGCGGCCCGCTCCGGCAGCCGCGCCGCCTCGGCCCGTACGGCCTCGGCGTCCCGCAGGATCCGGTCGGCGCGCTGCACCGTCTCCTGCACCCCGTGCCGGCCCGCGCCCTCGTTCAGCTTGGTCAGCTCCGGACCCAGCGCGGCCAGCCGCGCCGCCAGGTCATCGGCCCGCATCCCCTTGGCCCGTACGGCGTCCAGCGCGTCACTCGCGGCCAGCAGCGCCGCCTTCGCCCGCTCCCGGGCCGGCGCGACCAGCGCGAGCTGCGTCTCGGCCTTGTCCAGCAGCGGCTGGATCCCCTGCGCGAACCGGTCCAGCTCCCCCTTGACCCGCACCAGCTCGTCGCGCGCCCGCGTCAGCTGCTCCCGGGCCCGGGCCGCGACGGAACCTTCCAGCTCGGGCCGGTCCAGGTCGTGCGCGTCGACGGCCTCGATGTACACGTGGCTGACCTGGTCGATCCGCTGCCCCAGCGCGGCGAACCCCTCACCCGCCTGCCGCGCGGCGGGCGACCCGTCGGCGGCCGCGATGGTCTCGATCGAGATCCGCAGATCCCGCTGCGCACTGTCCAGCTCGTAGAACGCCGCGGCGGCGGCATCCTTCGCCGCCTGCGCATCCGCCCGCCGACTCTCGTCCCGCCCACCAAACCAACGCCGGGATGCCGTCGTCACAATCCCTCTCCCGTACCGCGTCCGCCTTGCCCCGGACCATTCTCTCCCACTGGCACGGGTTTGCGTGGGGGGTGTGCCCGCCATGTAGGCTGTCCACTCATCCACGGGTGCGTAGCTCAGGGGTAGAGCGCTGCTCTTACAAAGCAGATGTCGGCGGTTCGAAACCGTCCGCGCCCACCAGCAGGAAGACCCCCGACCGGTAGCGGTCGGGGGTCTTCTGCGTCCGCGTCCGGCGGCAGCCCCCTGCTGGCGACTGACCGGCGAGATCCTGATGTCGGCGGTTTGATCAACCGACAGCGTACAGACGGTACTTGTGTCGCCGGGCTCCAGTTGTCCAGCCGCTATGCCGTGCGGGTGGGGCGTGGGATCGTCGGGGGATGGGTGGGTGGGTTGTATGGGGTGGGGTGGTCGGGGCGGTGGTCGCGGCCTCGGTGGTGGTGTTTCTGCGGGCGGTGAGCGGTGGGTTCGAGCGGAAGAGGGATGAGGAGCGGGCGCGGCTGTTCGCGCATCTCGGGCAGTCCGGCCCCACTGGTGAGGTGCCTGCCGAGCCGGGGGCGCCGAAGTTCGATGATGTGGGAGCCGTCCGGCATTCCCCGGAGCAGCCGGGCCGGCTCGGGGAGCGGCGTGATGAGTTCACGCCCCTGCTCGTCGAGTACTACGCGTACGGGCTTACGCAGGCCCGCAGCAGCTTCCTGACCAGTCAGTTCTTCGCGGCGGTCGGGACGACGATCCTGCTGCTGGGCGTGGGGCTGGCCGTGTGGAAGGCCGAGGCCGGTGGGGAGCTGTACCTGGGTGTCGTCACGAGCTCGGTGGGGCTCGTGACGGCGCTGGTCGGGCAGCTCTTCCACCGGCGGGCCGACATCGCGCTCAAGCACATGGCCGCCCAGACCGCCTCGCTGCGCGACGACCGGCGGGACGCCGAAGCCACCCAGCAGGCCGTCGGGCTGCTGGACGAGGTCGCGGACCCGGAGCTGCGCGGGCGGCTGCAGGCCGCGCTGATCCTGCGGCTGTCCGGGGCCGAGCTGCCGGGCTAGCGCGATAGTGGAGGTATGTGCCGCTCCATTAAGACCCTGCGCCCGCCCGCCATCCCCGAGAAGGCCACCGAGGAGGAGATCCGCGCCGCCGCCCTGCAGTACGTACGGAAGGTCTCCGGATTCCGGGCTCCCGCCGCGCACAACCGGGAGGTGTTCGAGGAGGCCGTGGACGCCGTGGCCGAGGCCACCCGGCTGCTCCTCGACGGGATGGTCGTACGGGGGCAGCCCGCCGCCGTGTGACGGTGTCCAGGCGGCTGCCGCCGGGACGGCGTCCTCCTCCAGCGGGACCGCCTCGATCGGGGGCAGGCCGGAGCGGCCGGCGAGGGTGGCGCGGACCCGGTGGAGTGCCGGGTCGTCGTCGATGGTGGGGTCCTCCTGGAAGGCACCGGCGAGGACGGAACCGATGGCGCCCGTGTAGAGGCGGGCGTGCACGATGCGGAGCGGCGCGCCGGTCAGCAGGGCTTGGGAGACGGCCCATTCGAGTGCCCGGTTGCCGTTCTGGGAACCGTCGACGGCGGCGATCACGGGGCGGCGGTCCATGGCGGGCTCCTCGCAGCGGCGGACGTTCTCGTGGACCTCAGCCTTGCGGGGGCGGGCGCGGGGCGGGAGTGGGGAAGGTCCCGAGTGGGGCGGGACCAACGGCCCACTCCCGCTGGTGTGGAGCCGGTGCGGGTGCCGGGTGCCGGTTCAGGTCGTTGCGCGGCGTCGCATGACCCATACGCCGCCGGCGAGTGCGACCGCGACGAGGGCGCCGCCGGCCGCGATCTGACCCGGGCTCATCGAGTCGATGCTGCCGCCGGTGCCGCCGCGGGCGGCGCCCGGGGTGACCTGGAGCGAGACGGTGACGGACTCACCGCCCGGGCCGTCGCACTCGAAGGTGACGCGGTGCGTGCCGGGGCTGGCGTTGCCGAAGACGGTGGCGCTGCCGAAGAGGCTGGTGGCCTGCGGATTGTTGGGGGTGAGCCGTACGTCGCCGAAGGCGCTGGAGGAGGCTCGGGCGACTCTGGTGCGGCAGCCGACGATGTTGAGGCCGACCCGGCCGCCGGGGGCGACGGCGGTGGGGGAGACGGTGGCGGAGGGGCGGGCGTCGGCGAGCGTGGCGGGAGTGGCGGCCGCGACGGCGAGGGTCGCGGCGGCGACGGCCAGTACGCGGCGCGATGTGGTGGGCGGCTTGGTGGGAGGCTTGGCGAGCGGTTTGGCGGGCATGGAGAGAACTCCTCGGGCTCCTCGAAACGGCGCGGCCAGGGCACGGATGTGACGCGGATTCGGTTGCGCACCGTGTTGTGGACGCTAGGAGCCTGGGGCGGGGGTGGCGATCGGGGCCGGGTGAACGGGTGAGCCGCTGCTCCGGGCGGCGGAGTCGATTCCCTCCCGGGGGGTGGCGCGGGGCTCGGCCCGTGCACCCCTTGCGGTGTGCTCCAGCACACCGGGCTACGCCCGGGCCCCTGGGGCTCCGCCCCGGACCCCGCGCCTCAGGCGCCGGCGGGGCTGGATGTGGCCGGGCCGAGTGGGCGGGTGCGGCTGCAGGATCGGGGCTCTGCCCCGGGCCCCGCGCCTCAAGCGTCGGCGAGGCTGGATGTGGCCGGGCTGAGTGCACAGGTGCGGGTAACAAGACTGGGGCTCCGCCCCAGCCCCGCGCCTGAAGTGCCGGCGTGGCTGGATTCTGCTCGGCTGAGTGGGCGGGTGCGGGTACAAGACTGGGGCTCTGCCCCGGGCCCCCGGGCCGTAAGCGTCGGCCGGGCTGGGCTACGTTGCCGGGGTTGGGGAAAGGGGGCGGCGGACTACGAAGGCGGCCAGGGCGCCTGCGGCGAAGAGGGCCAGCATGGAGACGGCCGTGCCGAGCCACTGGGTGCCGAGCCATTGGGTGCCGAAGTAGCCGAGGGCCACGCTGTAGCCGGCCCAGGCCATGCCCGCCAGTACCGACCACGGCAGGAACTCCGCCACCCTGCGGTGGGTCTTGCCCGCGCCCAGGGAGACCACCGAGCGGCCGGCCGGGGCGAAGCGGGCGATCACGACCAGGGCGCCGCCGCCTCGGGCCAGAGCCGTGCCGAGGTGTTCGTGGGCCCGGGTCAGTCGGCGGGAGCGGGCGATGGCCCGGTCCAGCCGGGCACCGCCGCGGCGGGCCAGCCGGTACGCGGCCATGTCACCCAGCACCGAAGCCGTCGTGGCGATCACGAGCAGGGCCAGGATGTCCGGCACCTGCGCGGGCACCGGTACGGGACCCGCCGCCCCGGCCGCCGCGGCGGCCGCCGCAGCGGTGATCACCAGGACCCCGCTCGGCAGCACCGGGAGGAAGACGTCGAGCACGACGGACACCGCCACCACGGCGTAGATCCATGGGCTCGCGGTCAGCGACCCCAGAGTCTCAAACAAGGCGGGACTCCCCAGTCCGGTTCTCGTGCTGCGGCATGAAGCGCCGCGGCGTCGCGGGGGAGCGGCAGGAGCGGCTTGACAGCCATACAGCGTACGCCCGGCGCCCTCGACCCCGATGCCCGGGGCGGGGACTGACACACCCGTTCTGTCCTGTCGCGTCCCGCCGCGGAAGTGTGCCGCCTCGTGGGACGGGTTACTTCGGGGGCGTCAGGTCGCGGTCCAGGACTGTGGACAGATGGGCCGTCTTGCCCCGGGTGCGGGCCTGGTCCAGTTGGAGGTGGGCCGAGCGGTCCGCGAGGGTCAGGGTCATCAGCTGGTTGCCGAACCAGGGGCCGCCCGTGCGGTGCCAGGTCAACGGCGGTCGGCCCGTCCGGGCGTGCCGGGTGAAGCCGCGGCCCAGCCAGCGGCCCGTACGGGACCAGCCCAGGCGGAAGCCGAGCTTCACCGCGGTGTGGATGGAGTTGTGCACCGGCGAGCACGTCAGCTGGAACACACGCGCCGTGGTTGGTATTCGAGGTTCGGCGACATACGCGTGGTGTACGTCCCCGGACAGGACCGCCACCGTCGCCGGTGCCCGCGGCCCCGTCCCCACCTCCTCGATCAGATCGGTCAGCGCCGCGAACGAGGCAGGGAACGCCGCCCAGTGCTCCAGGTCGCTGCGCCGCCGCAGGTCTTCACCGATGCGCGCCCACCGCGGGCCCCGCTCCCCCCGGCACAGCGCGGCGTTCCACGTCTCCGCGTCGTGGATCAGCGGCGGCATCAGCCAGGGGAGGGAGGATCCGATCAGCAGGTGGTCGTAACCGCCGTGCCCGTCCAGCGCGTTGTCGCGCAGCCACTGCTGCTCCGCCGGGTCGAGCATGGCCCGGCCGTCCTCGGCCAGCACCCGCGCGGCCCGGGTGTCCACCATCAGCAGCCTCGTCCGGCCGAAGTCGCGCCGGTAGCTCCAGCGCACCGTGCCCGGATCGGCATCCGCGGCGGAGGCGAAGGCCCGCAGCACGTCCGTACCGTCCGGGGTCCGTCGTATCGCCTCGTACAGTCCGTCGGCAGCCAGTTCGGCCGGGGAGAGGTTGCCCAGGTGCTGGTACACCCAGTACGACATCAGCCCGCTGAGCACCCGCTCCTGCCACCACGGCGTCGCCCGCATCTCCGCCAGCCACGCCGCGCTCGTGTTCCAGTCGTCGATGACGTCGTGGTCGTCGAACATCTGCAGGCTCGGCACGGTCGACAGCAGCCAGCGGATCTCAGGGTCGAGCCAGGACTCGTAGTAGAGCCGGGTGTACTCCTCGTAGTCCGCGACCTGGGCGCCGGGCGCCTCCCGCAGATCCCGACGGGCCGCGAGCCACGCCCGCGTCTCCCGGGACAGCGCGTCCGCGTACACCTGGTCCCCGAGCAGCAGCAGGAGGTCCGGGCGCACCGCCTCGGGATCGGCGGCCAGCCGCGCCGCGAGGGTGTCGAGCGCGTCCGCGCCGTGCGGTCCGCGCCGGCCGGTGGCGGGCGGCGCGGCCTGCCGGCAGGAGCCGAAGGTGACGCGCAGCCCGGGCGCGGGCCGGCCGCGGCCCGCCACGGCCGGGGTGGTGATCGTGCTCGGCGGGAAGCCGCTGTCGGGCAGCGGCCACACCCGCACGCCGTCGAGCAGCACCTCGTACGCCGTGGACGCCCCCGGGGTCAGGCCCGTCACCGGCACCAGCGCGTAGTGGTGACCGGCTATCTGGAAGGTGCGCTCGGTGCCGCCGGCCCCGTCGGCGCACCGCACCTCGGCCGTGCACGGGCGGTCCGCCTCGACCCATATGGTCGCGGAACCGCCCGTGTCCCAGTCGACATGGCGCAGCAGTGGCCCCAGACGCAATCCGGCCATGCAACTCCCCCTCCTCCGTAGCCCCTTCGATCACGGTACGACGGGGAGGGGGAGCCTCGCCTCCCCCTGGCGGGGGAAAGATCGACCGCTTCGTCAGCAGCCGTTGAGGAGGTTGACGAGGGCCGTCTTCTCGCCCGAGTCCATGCTCAGCGCCCAGTACTGCTTGACCTGGACCCACATCCGCGCGTACGTGCAGCGGTAGGCGGTCCGCGGCGGCAGCCACTTGCCGGGGTCGAGGTCGCCCTTGGCCTGGTTGACGTTGTCGGTGACCGCGATGAGCTGCGGGCGGGTGAGGTCGTTGGCGAACTGCTGGCGCTTGGCGGTGGTCCAGGAGTTCGCGCCCGAGCGCCAGGCCTCGGCGAGCGGGACGACGTGGTCGATGTCGAGGTCGGAGGCGGCGGTCCAGGTGGCGCCGTCGTACTCGGAGTACCAGCTGCCGCTCACCGCGGCGCACGAGGAGTCCTGGACGACGTTCACGCCGTCCCGCTTGAGGACGGTCTCGCGGGTGTTGCAGGTGCCGGAGACGGTGCTCCAGTGCGGGAAGAGGTCGCGGCTGTAGCCGCTGGTTGAGCCTTCCGCCTTCGGGGTCACGGTCGCCAGGTAGGACCGGGCGGCCGCGGCGCTGATGGGGGTGGGCGGGGCGGCCTGGGCGGTCGGGGCGCTGACGAGGGAGGTGAGGGCGGCGAGCGCGGCGGCTGACGCGAGCACGCCAATTCGACGCGCGTAGACGCTGGATATGACTGCCATGAGGGGCTCCCTGGATGCGGGGGGAAGGCCGTTCGGACCCGGCGGGCCGCGGCCATGCTGGCGGCGCCAGGTTTCGAGGGGATGGGCGCCAGGTGACAGGGTGGCGACATGAGCACGTCACGTCAAACCCCGTAACGGCCCGAACACAAGCGGAAGTTGGAATTCCTACCCGCGGTGAGGTGCGGCTGGCGGGCCGGGCCGCCGAGGCGCGCCGGGTGGGGGGTGGGGCGGGGGTCGCCGAGGTGGGCCGGGCTGCGGCGGCAGCCGTCGCGTCCGGCGCCCTCGCGTCCGGCCCTCGCGCCGGACGGGACCAAAGGCCCATTCCGGGCATCCGTCAGCGTCACGTACCCTGTACGGAGCAGAAGGGGAGTAGCTCTTCGCCGGACCGTCGACATACTGCTGGGTCACCCCAGCCGGCGCCCGGAGGCAGGCCGCGGAAGCGGTCGGCCAGTGAGACCTTCGGCCGCAGTGTCCTGTTCAGGCGTGGGCGCGCTCGTGCGCGCGTACGCAAGCCAGGGTGCCGCCGAGCCGAAGCGACCCCTGATACACCCCAGGTCTCTCGGTCCGATGGCGTCCTGCCCGACCGATTGAGGTTTCACCCCCGTGTTCAGCATCACCGTCACGGCGATCGCCTTCGGCGTCGTCTTCCTCGCCGAACTCCCCGACAAGACGGCCCTCGCCGGCCTGATGCTCGGCACCCGCTACCGCGCCTCGTACGTCTTCGCCGGCGTCGCCGCCGCCTTCGCCGTGCACGTCGCGCTCGCCATCGCCGCGGGCAGCGTGCTGACCCTGCTCCCGCACCGGCTCGTCCAGGCCGTGGTCGGCCTCCTCTTCCTCGCGGGCGCGGTCATGCTGCTCCTGAAGAAGAGCGACGGGGACGAGGAGGTCAAGCCCCCCGCCGACCAGTCCTTCTGGAAGGTCTCCGGGGCCGGCTTCATGCTGATCCTGGTGGCGGAGTTCGGCGACCTGACGCAGATCATGACCGCCAACCTCGCCGCGCGCTACGGCAACCCCCTCTCCGTCGGCGTCGGCGCCGTGCTGGCCCTGTGGGCGGTCGCGGGCATCGGCATCCTGGGCGGGCGCACGCTGATGAAGTACGTACCGCTGCGGCTGATATCCAAGGTCGCGGCCGCGGTGATGGCGGCGCTGGCCGTCTTCTCGCTGTACGAGGCGATCGCGGGCTGACCGCGCTGCGAGGGGGTTCCCCCGGGGCGCCGCATGGGGGGATGCGGTGCGGCGCCCCCGGCGGGGGGATCAGGCCGCGGCGTAGCTCCGCAGCGGGGCGGCCTGCGTCACGGCCGCGGTGGCGGTGACGGTCGCCGTCGCGGTGAAGACGTCCTCGCCGTTCTGCCGGGCGACGACGCGGACGGGGAGGCGGCCCGTCGTGCTCATGCTCTCGATGGCCGGGAGCGTCTCGATCATGCAGGGCGCGTCCAGTTCCGCGTAACGGAAGAACTGCATCTCCATGGAGGTCAGGAAGCCCTGCCGGGGGAAGGCGGCGCCGTACGCGGCCTGGCGGACGGCCTCCAGGAGCAGCATGCCGGGGGCGTGGTCGACGGGGTGGTCGAAGAGGATCGGGTGCGTGATGTCGGTCCGCAGCTGGGTGCGGTGCGTGGAGCTGGTCGGCGCGAGGACCACGTCGTGGAAGCGGTCGCGGCCCACGCGGCGGGGCGTCAGCGGTGGCGCCAGCGGGAGGATCCGGTCGGTCACCTGGTCGAGGTCCGCGTAACTCCCGCGCAAGCGCTGGTAGATGGCGGGCGGCTGATTGGTGAAGGCCGCCTCGGCGTGTCCCAGGAAGACGCCGTCCCGCGTGGCCGTGACGTGCATGGTGAGTCCGGCCAGCCGCCGGCCGCGGCGCGTGATGTCGGAGCAGCTGACGCGCAGCACGATGTCGGCGGGTGACGAACCCACGATCATGGCCTCGGGGTTGATCGTGTAGCTGAAGGTGTCCCAAATCTGCCGGTGCCCGAAGGGGACCTCGTACGCGACGTGGCTCAGGAGCGGGATGGCCTGGCGTACGGATTCGGCGAGGAGCAGGGGGTCGTGGCGGCCCGCCACCGGCGTGTAGAAGCTGTGGATGCGGGGCCACTGGGCGGTGATGACGTACTCATCGGGTGCGATGGCACGCCATCCTGTCAGCAGGACCTCGGAGTGCGCGCTCTTGTGCACGTACTCACGAGGCAAAGCGCTGCTGAGCGCGGTGATCGGCGAGGTTGCATGTTCGGCTAACACGGTCACGGGTGAGCCCCCCTTGAAACGTCGGACGCGAACTGGTGCTTGAATGGCGCCGAGACTTAAAATAGAGGATGTTCGTTTTTTTTGTCGAGGGGAATGAGCTCCATGTCAGACCGCAAGCGGCAACGCGCACCCCAACAGAGGGCAGTCCAGACCAGAGCGGCGATCCTGCGTGCGGCCGCCGAGGTCTTCGACGAGTTCGGCTTCAGCGGGGCCAGCATCAGCAAGATCATGAACCGCGCCGCCGTCACCCAGGGCGGGATGTACTTCCACTTCGGCTCGAAGGAGGAGCTCGCCTACGCCGTCATGGTCGGGCAGGGTGACGGCCTGGAGTTCCCGGCCGGCGAGGACGGACTCCAGCACCTGGTGGACATCACGCTCTACCTCGCCGAGCAGCTCCAGCACAATCCGGTGCTCCGGGCAGGCGTGCGACTGGCCGTGGAGCAGGGGGAGTTCGGCCTGCGCGACGACGTCGCCTACCAGGCCTGGCTGCTCGAGTTCCGCCAGCAGCTGCGCTTCGCCCGCGCCAAGGGCGAACTCCAGCCCGACGTCGACGACCACGAGCTGGCGTGGGTGCTGGTCAGCTCCTTCACCGGGGCGCAGCTCTTCTCCCAGGCGTCCACCGGACGGGCCGACCTGCCGCAGCGTATCGCCTCGCTGTGGCGCTACCTGCTGCCCGCCGTCGCCACCGAAGACACCCGCAGGCACATGCGTCTGACGCTGCCTCCGACGAATCCGGAGGCCGACCAGCCGGAGCCGGAGCAGGAGCAGGAGCAGGAGCGGGAACTGGATCGGCCCGCGTGAGCGTGCGCCACGTGGTCGTCACCGGGGCCACGGGCTTCGTGGGGTCGGCGGTGCTGCGCCGGTTGGCGACAGCCGGGCCGCAGGTCACGGTGTGCGCGGTCTCCCGTACGCCTCCCCCTGCCACCGCGGCCGCCACCGCCGGGCCCGCCGTGCGCTGGGCGGACGCGGACCTGGCCGACGCGGACTCCCTGCGCGGGGTGTGCGACGGAGCCGACGTCGTCCTCTCCCTGGCCTCCTACACCGGACCGGACGCGGCACGGTGCGAGGCGGTCAACTCCGCCGGTACCGCAGCCGTGGTGGCCGAGGCGCGTCGGGCCGGCGTCGGGCGCATCGTCCAGCTGTCGACCTGCGCGGTCTACGGTCCGGGACCCCATCGCGGCCAGGACGTGGGCGAGTTGACTCCCGCGCCCGTATCGCCCGCCAGCCGCAGCAGGCTGACGGGCGAGCAGCCGGTGCTCGACGCCGGGGGACTGGTCCTGCGCGCCGGTCTCGTGCTGGGACGGGGCGACCGGTGGGTCGTGCCGGCCCTCGTCGACGCCTTCCGGCGCGTACCGGCGGGGTGGGGCGGCGGTGAGGGGACGGCCTCGTTCGTCGACGTCGACGATCTGGCGCGGCTCATCACGGCGTTCGCGCTCGCCGACGGGACCTCGGCGGCGGCCGGGACGACGGGCATCCTGCACGCCCACCACCCCGCGCCGGTGCGCAACGGGGACCTCATGGCAGCCCTCGCCGAACACGGGGTGCTGCCGACGCGCCCGGCCGAGGACTGGCCGTGGCACAGGTGCCTGGAGGCCTTGGCCGCGCGGCCGGGCTGGGTGAGCGAGCGTCAGTTCACGCTGCTGGCCCGGGACCACTGGTACCGCTCCGACACGGCCTGGCAGCTCGCAGGGACCGAGCCGGGGCCAGGTCCGCTGGCCCGGCTGGGCGCGGCGGCGCAGTGGTACAGGGAGCGAGGTGGGCCGGTCCCCGGGTGACGGCGATGTGCCAAAGCCTCAACGCGATGGAGCCGGGCGGGCTGTTGCGGGAAGGTCGGCCGGGTAGCGTCCGGATCCAGCCGGTCATCCCTGAAGGAGCTGAAATGCCCGACCTTTCGAACATCGTCAAGGCGTATGACGTGCGTGGCGTCGTGCCGGACGAGTGGGACGAGTCGTTGGCGGAGCTGTTCGGTGCCGCATTCGTGGAGGTCACGGGTGCTGCGGCGATCGTGGTGGGCCATGACATGCGTCCCTCGTCGCCGGGTCTGTCGGCGGCGTTCGCGCGGGGCGCGGCGGCCCGCGGTGTGGACGTGACGCTGATCGGTCTGTGCTCGACGGATCAGCTGTATTACGCGTCGGGGTCGCTGGACCTGCCGGGTGCGATGTTCACGGCGTCGCACAATCCGGCCCGGTACAACGGGATCAAGCTGTGCCGGGCGGGTGCGGCGCCGGTGGGTCAGGACACGGGTCTGTCGCAGATCCGTGAGCTGGTGGAGCAGTGGTCGCAGGAGGGTGCCCCGGCGATCGCGGCCGGGACCACTCCGGGCACGGTCACGGAGCAGGACACCCTGGCCGGTTACGCGGCGCACCTGAAGTCCCTGGTGGACCTGTCGGCGATCCGCCCGCTGAAGGTGGTGGTGGACGCGGGCAACGGCATGGGTGGTCACACGGTCCCCACGGTCTTCGAGGGCCTGCCGCTGGACCTGGTCTCGATGTTCTTCGAGCTGGACGGCACGTTCCCGAACCACGAGGCGAATCCGCTGGACCCGAAGAACATCGTGGACCTCCAGGCCCGGGTGCTGGCGGAGGGTGCGGATCTGGGTATCGCGTTCGACGGGGATGCGGACCGTTGTTTCATCGTGGACGAGCGGGGCGAGGGTGTGTCCCCGTCCGCGATCACGGCGCTGGTCGCGGCGCGTGAGCTGGCGCGCAACGGCGGCAGCGGCACGGTGATCCACAACCTGATCACCTCGTGGTCGGTTCCGGAGGTCGTCAGGGAGAACGGCGGCACCCCGGTCCGTACCCGGGTGGGGCATTCCTTCATCAAGGAGGAGATGGCCAAGACGGGTGCGATCTTCGGTGGTGAGCACTCGGCGCACTACTACTTCAAGGATTTCTGGAACGCGGACACGGGGATGCTGGCGGCGCTGCACGTGCTGGCCGCGCTGGGCGGGCAGGACGGCCCCCTCTCGGGCCTGGTGGCCTCCTATGACCGTTATGCGGGTTCGGGGGAGATCAACTCGACGGTCGCGGACCAGGCGGCCCGCCTGGCGGCGGTGAAGGCCTCGTTCGGGGGCCGGGATGACGTCACGCTGGACGAGCTCGACGGCCTGACGGTCACGGGTGCGGACTGGTGGTTCAACGTCCGCGCCTCCAACACCGAGCCGCTGCTGCGCCTGAACGTGGAGGCCCGTGACGAGGAGACCCTGTCCAAGATCCGCGACGAGGCCCTCACCCTCATCCGCGCCTGACGAGCGGAGTCACGCGGACTGCCGGACCTCCAGCACCGGATAGCCCTGCCGGCCCTGCCGCTCCCGCAGGGCCGGCAGCCCCTTGTAGGCGTACGCGGCGGACATCAGGGTCATGTGGTGGTGCCAGCCGGGGAAGGACCGGCCCTCGAAGTCGAGCAGCCCGAAGTCCTCCGCCAGCGAGCCCAGCGCCCTGGTGGACACGGCCGACTGCCGCACCAGGTGGAGCAGGTCGTCCATCCGGTGCTCGGTCATGTTGGTGATCCAGACCGGGCCGCCCCGGTGGCCGGGCCCGGGGCGCCGTTCGCCGAAGAGCCGGTACGTCTGCCGCGTCCCGGCGGCGCCCGTCTCGGCCCCCGGCACCCGGACCAGCCCCGAGTGGATGCGCAGCCGCTGCGGCCCCGTGGTGGGTCCCGTCAGCAGCGCCGTGTACGGATGGCGGGTGTTACCCAGGCGGGCGAAGTCGCCCGCGGCGGTCTCCCGCCCCGGTGTCCCGGCCGGTTCGCCGCGCCCGGGGGCGAATCCGGCGGCACTGACCGGGAGGGTCGGCGGGACGGACACCAGGAAGTCGTGGCCCCGGCGGCCGAGCATGCCGATGAGCGGGCCGGCACCGGCCAGGCGGCTCAGGTCGGCGACCACCGGCGCGTGCGCCGACGCGGTGTGCGCGGCCATCGAGTCGACGAGCTCGAGGACGAGGGCCTCCGGCGACCGGTGCGCGACCTCGGGCGAGATGCGCGCCCTGCGACGCAGGACCGGATCGGCCGCCCACGTCTCGGGGAGCAGCAGCCGCCAGTCGACGGGCACGCTCATGCCGCCCAGCGACAGGAAGAGGCAGAAGCCGAACTGGCAGTTGACGGAGCGACCGGCGGCCGGGTCGAAGCGGCGGTGCACGCCGACCGAGTGCTCACCGCGCTTCGGGAAGACGGCCTGCCCGATCGTCCAGGCGTGCACCGGGTGCCGTTCCTCGACCCAGCGGAGCAGCTCGCGGCGGGCCGGATCCCAGTCCCAGGGGCTCGCGTTGATGAACTGCTGCAGGGACTGGGAGGCGGTGGGCGACGCGGTCACGGACGCGGCGAGCCGTCGTACGGACTTCTTCCCCGGGGTTGTCAGCAGCCCCTTGAGGTAGACCCGGGCCCAGCGCCGCTGGTCGGCGCGCGGTAAGTGGCCGAAGAGGCGTTCGGTGAACTCGTCCAACGTGGTGTCCATGGCAACCAGGGCTCTGGGCCGTGTGTGTGCCGTCATCTCTCCCCCTTCACTGCGGACGCCGACGGGCGGCGGCGGTGGTGGACGTTTTCAGAATACAGAACGTTCGTTTTTTTTCTAGCTCAGGGGTGGCGTTCGCCCCGCGACTTCGGCACGTTGGTACCCGAGGCCGCCGACACCCCGTCACGGGACGGCCGGTCGGCGGGGAGCGCGGGCGCTTCTTCGCCAAGTCGGCGTTGTGGCGCCCGCTCCACCCGGACAAGGCTGGTGTCGCATCGTCGGCCCGAATGCTCGGCGAGTCGGGAACGACCTGGATGGCAGTGAGAGTGCATTGGTAAAGCAGGAGCGCGGAGTGCTCACCCGGAATCGTCTGATCGCGGTGGCCGGCGTCGAATTCGACCGCAACGGATATGACGGGACATCGTTTTCCCGGCTGAGCCGATCCGCCGGGGTTTCCATCGGTGCGCTCACCTTTCATTTCTCGGCGAAGGCGGAACTCGCCTCGGCCGTGGAGGAAAGGGGGCGGTCCACCACCCGGGCGGTGGTCGAGCACGTCACCGCCCGCGGCGCCGGCGGCACGGCGCTGGACACCGTCTCCGCGCTCGTCCTCGCCCTCGGCCGCCTGATCGAGGCGGACGCGGTCGTACGCGCCGCCGCGCGACTGACCCAGGAGCGCGCCGGGGCGGGCCCCGAGTGGTGCAGCTCCTGGTTACCGGAGGTCAGGGCCCTGCTCGGCCGGGCGGTCGAAGAGGGCCAGCTGCGCTCCGACGTGGACCCCCGCCCGGTCGCCCTGCTGACCGCGCACCTGATGGGCGGCACCGTCGCCCGGGTGCGCGGCGGCCGGATGCGGCGCCCAGGCACGGCCGTCGGCGAACTCCGCGAGCTGTGGCGGGTCATCTGTCGCGGCATTGCCGCGCCGACCGAGGCCGAAAATGCCTAAGTAGGCGGAGAAGAAAGGGAATTCAAGCCCACGGAGACGGGCGGCATCTAGCCTCGGTGGCATGAATTCCACACCTTCCCGCATCACCAAGGCAGTCATCCCCGCGGCCGGTCTCGGTACGCGATTTCTCCCGCTGACCAAGGCGACCCCGAAGGAAATGCTGCCGGTCGTGGACAAGCCGGCCATCCAGTACGTGGTGGAAGAGGCGGTGGCCGCCGGACTGTCCGACATCCTCATGGTCACCGGACGCAACAAGCGGGCCCTCGAGGACCACTTCGACCGCAACTACGAGCTGGAGGAGGCCCTCCAGCGCCGCGGCGATCAGGTCAAGCTCGACAGCGTCTGCGCCTCCACCGAGCTCGCCGACATCCACTACGTGCGCCAGCGGGACCCCAAGGGGCTCGGTCACGCCGTGCTGTGCGCCGCTCCGCACGTCGGCCAGGAGCCCTTCGCGGTCCTTCTGGCCGACGACCTGATCGACCCCCGCGACCCGCTGCTGGCCCGTATGACCGAGGTCCGCGCCCGCTACGGCGGCAGCGTCGTCGCCCTCATGGAGGTGGACCCGGACTCCATCCACCTGTACGGATGCGCCGCGGTCGAGCAGTCGGCGCAGTACGCGGCCGGCGGCGGGGGAGTGCGCATCACCGACCTGGTGGAGAAGCCGGAGCCCGGCACCGCGCCCAGCAGCCTCGCGATCATCGGCCGCTACCTCCTCGACCCCGAGATCTTCGACGTCCTGCGGGCCACGACCCCCGGCCGCGGCGGCGAGATCCAGCTGACGGACGCGCTGCGCGCCCTGGTCCAGGCGGGCCGGCCCGTGCACGGCGTCGTGTTCTCCGGCCGGCGCTACGACACCGGGGACCGGGCCGAGTACCTGCGGGCCACGGTCCGGCTCGCCTGCGAGCGCGACGATCTGGGACCCGAATTCCTCGCCTGGCTGCGGGAGTTCATGGGGTCGCAGGAGCTGGTCGGGGTCTGATCCGGCCGCCCGGTGGGCGACCGCGGCACTTCCCCGGTCGCCCACCCCGACGCACCGCCACTTGGCCGAGTTGCCGAAATCTCACGGGGGTTCGGCTCCCCGTGTAGTTACCGAACAGTAGTTACGTAATTTCTTCCCCGGAGCCGACGAACACAGCGACGTCCGGCCCATCGAGTGCACGAAGGGAGGTGAACCACATGAGGAAGCTGAACGTGGTGAACGCGGCGAACGCCCTGAGCACGACGGGTGCGGCGCCCACGGCGGACACCCCCGACGCCGTGGCCGAAGTACCGGTCGGCGCACTGCATTCCGCCGACTCCCCCCGCACCGTCCGGATCGACGAGGGCCACGCACAGGCCCTCGCCCAGTCCGGCCAGCCGCTGCCCCCGCTGCTCGTGCACCGCGCCACCATGCGGATCATCGACGGGACGCACCGGCTGCGGGCCGCCGAACTGCGCGGCCTGCAGACGGTGGGGGTGACGTACTTCGACGGCAGCGCCGAGGACGCCTTCGTCCTGTCCGTCGAGGCCAACATCCGCCACGGTCTCCCGCTGACCCACGCGGAGCGGACCGCGGCGGCACTGCGCATCCTGCGGTCCCACCCCGACTGGTCCGACCGCGGTATCGCGCGCCGGACCGGGCTGGCCCCCAAGACCGTGGCGGCGCTCCGAAGACGCGAGGGCCCTGCGGCACCCGTACCGCAGGCCCGCGTCGGACAGGACGGACGCCTACGGCCGTCCGACCCGGTACGCGGCCGCGAGGCCGCGGCCCGGCTGCTCGCCGGCCGACCCACGGCCTCCCTGCGCCAGATCGCCCGGGAGGCGGGCATCGCCCCGTCGACCGTACGGGACGTGCGGCGCCGGATCGGCGAAGGGGCGGACCCCGTACCCGCCACCCAGCGCCGCTCCGGAAACCTCTCGGCCCCCGGTCCGGCAACGGCGCCGGACCAGAGCCGGGGGCAGGCACTGCCCTCCCTGGTCGGCAGCCTGTGCAAGGACCCCCTGCTCAGGCTGAGCGAAGCCGGACGGCTCCTGCTGCGCATGCTCGATCTCCAGGTGAGCGGGCTGCGCCAACGCGAGCGGATCGTCGCCGCGGTTCCCCCGTACCGCGCCGAAACCGCGGCCGCCGCGGCCGCTCAGGTCGCGCGGAACTGGCAGGAGCTGTCCGAAGAACTGGGCCGTCGCGCCTCGGTGGAGACCTCGGCCTGAGCCGGTTCCCCCGGCAAGTACCGGCCTTCCGCGCTGGAAGGCCCCCGTTTATGTGTGTGTGAAAGGAAGTGTGTGGCGATGTCGGTTGTCGAGGGCGCGCGGGTTGACGCGGTTGTGGGGGAGGGGGGAGGTCCGGCGCGTTTGGACGGGCGGCTCAAGCTCGTTCTGGTGGTGCTGTTGGTGGCGCAGTTCATGCTGGCGGTGGACTTCTCGATTCTGAATGTGGCGTTGCCGGTGATCGGTGACGGTCTTGGTTTCTCGTTGTCGAATCTGCAGTGGATCGCGACGGCGTTCGCGTTGTGCGCGGCCGGCTTCACGCTGTTGTTCGGTCGGGTGGCGGATCTGTTCGGGCGTCGGCGTCTGTTCCTGGTGGGTCTGGCGGTGCTGGGTCTGTCGTCCTTGGCGGGTGGTTTGGCGAACAGCCCGGAGATGCTGATCGTGGCGCGTGTCTTCCAGGGTCTCGCGACCGCTGCGGTCACTCCGGCGGGTCTGTCGCTGTTGACGACTTCGTTCCCTGAGGGTCCGCTGCGTCAGAAGGCGCTGGGTCTCAACGGTGCGCTGATGTCGGCGGGTTTCACCACGGGCGCGATCCTGGGTGGTGTTCTGACGGATCTGCTGTCGTGGCGGTGGGCGTTCTTCATCAACGTCCCGGTCGCGCTGGCTGTTCTCCTCATCGCCCCTGCCGTGATCAAGGAGTCGCGTCCGTCGGAGCGTCCGAGGCTGGATCTTCCGGGTGCCACCGCGGTGACGCTGGGTCTGCTGGCTTTGATCTACGGGTTGACGCAGGCGGGTGAGCACGGTTGGGGTTCGGTGTCGGCGCTGGGCTGGCTGGCGGCGGGTGTGGTGCTGCTGGTCGTGTTCTATGCGATCGAGTCGAAGACGGCGAGCCCGCTGGTTCCGGTGAGTGTGCTGAAGAAGAAGACGGTGGCGTGGGGGAACATCGCGGGTCTGATCGCGTTCCTGACGGAGACGAGTCTGGTCTTCCTGATGACGCTCTACCTGCAGGAGGTTTTGGATTTCTCGCCGCTGACGGCGGGTCTGTCGTTCGGTGTTCTGGGTATCGGCACGGTGATCGGTGGTTCGATCGCGCCGCGGGTGATCGGTGCGACGAGTACCCGGACCACGTTGATCGTCGGTGGTGTGCTGCAGGCGGTGGCGACGCTGAGTCTGGTCGCGCTGGGTGAGACCTCGTCGAGTATGTGGCTGCTGCTGGTGGCGACGTTCGCGGGTGGTGTCGGGAACATGCTGGTGATCGTCGGGTTCATGGTGACCGCGACGACGGGTCTGCCGGATCACGAGCAGGGTATGGCTACGGGTCTGGCGACGATGACGCAGCAGATCGGTATCACGATGGGTACGCCGATCATGTCCGCGATCGCGGCGGCCAACGCCGACATCCACGCGGGGATCACGACCGCGGTCATCGTCAACACCGCGCTGGTCGTCCTCGGCACCATCACCACCGTCCTCTTCCTCCGCGCCAAGGCCGCCAAGGGCCTCGCCGCCACCGGCTGAGCACGCCGAATCGAGGACTCCCCCGGCGAGGGGCGACCCGGCACGAGGTCCGCACCACTGGACCCGCCGTCCGGGCCGGGTCGCCCCTCCCTCCCAAGGCCTTCCCTTCCCAAGGACCCTGATGGACCTGCGTATCGAAGACCGTGTGTACCTCGTGACCGGCGCCTCCTCCGGAATCGGCGAGGCGCCCGCCCGCCTGCCGGCCTCCGAAGGCGCCACCGTCACCACCGACCTCACCGACCCCGGCGCGGCCCGGCAGGTGGTCGACACCGTGCCGGAGTCGCTCGCCCTGCGGCAGATCTGACCGGGCCGATGAAACTTCCCCTTCCCCTCCTCGCCCTCGCACTCGGTGCCTTCGGCATCGGGACCACCGAATTCGTCATCGTCGGCCTGCTCCCGGACGTCGCCGGCGACCTGTCCGTGTCCATTCCCTCCGCCGGCATGCTGGTCACCGGCTACGCCCTCGGCGTGGTCGTCGGCGCCCCCCTGATGACCGCGGCCGGTGCCCGGCTGCCGCGCAAGACGATGCTCGTCGCGCTCATGGGCATCTTCATCGCCGGCAACCTGCTGTGCGCGCTCGCCGGTGACTACACCGCCCTCATGGGTGGCCGGCTGATCGCCGCCCTCACGCACGGCGCCTTCTTCGGCATCGGGTCCGTCGTCGCCGCCGACCTGGTGGCACCCGACCGCAAGGCCAGCGCCATCGCCCTGATGTTCACCGGCCTCACCCTCGCCAACGTCCTCGGCGTGCCCCTGGGCACCCTGCTGGGCCAGCAGTTCGGCTGGCGCTCGACCTTCTGGGCCGTCACCGGCATCGGCGTCGTCGGCCTGCTCGGCATCATCGGACTGGTCCCGGCGCAACCGCGGCCACAGAGCGGTGCGCTGCGCGGCGAACTCGCCGTCTTCCGCAAGCCGCAGGTGTGGCTGGCGCTGACGACGACCGTGCTCGGCTTCGGCGGTGTCTTCGCCTCCTTCACCTATCTCGCGCCGATGATGACGGAGCTGGCCGGCTTCTCCGACGGAGCGGTCGCCTGGCTCCTCGTCCTCTTCGGTGTCGGGCTGTGCGTGGGCAACGTGCTCGGCGGCCGGGCCGCCGACCGGGCGCTGATGCCCAGCCTGTACGCGATCCTGGGCGGCCTCAGCCTGGTGCTGGTGGTGTTCACCTTCACCTCGCACGCCGCCCTGCCCGCCGCGATCACCCTCGCCGTCTTCGGGGCGGTCGGGTTCGCGACGGTACCGCCGCTCCAAGCCCGTGTGATGCAGCAGGCCGCCGGGGCTCCGGCCCTCGCCTCCGCTGCGAACATCGCGGCCTTCAACCTCGGCAACGCCCTCGGGGCCTGGCTCGGCGGCCTCGCCGTCGCCCACGGCCTGGGCTGGACCGCGCCGACCTGGATCGGCGCCGGACTCGCCGCGGCCGGTCTGGGCACCGCGGCGCTGTCCGGGCGGCTCGACCGCCGGAGCGGGCCGCCGCGCCCGCTGCCCGCCGAACCCGTCCCCGCCCCAGCACTTCCCGTACGAACCCTTCCCGCCGGTGCCGGGCACGGCACCCCATCCACGAACGGAAGTTGAGGTAGACCCATGAACGGTGTCGATCGCCGGACCATGCTCACCCGCAGTGCGGCCGTCGTCGGCGGCGCGGCCGTCGCCGGCGCCCTGTCCGGCCCCGTCGCGGCCGCCGCGTCGCCCGCCCCCTCCGGCGCGGCCGCCGGGAGCGCCGGGACCGGAGCCGTCGTCACGCCGAACGATCCGCGCTATCCGCTGCTGACCACCGGCAACAACCAGCGCTTCGTCGCCCGCCCCGACTACGTCAAGATGGTCCGTTCGACCGCGGACGCCGAACGCGCCCTGCGGGACGCGGTCCGGGCCGGCAAGCGCGTCTCGTTGCGCAGCGGCGGCCACTGCTTCGCCGACTTCGCGGCCCACCCCGAGACCGAGGTCATCCTCGACTTCTCGGAGATGACGCACGTGGGGTACGACCCCGCCTTCCGCGCGTTCGTCGTCGAGCCGGGCGCCCGCCTGATGAACGTGTACGAGGCCCTCTACAAGGGCTGGGGCGTCACCATCCCCGGCGGCATCTGCTACAGCGTCGGCGCCGGAGGGCACATCGCGGGCGGCGGCTACGGACTGCTCTCCCGCGCCCACGGCCTCGTCGTCGACCACCTGTACGCCGTCGAGGTCGTGGTGACCGACGGGAAGGGCGGCGTGCGCACGGTCGTGGCCACCCGGGAGAAGAACGACCCGAACCGCGAACTGTGGTGGGCGCACACCGGCGGAGGCGGCGGCAACTTCGGCCTGGTCACCCGCTACTGGTTCCGCTCCCCGGACGCGAAGGGGTCCGAGCCTTCCCAGCAGCTGATATCCCCGCCGTCGAAGGTCCTGGTGAGCGCCGTCGACTTCCCCTGGGAGCAGCTGACGGAAGCCAAGTTCACCCGGCTCCTGAAGAACTTCGGTGCCTGGCACGCGGCCAACAGCGGGCCCGACTCCCCGTACCGCAACCTCTCCAGCCTGTTCAACGTCAGCTCCAAGGCCCACGGCAGCCTGGGCATGTTCACCCAGGTCGACGCGACCGTGCCGAATGCCCGGGGGCTCCTGGACGACTATCTGGCGGCCATCACGGCCGGCACCGGCGTCACCCCCAAGGCACTGACCCGCGCCACCGGCGAACTGCCCGCGATGCCGCAGTTCGCCGAACCCAAGACGCTGCCGTGGCTCCAGGCGACCCGACTCGTCGGCACCAACAATCCGACGATCACCAATCCCACCTCACGCGGCGCGCACAAGTCCGCGTACATGAAGAAGAACTTCACCGACCATCAGATCGCCGCGCTCTACCGCTACATGAGCCGCCCGGACTTCACCAATCCGGACACCATGCTGGTGCTGTTCTCCTTCGGCGGGCAGGTCAACGCCGCCGCCCCGGACGCGACGGCGAACGCGCAGCGGTCCTCCATCTTCAAGATGTGCTTCCAGACCTTCTGGGAGGACGAGAAGGAGGACGGCTTCTACCTGGGCTGGCTCCGGGACCTCTACGAGGACTTCTTCTCGGCGACCGGAGGCGTGCCCCTGATCGACGACAACACCGACGGCTGCTACATCAACTACCCCGACCGCGACATCACCGACCCGCAGCGCAACCGCTCGGGCGTGCCCTGGACCACGCTCTACTACAAGGACAACTACCCCCGCCTCCAGCAGGTGAAGAAGCGCTACGACCCCTCTGACTTCTTCCGCCACTCCATGTCCATCAAGCCTGCCCGCGGCTAGCCGGCCGCGCCCTGCGGCGCGTTAAGCTCTTTACGTTTCCCCAGCTCAGAAGCCCTGTGCCCGGTCTCCGGCGCACAGGGCTTCTGGCGTTTCCCGTGCGGCTGTTCGAGTGCCCGGGGGTGTTCGTTGACTGCCGGAGCCGCTCCGGGAAAGCTGTGTCTTGGCCGGAAGAGGGCAGCCGAAAAGCCCCTCGCAGTGAGATCCGATCCCCTGGCCACCACCCGTCAGCAGGCCCGCGGCACCGCCGTGCCGCACCGCCCCTGACCTGTCATGCCCTGGCTCGATCCCCCCGTACCCCGTACAAGGAAGAAGAGGAAACCATGCGTTCCGTCGCCGTAGTCCTCGGCACCCGGCCGGAAGCCATCAAGTTCGCGCCGGTCATCCGCGCCCTCCAGGACGACCCGCGCTTCGAGCCCCTCGTGATCTCCACCGGGCAGCACCGCCAGATGCTCGACGAAACCCTCGACGCCTTCGGCCTCACCGCCGATGTCGACCTCAAGGTGATGGCGCCCAAGCAGACCCTCTCCCAGGTCACCTACCGCTCGCTGCGCGGCCTGGAGGACTACTTCGCCACCGCGCCCACCGACGCCGTCCTCGTCCACGGTGACACCGCCACCACCCTCACCGGCGCCCTCGCCGGATTCCACCAGCGCATCCCCGTCGTCCACGTCGAGGCAGGACTGCGCAGCGGCCGGCTCGGATCCCCCTTCCCCGAAGAGGGCAACCGCCGCCTCGTCGCCCAGGTCGCCGCCCTCCACCTGGCCCCCACCCCCGGCAACCTGGCGAACCTGCTGCGCGAGGGCATCGCCGCCGACACCATCACCGTCACCGGCAACACCGTCATCGACGCCCTGCGCTGGGCCAGCGGCCGCGCCATCGACTACGGCGACCCCGCCCTCGCCGACCTCGACACCGACCCCCGCCGCGTCGTCCTGGCCTCCGCACACCGCCGCGAGGCCTGGCCGCACCTGCCGAAGATCGGCCAGGCCCTCGCCCAGATCGCCGACGAGCCCGGCGTCCGCGTCGTCGTCCCCCTGCACCGCAACCCCGTCGTCCGCGAGGCCCTCCTCCCGTACATCGGCGGCCACCCGAACATCACCGTCGTCGACCCGCTGCCCTACCTCAGCTTCTGCAAGCTCATGGCCCGCGCCGACGTCATCGTCTCGGACAGCAGCGGCAGCCAGGAGGAAGGCCCCGCCCTCGGCAAGCCCACCCTCGTCCTCGGCGACGTCACCGAGCGCTCCGAAGCCATCGTCGCCGGCACCGCCTGCCTCGTCGGCACCAACACCCCCGGCATCGTCGCCCACACCCTGGAGCTGCTGCGCGACCGGCGGGCCTACGACCGCATGGCCAACGCCGCCAACCCGTACGGCGACGGCCGGGCCACCGAGCGCACCGTCGCCGCCCTCGCCCACTTCTTCGGCATGGGGCCCGCCCCCCGGCCCTTCGTCCCCGAGACCGCCGTCGACGAGCTCAGCGTCGAGCTCGCCCGCACCGCCGACTTCGCCCGCACCTGACCGACACCGAGAGGAAGACCCGCATGGCCGCCACCCCGTCCGCCACCGAACGCCCGCTGAACTTCAGCTCCCCGTACCTGAGGGCCGCGCTCGTTCGCGACGCCGTGGACTACACCGTCGAAGGCCGCACCATCGTCGTCAACCCGGGCGTGACGCCCGTGACCATCGCCGAGGAATTCCGCAAGACCATCCCCCCGCTCTCCTCCACGGTGCTCGCCGACACCCGGATCGAAAAGGCCGACGCCCTGCTCCTGCTGCGCACGGCCGATGAAGGCGTCGACGTGAGCGCCATCGTCGAGGAACCCGGCTGGGCGCACCTGGCCGACCTGGACGACCACGGGGACTTCCCCCGCGAGACCCCCCTCTACCGCAGCCCCCAGGACGACATCAACACCGTCCTGTTCGACCCCAACTACGTACTGGGCGAGAGCCAGTCGCAGGGGTACCTGCGGGAGTTCAACGTCCGCGCCAACCTGTGGTTCTCACCCGCCGGCACCGACTGCTTCATCCACAACAAGCACGACTTCATCGAGGTCCACACCCAGGTCCACGGCCTGGGACGCATGCAGCGGTTCCGCAACCAGGACCAGGCCTCCCTCTACCAGGACGTCCTGATGAGCCCCGGCTACACCACCCCGGACCCCTTCTGCGCCACCGGCCCCCAGTGCACCTACCACTACCCCATGCACCAGTACCGGGCCGACACCGACTGCATCTGGCTCGCCCTCGAGTACCACCCCGTCCCCCGCGCCCTGCGCACCCTGCCCTTCACGACCCTCCAGGAGACCCGCTCATGACCACCGCCGGCAAGAACACCGAAACCGCCCTGCGCGCCCCCAAGTTCACCGCCGAGGTCGTCGCCGACCAGCTCCGCGACGGCTACTGGCTGGAGGCCCCCGACATTGACGGGGACGGCAAGCCCGACCTCTTCGGCTACGGCCTGCGCCTCGGCGAGATCTACTGGTACGCCAACGACGGCGACTGGACCCGCCGCCTGATAGCCGACCGCATCAAGATGCCCGTCGGCGCCGACTTCGCCGACGTCAGCGGCAACGGGCACCCCGACGTCATCGTCTGCTACGACCTCTACGGCCCGATCGGCACGATCCACGACGCCAACACCGAGGGCGGCAAGATCGACTGGCTGGAGAACCCGGGCACCCCCGACAAGGACGAGTCCCGCTGGAAGCGCCACTACGTCGGCCGCGCCACCGGAATGCACCGCCTGCGCGCCGGCCACTTCACCCGCACCGACCGCCTCCAGATCATCGGCCTCCCCATCGTCGCCAAGGAAGACGTCCACGCCGTCCTGCCCGTCGTCCTGTTCACCCAGCCCGACGACGTGCACACGGCCGAGGAATGGCCGATGGAGGTCATCGACGACAGCCACTTCCGCATGATCCACGGCGCCGAGAAGAAGCAGGGCCTCATCCCCGGCTCCGACCTCGAATCCCTCCTCCTCGCCTCCGACGAAGGCGTCACCTGGCTCCACTACGACGAGGCCCGCCAGGAGTGGATCCGCGAACTGATCGGCACCGGCGAACTCACCCAGTTCGAACAGACCGGCTTCCGCGGCAGCGGCGACCTCAACGCCGGCCGCCTCGGAGACGACCCGATGGCCTACGTCGCCGCCATCGAGCCCTTCCACGGCAACACCGTCGCCGTCTACACCAAGGCCGCCGACGGCGAAGGCTGGAACCGCGTCCTCCTCGACGTGTACGGCGACCCCAACGAGAACGGCGAGGGCCCCGGCCACCAGATCGTCTGCGCCGACTTCGACGGCGACGGCGACGAGGAGTTCCTCGTCGCGCTCCGCGGCCCGTGGCCCTGGCAGGGCGTCATGTACTACAAGGCCATCGACGCCGCCAATGGCGTCTGGGCCAAGTGGCGGGTCTCCGAGGAATCCGTCGCCCGCATCGCCACCGCCGACTTCAACGGCGACGGCCGGCTGGACTTCGCCACCATCGCCTACTCCGTCCAGAACTACTACGTGGCCAAGGACGCCAAGCTCATGCTCTACCGCAACCAGATCGAGCAGTAGACCGCGCCCGGCCGGCCCCACCCGGCCCCCCCGGCCCCCCGCCCCTCCTCGGTCCTCGGTCCCACCGGGCAGTCCCGCGACGCCCCTTCGCGCCGCCGGGACCGTGCCCGCCGCCAACGGCGGAACACGGCCCCCGGCGGCCGACCCTCAAGAAACCTCTTCCGAACCTCTTCCGAAAGAGCGATCCCTGTGGCCTCCACGACGTCCTCCGACGCCGCGAAGCGGGCGAAGCTGCCCTCACTGACCGGCCTGCGGTTCTTCGCCGCACTCTCCGTCTTCTTCTTCCACTCGTCCCTGACGGACTCCCCGATCCCGCCGAACGCCCCCATCAACCCCTTCGCCGACGCCTCGATCGCCGACTGGTGGTCCACCGCCTTCGGCAAGGCCGGCTACCTGGGCGTCTCCTTCTTCTTCGTCCTCTCCGGCTTCGTCCTCGCCTGGGCCTCCAAGCCCGGAGAGCGCGTCACCGCCTTCCTCCGCCGCCGACTCCTGAAGATCTTCCCCAACCACGTCGTCGTCTTCGCCGCCGCGATGCTCCTCTTCGCCGGCTCCGCCGTCACCGGAGTCGCCGACTGGCTGCCGAACCTCTTCCTCATCCACACCTGGTGGCCGCAGCCCACCGTCAACCTCAGCGTCAACCCGCCCAGCTGGTCCCTCGGCAGCGAGCTGCTCTTCTACATGCTCTTCCCGGCGCTGATCGTCCCGATCCGCAAGCTCCGCGGGAAGACCGCCCTGTGGGGCTGGAGCGCCGCGATGGTCGCCGGCATGATCGCCATCCAGCTGATCGCCACGTACTTCGTCCCCGACACCCCGAAGTCCACCATCACCCCGATCTCCGGCATGCAGTTCTGGTTCGGCTACCTCCTGCCGGCCGGCCGCCTCTTCGAGTTCGTCCTCGGCATCCTGCTCGCCCGGATCGTCCTGGCCGGCTTCTGGCCCCGCCAGATCGGCTTCGGCGTCTCCGCCGTCCTGACCGCCCTCGGTTACGCCGCCGCCCTCGTCGCCCCTTTCCAGTACGGCTTCGTCGTCGCCACGATCATCCCCGTCGCCGCGCTCATCGGCGCCACCGCCAACGCCGACGTCGAGGGCCGCCACACCTTCCTGCGCAGCCGGCCCATGGTCTGGCTCGGCGAGGTCTCCTTCGGCTTCTACCTCGTCCAGGGCGTCACGATCTTCTACCTCCGCTCGCTGCTGGGCACCACCACCTACAGCGTCCCCGTCGCCCTCCTGCTGATCGTCGGCTTCTTCTGCACCTCGCTGCTCGGCGGCTGGCTCCTCTTCCGCTTCGTCGAAATGCCGGCCATGCGGCGCTTCGGCCGCAGCCGGCGCCAGAGGCAGCAGGCCCCGGCCGCGGTGAGCGCGCCGTACGAGAACCGGGCCCGGGTACCGAGCCAGGCCCCGACCCCGGCCCCGGCCCCGACGCCGGTCCCCGCCGCGACGGCGGGCCGTACCAGCTGATCCCGTACGTCCTCGGCCCTACCGATCCCCGCCCCCGCCCGCGCCCGCGTCCGCATCCGCCGACGCGGGCTTCGGGGTTTCCCGTACCGGCCCGCCCACGGCACCGGCCGTCAGGCTCGCGAGCATGTGCAGCGCCGCGTCGGAGGGCGAGCCCTCGGGGGCGCTGTAGAGCAGCATCCGGTGGTTGGTGCCGTCGGCGAGGTGCAGGTTCTCGAAGTCGAGGGTCAGCGGGCCCACCACCGGATGGTGGAGCGTCTTGGTACCGACGGTGCAGTCCCGCACCGGGTGCTTCGACCACAGGGTCGCGAAATCGGGGCTCTGCAACATCAGCGACCCGATGAGCTCGGCGAGCGCACGGTCCTCGGGATTGCGCCCGGCGACCAGGCGCAGCGCCGCGAGCGCCACCCGGGCCTCGTTCTTCCAGTCCGTGTACAGCTCCCGCGTGTGCGGATCCAGGAACAGCATCCGCGTCAGGTTGGGACGTACGGCGGGATCCTGGGGGCTCGCGAAGTCCAGGTGCCCGGCGAGCAGGGCATGGCCCAGCGGATTCCAGGCGAGCACGTTGTTACGGCCGTCCAGGACGACCGCGGGGACCTGCGGCATCGAACCGATCAGCCGGCGCGTGGTCTCCCGGGCGTACTCGGGACGGGGCGACTGCGCCCGCTTGGCGCGCGGCGGACGGGCGAGGTTGAGCAGATGGGCGTGCTCGTCCGGGGTCAGCCGCAGCGCGCGGGCCAGGGCGTCGAGGACGCTGTCCGAGGCGTTCGTGCTCTGCCCCTGCTCCAGGTGCGTGTAGTACGTGATGCTCACGCCCGCCAACAGGGCGAGCTCCTCACGACGGAGCCCGGGCACACGCCGACGGGTGCCGTGGGAGGGAAGCCCGACGTCCTCGGGCTGCAGCTGGGCCCGGCGGGTACGAAGGAATTCGCCCAGGGCAGTGGGTGTGTCCATGCGTTCCAGTGTGCCGGGAGAGGGCGCCGGGCGGGGCCTCTGAAGGTGGCCCTGGGAGTGCTAGCTTGCGCGGCGCCAGCACAACCAGAGGGCTGGGTAACCCTTTCCGACCGGTCCAGAGTCGATACCGCAACACCAGGTTGCGTGATCGAGAGGATGTGTGGCGATGTCGGTTGTCGAGGGCGCGCGGGTTGACGCGGTTGTGGGGGAGGGGGGAGGTCCGGCGCGTTTGGACGGGCGGCTCAAGCTCGTTCTGGTGGTGCTGTTGGTGGCGCAGTTCATGCTGGCGGTGGACTTCTCGATTCTGAATGTGGCGTTGCCGGTGATCGGTGACGGTCTTGGTTTCTCGTTGTCGAATCTGCAGTGGATCGCGACGGCGTTCGCGTTGTGCGCGGCCGGCTTCACGCTGTTGTTCGGTCGGGTGGCGGATCTGTTCGGGCGTCGGCGTCTGTTCCTGGTGGGTCTGGCGGTGCTGGGTCTGTCGTCTTTGGCGGGTGGTTTGGCGAACAGTCCGGAGATGCTGATCGTCGCGCGTGTCTTCCAGGGTCTTGCGACCGCGGCTGTGACTCCGGCGGGTCTGTCGCTGTTGACGACTTCGTTTCCTGAGGGTCCGCTGCGGCAGAAGGCGCTGGGTCTCAACGGTGCGCTGATGTCGGCCGGTTTCACCACGGGTGCGATCCTGGGTGGTGTTCTGACGGATCTGCTGTCGTGGCGGTGGGCGTTCTTCATCAACGTCCCGGTCGCCCTGGCCGTTCTCCTCATCGCCCCTGCCGTGATCAAGGAGTCGCGTCCGTCCGAGCGTCCGAAGCTGGACCTTCCGGGTGCCACCGCGGTGACGCTGGGTCTGCTGGCTCTGATTTACGGGCTGACGCAGGCGGGTGAGCACGGCTGGGGTTCGGTGTCGGCGCTGGGCTGGCTGGTGGCCGGTGTGGTGCTGCTGGTCGTGTTCTATGCGATCGAGTCGAAGACGGCGAGCCCGCTGGTTCCGGTGAGTGTGCTGAAGAAGAAGACGGTGGCGTGGGGGAACATCGCGGGTCTGATCGCGTTCCTGACGGAGACGAGTCTGGTCTTCCTGATGACGCTCTACCTGCAGGAGGTTTTGGATTTCTCGCCGCTGACGGCGGGTCTGTCGTTCGGTGTTCTGGGTATCGGCACGGTGATCGGTGGTTCGATCGCGCCGCGGGTGATCGGTGCGACAAGTACCCGGACCACGTTGATCGTCGGTGGTCTGCTGCAGGCGGTGGCGACGCTGAGTCTGGTCGCGCTGGGTGAGACCTCGTCGAGTATGTGGCTGCTGCTGGTGGCGACGTTCGCGGGTGGTGTCGGGAACATGCTGGTGATCGTCGGGTTCATGGTGACCGCGACGACGGGTCTGCCGGATCACGAGCAGGGTATGGCGACGGGTCTGGCGACGATGACGCAGCAGATCGGTATCACGATGGGTACGCCGATCATGTCCGCGATCGCGGCGGCCAACGCCGACATCCATGCCGGGATCACGACCGCGGTCATCGTCAACACCGCCCTGGTCGTCCTCGGCACCATCACCACCGTCCTCTTCCTCCGCGCCCGCGCCCACTAAGGCAACTCCGCCTTGTGACAGCCATGCCCGGGCCGCGAACGTTGGCCTCGGGCACGGCGCGAGCGCCGACCACCCATGGAAAGGAACCCCGATGGCCACACCCACACGATCAGCAGACGGTGCATCCAGCCGTGGCGCCGTCCGCTGGGAGCAGGTGTCCATCCCCTCCCCGTCCGGGCCCCTCCCGGCCCGGGTGTTCCCGCCGGCCACGTCCTCCCCCCGGGGCTGGCTGGTGTGGGCCCACGGCGGAAGCTGGCGCGCCGGATCCGCGCGGGACTGGCACGGCGCGACGGCCGAACTCGCCCAGTTCTCCGGCTTCGCCGTCGTGAGCGTCGACTACCGGCTGGCCCCCGACGTACGGCACCCGGCCATGGTCGAGGACGTCCTGTCCGCGCTCGCCTGGGCCCGGGAACAGGCCACGGCCGCCGAGGAGACCGGCGGCCGCCGGCCCCTCCTCGCCCTCGGCGGGGACAGCGCGGGCGGCACCCTCGCCGCCTCCGCCGCCCTCGCCTGCCGCGACCGAGGGCTGGAACTGGCCGCCCAGGTCCTCGCCTACCCGCCGCTGGACCCCGGCTGCACGGCGGCCTCGTACCACCGCTTCCCCGACATGTTCCCCACGGCGCCCTACCTGACCGCGGCCTGGCAGGACTACCGACAGCCCGGCCGGCCGGTCGCCTCCGACGGGACGCGCCTCTACAGCACCCCCTTCGAGGCGTCCGACCTGCGCGGACTCGCACCCGTCGTCATGGCCACCGGCGACCTCGACCCCGTCAGCGACGACGTGCACCGCTACGCACGCCTCCTGCGGGACGCCAGAGTCGAGGTCGCCCTGCGCGAGTTCAAGCAGACCGGCCACGGGGTGTTCCTCCAGCCGGGCCACGGCCCGGGCGGCCCCGCGGGCCACTCGGCGGTGTCCCTGCGCGGCTGGCTCGGGCTGGCCCTGCACCTCCTCACCTCGCCGGACGGCGCGGGCACCTGACACCTGCGCACATCCCCTCCTCACACCCACGGAGTTGACATGACCCCCGACGTCCCCAACCTCGACGCCCTGCTGCGGCACTTCGCCGATCTGCGCGACGGCGTCCACGGAGACGCCGTCACCCGCCCCGACAAGGAGGAGCACTTCCGTACCGCCGCCGGCCTCCTGGACCCGTACGCGCGCCAGGCACTGCGCGAACTCAACGAGGAACTGCTCCTCGGACAGGGCGTGATCGACGCCACCGGCGTCCAACGCGCCGCGGACGGCAGCCTCTTCCACGCCTGGACCCTGTGGTGGGACGAGCAGTCCGCCGCCGACATCCCGCCGGTCACGCTGTACGCGCACTACGGAAGCTCCTTCCACCACCCGCACCTGCGCGGAGCCACCGTCTCCGAATGGCCGCTCAACGTCTTCGACGACGCGCAGGCCGCCGCCGAACTCCCCACCCTGCGGGCCATCGCCGCCGCAGACCTGCACAACCTCGTCTTCCAGGCGGACTTCAGGATCGTGCCCGCGACCATGTCCGGCGCCTCCGGCGTTCCCGCCCACCAGCACTGAAAGGCACCACCTCATGACGAAGCTGCGCCTGTCCGTACTGGACCAGACCCCGGTCGGCGAGGACCACACGCCCGACCAGGCGCTGCGCGCTTCCGTGGACCTCGCCCGCACCGCGGAAGCACTCGGCTACACCCGCTACTGGGCCGCCGAACACCACGGCTCCCCGGGCTTCGGCGGCAGCGCCCCGGAGATCCTCGCGGGGGCCCTGCTGGCCCACACCACCCGGATGCGCATCGGGACCGGCGGCGTACTCCTGCCCCGCTACGAGCCGTCGAAGGTCGCCGAGGTCTTCGGGGTGCTGGCCTCACTCCACCCCGGGCGCGTCGACCTCGGGATCGGGCGGGCCGGCGGGCCCGCGCGGGACTTCCCCGAGCGCCTCGCCCGGCTGCTCGCCCTGCTCGGCCCCGACGGCGTCGTCCCGCACGCGCCCGTGGCACCGCAGATGTGGCTGCTGGGCGCCGGACGCGAATCGGCGCGGCTGGCCGGGCGGGTGGGCACCGAGTTCGCCTTCGGGCACTTCTTCTCCCCGGGCGGCGGCCGGGAGGCGTTCGGCGACTACCGCGACGCCTTCACCGCGTCCACCGGCCGGCGCCCGGGCGGGGCACTCGCCGTGCGCGTGGTGACCGCCGACACCTCCGGCCGGGCCGAGGAACTGGCCCAGAGCCTCCTGCTGTGGCGCGCCCGCAAGGACCTCGGCCACGACCGGCCCATGCCCTCGTACGAGACCACCCGCCGGCACCGCTGGACGGGCGCCGAGCTGGAACGGGCCAAGGTGCACCGCACGGCTCTCGTCTCGGGAACGCCCGAGCAGGTGCACAACACGCTGACGACGCTGGCCCTGGCCCACGGCGTGGACGAGCTGATCATCAACACCCTGACCCCCGACCCGGCCGACCGGCAACGCTCCTACGAACTCCTGGCCGAGGCCTTCGCCCTCTCGCCCACCGAGTCACCGGCCGCGGCCGCACCCGTGGCCTAGGCCCCTCCGTCACCCCGGCGTCATCACGTTGTCGTACTCGCCCAGGAAAGCGCCGACGGCCATGGCGATGACGCCGGCGGCGACGGCCAGGCCGAAATCTTTTTCCGGACTCCTGTCACATCTCCGGGCGCCCGTCCGTCAGTGCTGTGAAGACGCCGACCAGGCGGCGAACGCGAAGGAGAACAGCAGCCATGACGAACACCTCCATCTCCCGGATGCCCAACCCCGGCGAGTTCGTGCCCGAGCTGGCCGACATCAGCGCCGCCCTCTTCCGGGCCACGGGCAACCGCTCGGTGCCGCGCACCACGATGAGCCTCGTCCACCTGCGCGCCGGGCAGATCGTCGGCAACACCTACCTGACCATCCTGAACACCGCCTTCCTGCGGAAGGCCGGGGAGTCCGAGGAGCGCATCACCGCCGTCTCCTCCTGGCAGGACGCCCCGTACTTCTCCGACGCGGAGCGCGCCGCCCTCGCCCTGGTGGAGGCCACCCTCCAGCCCGCCCCGCACGGCAAGGAGCGCGTCTCCGACGAGCTGTACGCCGAGGTGGCGAAGCACTACGACGAGAAGGCGCTGGCCACCCTCACCATCGCGATCGGCCAGATCAACTTCTTCATCGCCCTGGCCGTCATCGGCAAGCCGCAGCCGGTCAGCTCCCTCGCCGACGAGCAGTGGGACTGACCAGGCGGTCTGTTCAGGCCGCGGCCGCCTGGACCGTGAGGCGGATCGAGCCGTCCTCGGCGGTCGTCACGCCGAGGGCCGTCAGGTCCGCGACGTGGGCCGTCGGGGCGTGGGCGGCGGCGCGGGGGCCGACGCCGATCACGCGCATGCCCGCGGCCCGGCCGGCGGCGATGCCGGCGGCGGAGTCCTCGAACACGATGCAGTCGGCCGGGTCCACGCCCAGCGCGGCCGCCCCCTTGAGGAAGCCCTCGGGGTCGGGCTTGCTGGCCCGGACGGACTCGGCCGTGACCCGGACCTCGGGCATCGGGAGGTCGGCGGCGGTCATCCGGGCCGTGGCCAGGGCCGCGTCGGCAGAGGTGACCAGGGCGTGCGGCAGTCCGTCGATCGCCGCCATGAACTCGGGGGCGCCCGCGACCGGGACCACTCCGTCGGTGTCGGCGGTCTCGCGTGCGAGCATCACCGCGTTCTCCGCGAGGTTGACCTCCATCGGGCGGTCCGGGAGGAGGACGGCCATGGTGGCGTAGCCCTGGCGGCCGTGCACCACCTTGAGGGCCTCCTGGGGATCCAGCCCGTGCGACACCGCCCAATCGCGCCAGCAGCGCTCGACCACCGCGTCGGAGTTGACGATCGTCCCGTCCATGTCCAGGAGCAGTGCCTTGGCGGTGAGGACGACGGGTGCGGTGGTCGTGGTGGTGCTGGCCGGCATCGGCGGGGCTCCAGACGGGGCGGGAGAAGAGAACAAGTGGTTCCGTCCACCGGTCAGGGAGTGCGGACGGAACCACTTTGTTCCTACACGATACAAAACTCGGGGCCGTCCGCGCCACCGCAGCGGGTGTGAGCCCTATCCCTCCAGGGCCCGACGGGTCACGGGACCGTAGACGCCCCACTCCTCGTCGTCGATGTTGTTCTCGTACTGAAAGGTCGACACCGCGTTCTCGGTCTTCCAGTCGAATTTGCCGCTGATCCTGCCCGAGTACAGGCCCCGGGCCGCCAGCAGCCGCTGGAGCTTCTCCACCTCGGGGCCCGAGTCCCCGTACCGCAGGGTCGGCGCGGCCGGCGTGGGACTGGCCGCGCGGCTCGTACTCGCCGACGGGCTCGGGGAAGGAGGCGCCGACGAACGGGACGCGCTCGGCGACGGCGACGGCGAAGCCGACTTGGAGGGGCTCGGCGACGCGGAACGCGAGGCAGAGGGCGACGGGCTGCCCGTCTGCGTGGCGGTCGGGGCCGCGGACGACCGGTCCGGGGCCACGCTCGGCGCGGGCGCCGAGGCCTTCGCGTCGAGCAGCGATGTGTCACTCCCCGAGGAACTCGGCAGCACCCACAGCGCCGCCGCCGTCCCACCCAGGGCGACCACCGCGCCGGCACCGAGCAGGAGCGGCAGGAGCCGCCGCGAGGCCCGGCCGCCGTTCCTCTCCTCCGGGCCCCCGCCCCCGCCCCCACCCCTTCCCCTGCCCCCCGCGTCACGGGGCCGCGTCGCCGCGGGCATCGGCACCGTCGGGCCTGCCGGCGTCGCCGGGGCCGCCGCGGCCGTCGGGTCGGCCGGGACCGGCGGTGGCGGGACCGCCGGGAGGCGGGTCGTCGCGTCCGCGTCCGGCCACGGCTGCTGCACCGGCGGTACGGGTATCCCGTACGCCGGGGTGCCGCCCTGGTCCGGGACCACCACGCGCGGCAGCGGCGGAGACGGCTCGGGCGCCGCGTCGTCCGGCTCGCCCGGATCGGGCAACGTCACGTACGGACGGATGCGCAAGGGGTCGAAACCCGCACCCGGCGCACACCGGCAGGCGGCACCGACAGCGCCGCAATCCGGACAGTGCTCACCGCTCACTGGAAACCCTTCCTGGCCGTTGCCAGCGATTATGCAGACCCGCCGGGCGCCGCCCAACCCCGTCCGAGAGGCCATAACCGGACACACCACGCAGGATGGAGATGTTGATCCGGCCTGAGGAGGAATCGATGGCTCAGGATGTGACCACGGAGGCCGTTGACCCCGGTTCCCGCCCGCAGAAGACCGGTCCGGCCGCCGAGCACGCCTCGCGCGAGGTACTCGTCTCCATCGGCGCCCTGCTCCTGGGCCTGCTCATCGCCGCACTCGACCAGACCATCGTCTCCACCGCCCTGCCCACCATCGTGAGCGACCTCGGCGGCATGGCACACCTCTCCTGGGTCGTCACCGCCTACATGCTCGCCTCCACCGCCGCCACCCCCCTGTGGGGCAAGCTCGGCGACCAGTACGGGCGCAAGAAGCTCTTCCAGTACGCCATCGTCCTCTTCCTCATCGGCTCCGCCCTCTGCGGCCTCGCCCAGAACATGCCCCAGCTCATCGGCTTCCGCGCCCTCCAGGGCCTGGGCGGCGGCGGACTGATGGTGCTGTCCATGGCGATCGTCGGCGACATCGTCCCGCCCCGCGAGCGCGGCAAGTACCAGGGCCTCTTCGGCGCCGTCTTCGGCGCGACCAGCGTCCTGGGCCCGCTGCTCGGCGGCCTCTTCGTCGACCACCTGTCCTGGCGCTGGGTCTTCTACATCAACCTCCCCATCGGTCTCGTCGCACTCGTCGTGATCGCCGCGGCCCTGCACATCCCCGTGCGCCCCTCGAAGCACACCATCGACTACCTCGGCACCTTCCTCGTCGCCTCCGTCGCCACCTGCCTCGTGCTCGTCGCCTCCCTCGGCGGCACCTGGGGCTGGGGCTCCGCCCGGATCATCGGGCTCGCCGTCCTCGGCGCCGTGCTCCTCGTCGCCTTCGTCCTCGTGGAGCGCAAGGCCGCCGAACCCGTCCTGCCACTCGGTCTCTTCCGCATCCGCACCTTCACCCTCTGCTCGGTGATCAGCTTCGTCGTCGGCTTCGCGATGTTCGGCGCGATGGTCTACCTCCCGACCTTCCTCCAGGTGGTTCAGGGCGTCTCCCCGACCATGTCCGGCGTCCACATGCTGCCGATGGTGCTCGGCATGCTGATCTCCTCCACCGCCTCCGGCCAGATCGTCAGCCGCACCGGCCGGTGGAAGGTCTTTCCCATCGCCGGCACCGCCGTCACCGCCCTCGGCCTGCTCCTCCTGCACCAGCTGCACCGCACCAGCTCGACCTGGGAGATGAGCGCCTACTTCTTCGTCTTCGGCGTCGGACTCGGCCTCGTCATGCAGGTCCTGGTCCTGGTCGTGCAGAACGCCGTCAGCTACGCCGACCTCGGCGTCGCCACCTCCGGTGCCACCTTCTTCCGCTCCATCGGCGCCTCCTTCGGCGTCGCGATCTTCGGCACGGTCTTCACCAACCGGCTCGACGACAAACTCGCCGGCGCCCTCGCCGGCATCCCGCTGCCGCCCGACGCGAGCGCCGCGCGACTGGAGGCCGACCCGCGGGCCATCGGCGCCCTCCCCGCCGAGCTGCGCCCGCGCGTGCTCGACGCCTACGCCACCTCCATCACCGACGTCTTCCTCTACGCCGTGCCCATCGTCCTGCTGGCCTTCGCCGTCGCCTGGTTCCTGAAGGAGGACAAGCTCCGCGGCTCGGTCACCGCGCCGGACGTGACCGAGACCCTCGCCTCCAACCCCGTCCAGCGCTCCTCCCACGACGAGGTCGCCCGCGCGCTGTGCGTCCTCGGCAGCAAGGAGGGCCGCCGACACGTCTACGAGAAGATCACCGAGAAGGCGGGCTACGACCTGCTGCCCGCCGCCAGCTGGCTGCTGCTGCGGATCAACAAGTACGGCTCGGCCGAACCCGCCATGCTCGCCGAACGCACCATCGTCCCCCTGAAGGCCATCACGGAAGCCGCCCGGCAGATCGAGGAGCGCGGGCTGGCCGTCCGCGACGGACTGCCGCTGATTCTGACCGACAAGGGCCGCGTGGCCGCTGCCAGGCTCTCCGCCGCCCGCCAGGAGTCCCTCGCCGAGCTGCTCGGCGACTGGTGGGGCCCGGACCGGCCCACCGACCTGGTCAAGCTGGTCGCCGAGATCAACGCCGAGCTCTGCGGATCCGACGCCGAGGAGCCCTACGACGCCTCACCGCGCCGGGACCACGCCGCCCGCTGACGCCGCGACGCGCTGACGCGGACCCTCAGGCGAGGCGCTTTTCGAACCAGTGCTCCGCATACGGGCCCGAGTTGTAGGCGGGTATCTCCACGTACCCATGCCGCGCGTACAACGCGCGGGCCTCCACGAGGTCCGACCTCGTGTCCAGCCGGACCCGCTCGGCGCCCAGCGCACGGCCCTCGGCCTCCAGGACCTCGAGCAGCGCCGCCCCGCCGCCGGTGCCGCGGGCGCGCGGGTCGACGTACACGCGCGTGAGCTCGCCGGTGAGGGCGTCGAGCATGCGTATCCCGCCGCACGCCAGGGCCTCGCCGCCGAGTCTGCCGACCACGAACCGGCCCGTCGGCGGTACGAGCCCCTCGTCGGGGAAGTCCAGCAGTCCCCGGTCGATCTCGGCCTCGGTCACGGACCGCTTCCAGTACCGGCCGGCGACCTCCGCGTAGTACGCGCGGCGCAGGACGGTGGCGTCCGGGGTGTCGAAGGGCTCGGGGGTCACGGTCCACGAGGTGGTGTAAGTGCTCATGGCGTCATTCTGGAGTCCGCGGCGGAGCACTGGCGTGGAATATCCACAGGCGCGGGCCGATGATAGGAAAAGGGTTAAATCGGCCACAAGTGGAGGGTGTGAACGCCATGTCCCAGCATCCCGACGCCGTTCTGGTCCGCCGCGCCTACGAAGCCTTCTCCAAGGGCGACATGGAGAAGCTGGGCACGATGATGACGGCAGACGTCATCCACCACGTGCCCGGCAACAACCCGCTCTCCGGGCACCACAAGGGCCGGGAAGCCGTTCTGGACCTCTACCGGAAGCTCGGCGAGGAAACGAAGGGCACCCTCCAGGTCGACCTGCACACGGTGCTGGCGGACGGGAGGGGCCACGTGATGACGGTCCACACCACGCGCGCCGACCGCGGCGACCGCGGGATCGAGATCAAGGAAGGCCTCTTCCTCACGATCGTCGCGGGCAAGATCAGCGACATCGACGGCTGCACGCAGGACATCGAGGAGGAAGACGCCTTCTGGAGCTGAGGCGGCTGGGGCGCCGAGCAGGCGCCGGTGGGGCAGAGCCCCCGGGGCTCCGCCCCCGACCCCGCGCCTCAAACGCCGCCGGGGCTGGATGCGGCTGGCGAAGCGGCGCCGGTGTGGCTCAAGGACCCGGGGCTCCGCCCCGGACCCCGGACCCCGGAGCCCGCGCCTCAAACGCCGCCGGGGCTGGATGCGGCCGGCGAAGCGGCGCCGGTGTGGCTCAAGGACCCGGGGCTCCGCCCCGGACCCCGGACCCCGCGCGTCAAGCGCCGCCGGGGCTGCATGTGCGGGCCCGGGGCGCTCGCCCCGGGCCTTTCGGCGGGTCAGGCCTTCTTCGGTGCCGCCTGCTGTACGACCTCGAACGACCACACCGTCGACCCCGAAGCCGCCGGCTTCGGCCGCTCGCCGCCGCCCTGGTGCGCGGCCTTCATCGGCCCCTCCATCCACGCCTGGAAGTCCTCCTCGGAGCGCCAGCGCGTGTACACGAGGTGCTGGTCGGTGCCCTCCACAGGGCGCAGCAGCTCGAACCACTCGAAGCCGTCCGAGGACTCCACGGCCCCCGCCCGCGAGGCGAAGCGCTGCTCCAGCACCTCCCGCTGCTCGGCAGGGACGGTCAGGGCGTTGATCTTCACGATGCTCATGCGGGCCATCCTAGGTATCCCGCCCGGGATATCGTCGTCCAGGTAATGGAACGGGGCACGAAACGCGGCAGCCAGGCAAAGTCGGGGTTGCGGTCAACAGGGCGGGAGGCCGGCGAGGCGTGGCGAACGCGGCAGAGCACAGCGGTGCGAACGGACATGCCGGAGTCATAGGCGATGGCGGCAGGCTGGGGGCGGCTCGCCTCCTCCTGTGGGCGCTGGCCGGCGCCCTCGCCGTCAGACAGGCCGCCGCCGTGCTGCGCGTCCCACCGGGCGAGTGGCTGAGCGGCCTGCACCTCCCCGGCGGCCTGCCCGGCTCGCTCTACGACGCCGGCCAGTTCACCGGCACCCCCTTCGCCGGGCTGGTCCTCAAGCCCCTCCTCGGCCTCGCCGCGCCGTCGCTGGAGGTCGCCTGGACCTGCGTGACGCTGCTGTTCGTCGCCGCGATAGGGCTCGTCGCCGCGCGCGGCCTGCCCGACCCGGTGCCGCGCCGCACCGCGCTGCTCGCCGCGCCCGTGCTGACCGCCCTGATGATGGTCTCGCTGCCCGTCCGCGAGGCCGCCTCGCCCGGGCAGACCGCCGTCCTGCCCGTGCTGCTGGTGCTGCTGGCCGTCTTCCGCGTCCCAGGCGAACGCCCCGCCGGGTTCCTCATCGGGCTCGCCGCCGCCCTCCAGCCCGCGCTCCTGCTCTTCGCCCCGCTGCTGTGGCTGACCGGCCGGCGCCCCACCGCGCGCGCCGCCGCCCTGACCTTCGCCGCGGCCACCGCCCTGTCCTGGGCGGCCCTGCCGCGCGACTCCTGGACGTACTGGATCCGCCACCTGGCCGGCACCGGCCTAGGCGGCGCCCCCGACGGCCTCGCCAACCAGTCCGTGCACGGCGCGCTGCTGCGCTTCGGGCTCAGCGGCCCCGGCGAGATCGTCCTCTACGTGGCCCTCGCGGCCGCCATCACCTGGTTCGGCCTGCGCCGCGCCGCCCGCTACGCCCGCGACGGGCAGCTGCTGCTCGCCGTCGCCATCACCGGCTGCGTGGCCGTCGCCGTGTCCCCGGCCGGCTGGCGCCACCAGCTGCTGTGGGTGCTGCTCGCCGTCGCCGGGAAGGTGGGCCGGCGGGCCGCCGACCGGCCCGTGTGGCCGGTGGCCGTGGTCCTCGCCATGACCCTGCCCAGCGACGTGCTGCTGCCGAACCTGGCCGCGCTGGCGCCCGTACGCGACAACGTGCTCCTCCTCGCCGCGCTGGCCGCGGCCTGCGCCGTACCGTTCCTGCCGCGCTCGTCCCCGTACTGGCGCGAACCCGTCCCCACCGCCTACGGCCGCCCGGCCGCCGCCCGCTGGTCGCGGGTGCCGCTGCTGCCGCTCTGGCGGCGCGTGCTCTCCCGCCCCAACCTGCTGCTGGAACTCCTGCTGATACGGGTCGGGTACTCGCTCTACTCGCACATCAGGGCTGCCGCCCCCACCAGCCGCTCCCTCGCCGAGGGCAACGGCAGCCAGATCCACGGCATCGAGCGGGCCCTGGGCATCGACATCGAACACGCCGTGAACCACGCCGTGGTGAACACGCCCTGGCTGGAGGGGTTCTTCAACTTCTACTACACCTCCTTCCACTTCGTGGTCCCGCTGACGATCCTGGCCGTCCTGTACTGGCGCCGCCCCGGCGACTACCGCTGGGCGCGGGCCTCCCTCGGCCTGGCCACCGTCCTCGCCCTCATAGGCTTCTGGCTCTACCCGCTCGCCCCGCCCCGCCTGATGCCCGGCCTCGGCTTCATCGACACCGTCCACGGGCCGCAGGACCTGGCCAACCCCTCGTACGGGGCCATGACCGCGATCTCCAACCAGTACGCGGCGATGCCCTCGCTGCACTTCGGATGGTCGCTGTGGTGCGGGATCGTGATCGTGGTGCTGGCTCCCAAGGGCTGGCAGAAGCTGCTCGGCGTGCTGCACCCCCTGGTCACGGTCTGCGCGATCGTCGCCACCGCCAACCACTGGGTGCTCGACGCGGTGGGCGGCGCGGCCGTCGTCGCGGCCGGCTTTGGACTCGTGTACGCGCTGTCGGGGCCGCGCCGCCTCCAGCTGACCGTGCCGGCGCAGCGGGCGGGCACCGAGACGAGCGGAGAAGCCCAGGTCAGGACCCCCGCCCGGACCTAGGCCGTCTCTTCCGGATCTTGCTCCCCCAGCTACCGCTGGGAGGTGCCCCCAGACCCGCGCCACCCGGCACCGCACCTCGCTGCGTTGTCGAGGCACCCAAGTACGTCCAGTAATCGGGCGCCTCTCCGCCTTGCGATGCGCGGCACCGGACGACGCGGGCTTAACCGGCAAGATCCGAAAGAGACGACCTAGGCCGGCTGGTCCGGCGGGATGTTCTGGTTGCGGCGGAAGAGGTTGCCCGGGTCGTAGCGCCGTTTGAGCTCCCGCAGCCGGCGGTACGTCTCGGGCCCGTAGGCCTGGCGGACGCGCTCCTCGCCCTCCTCCATCAGGAAGTTCGCGTAGACACCCGTCTGGTGGGGGGCGAGCGCCGACCACAGGCCCCGCGCCCATTCCCGCTCCTGCTCGAAGCCCTCGAAGCCCTCCGTCGTCCCGTTGATGTTGAAGGTGTGGCCGGCGGCCCGTCCGCCGAAGGCCGTCTCGTCCGCCCCGACGCGCGCGATGGCCCCGCCGAGCTGGAAGATCGGGAAGGCGGTGAACGGGGAGACGATCCGGGCCGCGTGCTCGGCCGTACGGTCGATGACCTCGTCGGTGAGGCGGTCGACGTCGCACGACTTGAAGTAGTACCAGCGGCCGGCCGGGAAGGACGGGTCGAACATCGCCTGGTGCTCGGTGAACGGCTTGGGCGCGCACAGGTCGAGTACGGGCGCGGACCCCGCGTCCTCGCGCAGCGGCCGGATCACCTCCTGCCCCTCCTCGACCGGGCCCGCGTAGCAGCAGATCACCATCACGACCGGCTTCCCCTGCAGTTCGGGCGGGATGTACGGGACCGCCGGCGCCTTGCGGTGGACGATCGCCGTGGTCAGCTCGTCCGGTACGTCGGTGATCCACTCGCGGTAGAACCGCAGCAGCCGCGCCGACTCGGCCATCGGCCAGAAGACCGGCCCGGCCAGCACGATCGGCCCGAGCGGGTTGAGCCGGAACGTGAATTCCGTGACGATCCCGAAGTTCCCGCCGCCGCCGCGCACCCCCCAGAAGAGGTCCGGGTTCTCGTCCTCGCTCGCCTTGAGGAAGGACCCGTCGGCAGTGACCAGGTCCACGGAGAGCAGCTGGTCGATCGTGAGCCCGTACTTGCGCATCAGCCAGCCGATCCCGCCGCCGAGCGTGAGACCCGCCAGGCCGGTGTGCGTGACGACCCCGGCCGGCACGGCCAGCCCGAACGCCTGCGTCTCGCGGTCCAGCTCGCCCAGCAGGACGCCGGCCTGCGCCCTGACCGTACGGGCCTCGGGATCCACCCGGATGCCGCGCATGGGCGAGAGGTCGATGACGATCCCGTCGTCGCAGACGGACTGTCCGGGGAAGCTGTGCCCGCCGCTGCGCACGGCGACCGGCAGCCCGGCCCCCGGCCCGGTCGCGAAGCGCACGGCGTCGATGACGTCTGCGACGCCCGCGCAGTAGGCGATGAGGGCGGGGGAGCGGTCGATCGAACCGTTCCACACCCTGCGGTCCTCGTCGTACGTGGGATCTCCGGGCCGCACCAGCCGTCCCCGGAAGGACTGACCGATCGTGGTCATGACTTCAGTCTGGCACCGGGCCATGACGGCCGCAGCCGCCCGGGCGGGGCTTCCCCGGCGGGCCGGCCGGCCGCCCCAGAATGTCCGCCATGAGCGAGAACGACGCGCTGGACCGGCTGCACCGCAGACTGGACCGGATCGAGGCCCTGCTCGAACCCTCCGCCGAACCGGGCGAGGGCAGGCCGGCCTGGCGGCAGCCCACCGAGGGCGAGGAACGCTGGGCGGTGACCCTGGCGATCCTGGTCGCCGTGGCCCTCCAGCTCGTCCTGCCGGACCGGCTCACCCTCGATCCGCACTGGCTGCTGCCGGCCCTGGAGCTCACCCTGCTGGTGGCGCTGGCCGCCCTCAACCCGCACCGCCGCTTCGACCGCACCTCGTACGTGCTGCGCGGGCTCAGCCTCAGCCTGGCGGCCGCGGTCAGCCTGGCCAACGCGTGGTCGGCCGTGAAACTCGTACGCGAGCTGCTCCTCGGCATCGGGGCGGAAGGCGCGCTCGGCCTGCTCACCACCGCCGGCGCCGTCTGGCTGACCAATGTGATCGCCTTCGCGCTCTGGTACTGGGAGTGGGACCGGGGCGGCCCGGTCGCCCGGTCCCTAGGCACCAAGGACTACCCCGACTTCCTCTTCCCGCAGATGGGGCAGGCGGAGATCGCCCCGCCCGAGTGGAAGCCGTACTTCGGCGACTACCTGTACGTGGCGTTCACCAACGCCACCGCCTTCAGCCCGACCGACACCATGCCGCTGACGACGTGGGCGAAGCTGCTGATGATGATCCAGACGTCGGTGTCGCTGATCACCGTGCTGCTCGTGGTCGCCCGCGCCGTGGGCATCCTGCGGTGATGCAGGCCGAAGGGGCGCCGGGGCACACATCGCCCCGGCGCCCCTTCGGCTGGATCGCCGCTGTCAGTCAGGATCACCCGGTTCGCGCGGGGCCGCCACTCGAACGGGTGCGGGTCCGTTGCCAGCGGACGGCAGGGGCCGGGGCGTGGGAGGAGCGGCCCCTGCCGCCCTGGATCCGTCGTCAGCCGTGGCTGACCCGGAGCTCCTTGATGCCGTTTAGCCAGGCCGCGCGCAGCCGGCGCGGGTCCTCGCCGGTCAGCCGCAGGTCGGGCAGGGCGTCGGCCAGCGCGTTGAAGATCAGGTCGATCTCCATGATGGCCAGGGACTTGCCGAGGCAGAAGTGCGGGCCGCCGCCGCCGAAGCCGAGGTGCGGGTTCGGGTCGCGGGTGATGTCGAAGGCGCCCGGGTCGTCGAAGACCTCGGGGTCGTGGTTGGCCGAGGAGTAGAACAGGCCGACCCGGTCGCCCGCCTTGATCTTCTGGCCGCCCAGCTCCGTGTCCTGGGTGGCGGTGCGCTGGAAGGACACCACCGGGGTGGCCCAGCGCACGATCTCCTCCGCGGCGGTGGAGGGCCGGGTCGCCTTGTAGAGCTCCCACTGCTCGGGGTGGGTCAGGAAGGCGTGCATGCCGTGGCTGATGGCGTTGCGCGTGGTCTCGTTGCCCGCGACCGCCAGCAGCAGCACGAAGAAACCGAACTCGTCGGAGCCGAGGTTGCCCTGGCCCTCGGCCGCCACCAGCTGCGTGACGATGTCCTTGGCCGGGCACTCCTTGCGCTCGGCGGACAGGTTCATCGCGTAGCCGATGAGCTCCATCGCCGCGTTGGAGCCGACCTCCTCGGTGATCGCGTACTCCGGGTCGTCGTAGGCGATCATCTTGTTCGACCAGTCGAAGATCTTCGCGCGGTCCTTCTGCGGTACGCCGATCAGCTCCGCGATGGCCTGCAGCGGCAGCTCGCACGCCACCTGCGTCACGAAGTCGAAGCTGCCGTCCGCCGAGACGGCCACGGCCTCCTCGACGATCTTCCGGGCCCGGTCGCGCAGGGCCTCCTCCAGTCCGCGGATCGCCCGCGGGGTGAAGCCGCGCTGCACGATCTGGCGTACGCGCGTGTGTTCCGGCGGATCCATGTTCAGCATGATCAGGCGCTGGGCATCTATCTGTTCACGCTGGATGTGCTCGTTGAAGCGGATGATCGCCGTGTTGGTGGTGGAGGAGAACAGCTCGGGGTGCGTGGAGACGTATTTGACGTCCGCGTGCCGGGTGACGGCCCAGTAGCCCTCGTCGTCGAAGCCGGTGATGCCCCGGGGCTGCGGACACCACCACACGGGTGCGGTCTGCCGCAGCTGGGCGAACTCCGGGTGGGGGACGCGGCTTTGGAGCAGGTCGGGGTCGGTGGCGTCGAAGCCTTCGGGCAGCGCGGGACAGGTCATCGGGGCAACTCCAAAGTCTGACGGCCCATCAGAAGTTGGCTTGAAGGTAGTAACGAGTTCTAGAAGTGACAAGGGTCGCGGCGCCAACTGTTGCGTGTGGAATCCGTGCAGGCCGCGTGCAAGACCCTTGCGTGGCGGGGCTTCAGGTCATAAGACTGCAGGGAGAACTAGAACGCGTACTAGTTCGGGGCGGGGCGCCGGGACGGCCCGCCGCGCTGGCGCAGTGCAGGAGAGGACGAGCTCATGGCCGCGGAACCCGTCATCGTCGAAGCCGTACGCACCCCCATCGGCAAGCGCGGGGGCGCGCTCGCCAACCTCCATCCCGCCTACCTCCTCGGCGAGACCTACCGCGAGCTCCTCGCCCGTACCGGAATCCAGCCCGACTGCGTCGAACAGATCGTCGGCGGCACCGTCACCCACGCCGGCGAGCAGTCGATGAACCCGGCCCGCAACGCCTGGCTCGCCATGGGCCTCCCGTACGAGACCGCCGCGACCACCGTGGACTGCCAGTGCGGCAGCTCCCAGCAGGCCAACCACATGGTGGCCAACATGATCTCCGGCGGGGTCATGGACATCGGCATCGCCTGCGGGGTCGAGGCCATGAGCCGCGTCCCGCTCGGCTCCGGATCCAAGCACGGCCCGGGCAAGCCCTTCCCGGACGAGTGGAACGTCGACCTCCCCAACCAGTTCGAGGCCGCCGAGCGGATCGCCCGCCACCGCGGCCTGACCCGCGAGGACGTCGACGGGCTGGGCGTGCTCTCCCAGGAGCGGGCCGCGGCCGCCTGGGCCGAGGAGCGCTTCAAGCGCGAGACCTTCGCCGTCCAGGTGCCGACGACGGAGGAGGAGCAGGCCGCGGGGCAGGGCATGTGGCGCCTGGTCGACCGCGACGAGGGCCTGCGCGACACGAACATGGAGGCGCTGGCCCGGCTCAAGCCGGTCATGCCGACCGCCGTCCACACCGCCGGGAACTCCTCGCAGATATCCGACGGGGCCGCCGCCGTGATGTGGGCCTCCCGCAAGATGGCCCGCGCCCTCAAGCTGAGGCCGCGCGCCCGGATCGTCGCCCAGACCCTCGTCGGCGCCGACCCGCACTACCACCTGGACGGGCCGATCGACGCGACGCGGGCCGTCCTCGGCAAGGCCGGCATGTCCCTCAAGGACATCGACCTCGTCGAGATCAACGAGGCCTTCGCCTCCGTCGTCCTCAGCTGGGCCCAGGTCTTCGACCAGGACCTGGAGAAGGTCAACGTCAACGGCGGCGCCATCGCGCTCGGCCACCCCGTCGGCGCCACCGGCGCCCGGCTGATCACCACCGCGCTCCACGAGCTGGAGCGGCGCGACAAGGAATTCGCGCTGATCACCATGTGCGCGGGCGGCGCGCTGGCGACCGGCACGATCATCCAGCGCCTGTAGGCGCTGCACACAGACCCGTGGGATGGGATGCAGAAGGCCCCGGCGGCCGGACCTGGGGAGGCCGGCCACCGGGGCCTTCGTATGTCTGCTGCTGCCGCGGCGGCTTAGTACCAGTGGTTGGCGGACCAGAAGTTCCAGGCGCCGACCGGGCTGCCGTAGCGGGAGTTCATGTAGTCCAGGCCCCACTTGATCTGGGTGGCCGGGTTGGTCTTCCAGTCCGCGCCCGCGGAGGCCATCTTCGACGCCGGCAGGGCCTGGGCCAGGCCGTACGCGCCGGAGGACGGGTTGGTCGCGGTGTAGTCCCAGCCGCTCTCATGCGAGATGATCTTGTCGAACGCAGCGAACTGGGCCGGGTCCTTGATCATCTGCTGGGCGATCGCCTTGGCGCTCATCGGGGCGGCCTGCGCGGGAACCGCGGCAAGCATGGAACCGGCGACGCCCAGGGCGAGGACGGTACCCGCGAGGGTCTTCTTGGAGGCGGCGATGCAGCGGATGACGGCGTTGGACACGGATTGACCTTCCGAAGGGGACAGGGGCGGTCGCACCGCATGCCGGAGCATGCGTGAGCCACTCACGCGGAGGAGAGGGGTTCGTCCGCGGCGGGTGAAGCACCCGGGCCGCTCGGCGACTCATCCAGTTCTACAGACGCCCGGACCCCCTGGCAACGACCCCCTCTTACTAGTGGTCCTCGCAGCCGGGGCGGAACGACCCCCTCCGGCGCCGATCGGCGTCCGCCCAGGTGAGAGGCCGTACGAAGGGGCGCATATGGGACGTTTAAGGACTGCTATCCCGGTTCGTATGTGACCTGGGTCCTGTGGGGCGGGTCACCGCCACGAGGCCCGGATCTCACGCTCCGCGACCATCCATACCCCTTTCAGGGGCCGGGTCGGAGCCGATCGCGACCCCCGAATCGAAGGAGACGGGCGCGTCGAAGGCAGCTTTCCGTGTCGCCCGCCGCAGCGCCTTCAGCAGCGTGCCGCCCAGCGCCAGCGTCAGTACGACCGTCAGCACCGCCCGGCCCAGGTCCCAGCCCACCGAGGTCGCCAGGCAGTACGCGACGAAGCGCGCGAGGTTCGCCGGTACGGGGTCCCCGGGGTGGAAGGAGATCCCCTGGCCCATGCCCTGCAGGAGCACCCAGCCCTGGAGGTTCATGACCGTGCCGTACGCGAACGAGCCCGCGAAGCCGTAAGCCGCCAGCATCAGCAGCTCCGCCCGGCCCCTGATCCTCCCCGGCCCGGGCAGCAGCCCCGCCCCCAGCGAGAACCAGCCCATCGCCAGCATCTGGAACGGCATCCACGGCCCGACCCCGCCCGTCAGCGGGGCGGACGCGAACATCGTCACCGAGCCGAGCACGAACCCGAAGCCGGGCCCGAGGACGCGGCCGCTGAGCACCATCAGGAAGAACATCGGCTCCAGGCCGGCCGTGCCCGCGCCCAGCGGTCTCAGCGCCGCGCCCACGGCGGCGAGCACCCCGAGCATCGCCACCGCCTTCGCGTCCATGCCGGTGTCGGCGATGGTCGCGACGACGACGGCGACGAGGAGCGGGAGCAGCGCCGCGAAGAGCCAGGGGGCGTCCTGGGAGTGGGCGAGGCCCGACTGCCGGTCGGCGAGGAGCGGCCAGCCGAAGGCAGCGATGCCGATGAGGGTGACGAGGACCAGGGCGGCGGCGGCGCGGGGGCCGATCCGGACGGGGCGGGCGGGGCGGACCGGGCGGGCGGGGTGGCCGGCTTCGGCGGGTCGGCTCATGACAGGGCCTCGGCGACCTGGGCCACGGTGATCCAGTGGCCCGGCGCGAGGACCTTCGCCACCTGGGGCGCGAAGGCGGGCGAGGAGACCACCACCTCGGCGGTCGGGCCGTCCGCGACGACCTCCCCGCCGGCCAGGATCACCACGCGGTGGGCCAGCTCGGCGGCGAGCTCCACGTCGTGGGTGGCCAGGACGATGGCGTGGCCGTCCGCCGCCAGGGCCCGCAGGATCTCCACCAGACGGGCCTTGGCGGCGTAGTCCAGCCCTCGGGTCGGCTCGTCGAGGAGGAGCAGGGCGGGCCGGCCGGTCAGGACCAGCGCCAGCGCCAGCGCCAGGCGCTGCCCCTCCGACAGGTCACGGGGGTGGGTGTCGTCGGGGACGTCCGGGAGCAGGGCGGAGACGAGGTCCCGGCAGGTACCGGGGGCCGCGCCGGCGTCGGAGTCGGCGGCGGCGCACTCGGCGGCGACCGTGTCGGCGTAGAGGAGGTCGCGGGGCTCCTGCGGGACGAGCCCGACGCGGCGCACCATCTCCTGGGGCGGGGTGCGGTGGGGGGTGGCGCCGCCGACGGTCACCGTGCCGGTGGCGGGGGGCACTGTGCCGACGAGGGCGGCCAGGAGGGTGGACTTGCCGGCGCCGTTGCGGCCCATGAGGGCGACGGTCTCGCCGGGCGCCACCGCGAGGTCGATCCCGCGCAGCACCTCTGCGCGGCCGCGTCGCACGCCGAGGTTCCGGGCCACGGCCGGTCCCGTGCCGGGAGCCGTGCCCGGAGCGGGGGCGGGGCTCGGGTTGCTCCGGCGGAGCAGGCGCGCGAGCAGCCCGGGAGCTGCGCTGCTGGGGCTCCGCCCCAGACCCCGCGCCTCAAACGCCGGCGGGGCCGGATTTTGGCCGGCGTCAGCCTGCACCTTTGCGCCCTCCGGCGCCCCGGCGGTGGCGGCCAGACGGTCGCGCAGCGGCGCGGCCAGGCGGCGGGCGTCGCGGACCGACAGGGGGAGCGGGGACCAGCCCGCGAGGCGGCCCAGGGACACCACCGGCGGGTGGACCGGCGAGACCGCCATGATCTCGGAAGGGGGGCCGAGGACGGGGGCCGCGCCCGGGGAGGGCAGGAGCAGCACCCGGTCCGCGTACTGCACCACCCGCTCCAGCCGGTGCTCCGCCATCAGGACCGTCGTGCCCAGGTCGTGCACCAGCCGCTGCACCACGGCCAGCACCTCCTCCGCCGCCCCCGGGTCCAGCGCCGAGGTGGGTTCGTCCAGGACCAGGACCCGGGGGTGCGGGGTCAGGACCGAGCCGATCGCGACCCGCTGCTGCTGACCGCCGGAGAGGGTGGCGATGGGGCGGTCGCGCAGTTCGTTCAGGCCGAGGAGGTCCAGGGTCTCCTCCACCCGGCGCCGCATCACCGCGGGCGGCAGGCCCAGCGACTCCATCCCGTACGCCAGCTCGTCCTCCACCACGTCCGTCACGAAGTGCGCGAGCGGATCCTGCCCGACCGTCCCCACCACGTCCGCCAGCTCCCGCGGCTTGTGCGTACGGGTGTCACGGCCCGCGACCGTCACCCGCCCCCGCAGCGTGCCCCCGGTGAAGTGGGGGACCAGCCCGGAGACGGCCCCCAGCAGGGTGGACTTGCCGACCCCCGACGGGCCGACGAGCAGCGTCAGCTCGCCCTCCGGGATCACCAGGTCGAGGTCCTGGAGCGAGGGGGCGGCCGCACCCTCGTACGTGACGGAGACCTGCTCGAAGCGGATCACGGGGACGCCTCCTTGGGCGGTACGGGTGCCACGAAGGCGGGCAGCAGGCCGATCAGGATCGCGGCGGACGGCCACAGCGGCAGCGCGGGCGCCACCAGCGGGACCACCCCCGGCCGCAGGCCCTCGGGGTCGACGGCGCCCGCGTACATGAGGAGGGCGGCGACGGCGGCACCCGACCCGGCGACCAGCCAGGCGCGCACGCCCCACCGGTCGGGCCGGTACCGGGTCCGCACCGACCGGCGCCCGCCGAGCCGCAGCCCGGCCAGGGCCAGGACCAGGCCGATGCCGAGCACGGGGAGCCCGTACGCGGCGCCCTCCGCGGCGAGCAGCCCGTACGTGCCCGCGCACATGCCGAGCAGGCCGCCGAGGGTGAGGGCGTTGGTGGTGTGCCGGACGGCGGGCGGGACCTGCGCCGTGCGCCCGTACCCGCGCGCGTCCATCGACGCGGCCGTCGCGACCGAACGCTCCAGCGCCCCCTCCAGCACCGGCAGGCCGATCTGGAGGATGGCCTTCATCCCGCCGGTGGGGCGGCCGCGCAGCCGGCGCGCGGTCCGCAGCCGGACGACGTCAGCGACCATGTTCGGCGCGAAGGTCATGGCCACGACCACGGCGACCCCCGCCTCGTACAGGGCGGCCGGGAGGGACTTCAGCAGCCGCGCCGGGTTGGCCAGCGCGTTCGCGGCGCCCACGCAGACGAGGAGGGCGGCCAGCTTCGCGCCGTCGTAGCAGGCGAAGACGAGCTGCTCGGCGGTGACCTTGCCGCCGAAGCGGATGCCCTGCGCCCAGGCGGGGAGCGGGACCTCCGGGAGGGTGAAGAGGGTGTGCGTGCCGGGAATGGGGGAGCCGAGCAGCATGGAGAAGAGGAGGCGCAGGCCGATGACGAAGAGGCCGAGCTTGAGGAAGGCCCCGTAGGAACGCGCCCAGGGGGCGGAGGTGCGGCGGGCCGCGACCACGTATCCGCCGACGCCGACGATCAGGCCGAGGAGGAGCGGGTTGGTGGTGCGGGAGGCGGCGGTGGCGAGGCCGAGGGCCCAGAGCCACCAGGCCCCCGCGTGCAGGGCCGTCGCGCGGCGGGCCTCGGGAGCCTTCCATTTCTTGTACGTCGGCCCCTGCGAGGGGTCCCCCGCCGCGGGCAGGCTCCGCCGGGGCGGGGTCGCGTCGCCGGGTGCGGCTCCGGTGGGGGTGCGCCCGGCCTGCGGCCGGGCGGGATACCCACCCGCACCACCCGTGCGGGTCGTGTTCCGGGTGCGGGTGGCCCCGGTGGGTGCCTGAGCGCCGCCGGCGTCCGCGCCGCCGTGGCCCTGCCCGGCGGGCGGCTTCGGGCCGGGGCCGCCGGGCGGCGGGGTGGTGGGGTGCGTCATCGGGAGCGGCGGCGGCGGGACTGCCAGATGGCGGCCGCGGCCAGGGCGGACACCGCCGCGAGGCCCGCGAGCAGGCCCGCCGACGGGCCGCCGTCGCCGCCCGCCGGGGCCTCGGCCCGCGGGGCCGGGCTGCCCGTCGGGGCGTCGGCCAACGGCTCGCCGCAGCCCTGCTTCGGGTAGTCCGAGATCGCGCACAGCAGGGCCGCGCTGTTGTAGCGCAGCGGCTTCGCGACCGCCGCCAGGGCCTCGGCCGCCGTGGCCTCCGGGGCCACCTGCGCGCAGGCCGTGCGCGGCTCCGCCTGCGGAGGGGCGTCGCCCGCCGGGGCGTCCGCCGGGACGCCGAAGTCGACGACGACCGCCACCCGCTTGCGGCCCTCCACCGGCGCGGTGGCCCCGCACACGGCCCCGAAGTCGGCCGCGGCCCGCGGCTGCGCCGCCTGGTCCCCGGCGTCCTTGCTCACGGCGAAGCGGAACCCCTGCACGGAGCCGTCCGCGGGACGGGCCATCGACGGGCCCGTGGTGGCGTACGCCCACCTGCCGCCGGCGCCGTCCCAGAACGACCAGTATCGGTAGCTCGACGCCAGCGCCGGACCGGCGGCCAGCAGGGTCAGGACGATGCCGAAGGCGAGGGCCAGGACGGGGACGCGGCGCATCAGAGCTGGTTCTTCTTACGGCGGCCGCTCAGCAGGATGCCGATGCCCACACCGGCCGCGGCGCCCGCGCCGATCATCCACCAGACGTTCTGGTTGCCGGAGCCCTCGCCCTTCTCGCTCTTCACCTCGGTCGCGCCCGTGTCCGCGCCCTGCGGGGCGGGGCCGGTCGCGTTCAGCTGCGCGACCAGGTCGGCGCCGCCGAAGGCCTTCGGGTCGGCGCCGGTCGCGTGCGCGGCCAGGATCAGCGTGCCCAGGGCCGCCGGGCTGCCCTTCGCCCACTCCGCGGAGTTGCCCTTGAGCCACTCCAGCGCGCCCGCCGCCGACTGCTTGTGCCCGGCCGCGGCCAGCGCGATCACCGCGTCGGCGGTGTTGCCGGTGTCCGGGGTCGGCAGGACCTGACCCGGGGTCACGGCCACCAGGTGGCCGTCCTTCTTGAGCGCCTCGGCCAGGTAGCCGGCCGCGCCCTGGGCGGCGGTCTCCGGGCTGCCGGCGGCGCCCGCCGGGCAGGCCAGTGCGGCCGCGGGGGTGTCCGTACCGGAGGGGACGACGGCCGAGCCCTTGCCGAGGCCGGCCAGCACGGCGGCGGCCGTCGCGTCGCCGTTGGCGATCAGCTTCCCGTCGACCGGCTGGTACGCGAAGGCGCCCCGGTCGGAGGCCGGTTCGGCGGTGCAGCCCAGCTGGAAGGGGAGCAGGCCCTCGTACGCCGACTTGCCCGCCTTCGACTTGACGTCGGCCGGCTTCTCGCCGGCCACCGCGAGCGCGCTGATCACCAGGGCCGTGGAGTTGGCCTCGCTGGGGGAGCCGGGGACGAAGGCCCAGCCGCCGTCCTCGTTCTGGACGTACTTCAGCCAGTCCACGCCCTTCTTGACGGCCGCGTCCTTGCCGCCGAGGGCCACCAGCGCCTGCACGGCCGCGGCGGTGGCGTTCGTGTCGAACATCGTCGTCGCCGCGCACTCCGTGCCCGCGTCCGCGCGGAAGGAGGCGAAGCCGCCGTTCGCGCACTGCTGGCCGACCAGCCAGTCGACGGCCTGCTGCGCGGGCTTGACGCCGACCGTGTGCTGGGCGAGCAGCGCGAAGGACTGCCGCCACACGCCGTCGTACGTCGGGTCGCCCTTGCCGTAGAGGCCGGAAGGGATCACGGGCGGCGCGGAGGGAGAGGCGGGCGGGGCGGTGTCGGCGAGGGCCGCGGGGGCCGCTCCCACGCAGAGCACGGCGGAGGCGGCGAGCGCGGCGGCGCTGCGGCGGACGTTCACGGTGAGGGGGCCTCTCCTGCTGGGGAGCGGGAGGCAGGCACGCACAGGCACCGGGCTCCGGCTCCGTTTACCTCGACGGTGCCGGCCGCCGGGGGCCCCGACGGCGCGAGCCGCGCACTGACGGTACGGGGCATTCCGGCTCCCCGCCCGCGCGGCGCCGGGGTGGCGCCGGGGGTGGGTCACGGTTGCGGGTCAGCGCCGGAATCGCACCGGCTTCCCCCCGTACGTAAGTGTGGACGACGCGCTCACTCTACCGGCCCGTAGCCCGCGCGGCCGGGGGCGCCGGGCCGGAGCGCCCCTTACCGGCGGGGCCGGGTGGCGGGCCTCACAGCGCCCGGTACGCCACCGGGTCGCTGCCCGGGACGGCCTCCGCGCGGCCCTGCTTCACCAGCCGCCGCAGGTGGGCCTCGGCCTCCGAGACGGCGATGTTGCGGGAGCCGTACGGGATCTGCCCCCAGGGCCGGTTCCATTCCATCCGCTCCGCCAGCCCCCACGGGGTGAGCGGCTCGGCCAGCAGGGCCCACAGTCCGGTCAGCCGCTCCTCGTGGTGGTGCAGGAGCTCCCGTACGCGGGCGGGCGCGTCGGTGAAGGCGTGCTGGTGGGCGGGGAGCACCTCGGCGGGCCGCAGGCGGCCGATGCGTTCGAGGGAGTCGAGGTAGTCGCCCAGGGGGTCGGTGACGCGGGTGTCCTCCGGATCCTCGTAGAGGCCGATGTGGGGGGAGATCCCGGGGAGCAGGTGGTCGCCGGAGAAGAGGCGGCCGTTGCCGGGGAGGTGCGCCGGGTGCTCCTCCTCCAGGTGCAGGCAGACGTGGCCGGGGGTGTGCCCGGGGGTCCAGATCGCGCGCAGCCGGCGCCCGGCGAGGGGCAGCAGCTCGGCGGGGACGATCTCCCGGTCGGGAAGGGCGGCCCGCAGCCCGGGCAGGGTCCGCATGCGTCCGCTCGCGCGGGCGGCGCGCAGCGGGGCGATGTGCTCATCGGGGGCTCCGGCGGCGGCGAGCTTCTCGCTCATGTAGTCGAACCAGCGGCCGGGCTCGGAGGTGCGGGTCCGTACGACGACCTCGGTGTCGGCGGCGTGCATGGCGATCCACGCGCCGGACGCCTCGCGGACCTGGCCGGACAGGCCGTGGTGGTCGGGGTGGTGGTGGGTGATGACGACGCCGTGGACGTCGGCGACGGCGATGCCGAGCGCGGCGAGGCCGGCGACGAGGGTGTCCCACGAGGCGGGGTCGTCCCAGCCGGTGTCGACGAGGACGGGGCCCCGGTCGGTGTCGAGGACGTGGACGAGCGTGTGCCCGAGCGGGTTGTCGGGGATGGGGACCTTGATCGCCCACACCCCGCCGCCGTGGTCGGTCACGTGTGAGGTGTCCGGTGAGGTCTCCTGTGGCGTGTCCTCTGGCATGAGGTCCCCCTGTCTCACTCTCGGAACGAGAACTTGTTTCACTTGAACTGGTAGCCCAAGTCGACCATCTTCAGCGGCTCCTGACTAGTCGTTGGATCTTCCGGGCTGTTCCGTCCTGGCCGTGGACTCCTCCAACTAGAACTGGTATCAGTTCTGCAACGCCAAGCCGCAGGAGGCATCAGCCATGACCGAGCTCGTGGAACACGGACAACTGTTCATCGGCGGGGAATGGGCGGATCCGCAGGGCACCGACACGATCCAGGTCGTCTCCCCCCACACCGAGCAGGTCATCGGCTCCGTCCCGCACGCCTCCAAGGCGGACGTCGACCGGGCAGTCGAGGCCGCGCGCAAGGCCTTCGACGAGGGCCCCTGGCCCCGGATGTCCCTCGACGAGCGGATCGCCGTCGTCACCCGCATCAAGGACGCCATAGCCGTCCGGCACGAGGAGATCGCCCGCTCGATCAGCTCCCAGAACGGATCCCCGTACTCCTGGAGCGTCCTCGCCCAGGCGCTCGGCCCGATGATGGTCTACGACGCCGCGATCACCGTCGCCCGCGCCTACCCCTACGAGGAGTACCGTCAGGGCGTGCTCGGCCCGATCCTGGTGCGCCGCGAGCCGGTGGGCGTCGTCGCGGCCGTCATCCCGTGGAACGTCCCGCAGTTCGTGGCGGCGGCCAAGCTGGCCCCGGCGCTGCTCAGCGGCTCCGCGGTCATCCTCAAGCCGTCCCCCGAGTCCCCGCTGGACTCCTTCATCCTCGCCGACATCGCGCGCGAGGCCGGGGTGCCGGAGGGCGTGCTGTCGATCCTGCCCGCCGACCGCGAGGTCAGCGAGTACCTCGTCGGCCACCCGGGCGTCGACAAGGTCGCCTTCACCGGCTCGGTGGCGGCCGGCAAGCGCGTGATGGAGGTCGCCGCCCGCAACCTCACCCGGGTCACCCTCGAACTCGGCGGCAAGTCCGCCGCCGTGATCCTCCCGGACGCCGACCTGGAGACCACGATCGCCGGGATCGTCCCGGCCGCCTGGATGAACAACGGCCAGGCGTGCGTGGCCCAGACCCGCGTCCTCGCCCCGCGCGGCCGCTACGACGAGATCGCCGACGCCCTCGCGGCGGCGGCCGGCTCCCTCGTCGTCGGCGACCCCCTCGACCCGGCGACCCAGCTCGGCCCGCTCGTGGCCCGGCGCCAGCAGCGGCGCTCCCTCGACTACATCCGCATCGGCCAGGAGGAGGGCGCGAAGGTGCTGGCGGGCGGCGGCCGCCCGGCGGGCCTGGACCGGGGCTGGTACGTGGAGCCCACCCTCTTCGGCGACGTGCACAACTCCATGCGGATTGCGCGCGAGGAGATCTTCGGCCCGGTCGTCTGCCTGATCCCGTACGGGGACGAGGAGGAGGCGGCCAGGATCGCGAACGACTCCGACTTCGGCCTGAGCGGCAGCGTCTGGACCGGCGACGTGGACCACGGCATCGACTTCGCCCGCCGGATCCGGACGGGCACCTTCAATGTGAACACCTTCAGCCTGGACATGCTGGGCCCGTTCGGCGGCTACAAGAACAGCGGCGTGGGACGGGAGTTCGGCCCCGAGGGCCTGTCCGAGTACCTGGAGCACAAGATGATCCACCTGCCGGCCGGCTACGAGGCGGGTGCCTGATGGGAGACCGCTGGCAGGTCGAGGTGGACCGGGGCGTCTGCATCGGCTCGGGCATGTGCGTGAACCACGCCCCGGACGGCTTCACCCTCGACTCGGCGCGCCAGTCCCACCCGCGCACCCCGGAAACGGACGCGAACGAGCCGGTCCTGACGGCGGCGGAGGGCTGCCCGGTCGAAGCCATCATGATCACCCTGGCGGCAACGGGCGAACCGGTCTTCCCGCCGGAGGAGTAGGCGGTGGCGGCCCCGGGGCTCGCGCTCCGGGGCCGGACCGGGGCCCGTTCGGGCCCCGATTGACATTCCCTGTGGGCGGCCGTTGACTGAAAAGAGCGATACGAAGGCAATTGCGCAGAAGGCACAGAAGGGTCGCGGCCATGCACTGCTGCCGCCGTCCGAAGCTGGTTGCCCGGCCGCTCCTCGCGGCATTCGCCCTTTCGCAAGTCCTCGCGGTCGGCGGACTGGTCGCCCAGCCCGCGGCGGCGGCCGCTCCGAGCGCAGCCGGCGAGGGCTGGGCGCTGGGCGCCACACGCCAGCCACCTCCACCTCCACCCCCGCCGACACCGCCGCCGGCCGAGCAGCCGCCGCCGGCCGACCAGCCCCCGCCGGCCGACCAGCCCCCGCAAGTCCCGCCGCAGGTCCCGCAGGTCCCGCAGGTCCCGCAGACCCCTCAGGTCGAGCCGGATGAAGGGCGTGCCGAGGCCGAGGCCAACTGCTCCGCCAGGGCTCCCGGGACGGCGGCGGAGGACCGGCAGCGGTTCATGGCCGCCTGCATGCAGGAGTACGGCTACCCCTGGACCCCTCCCCAGGTCGAGCAGCCGCCGCAGGTCCCGCAGGTCCCGCAGACTCCTCAGGTCGACCCGAATGAAGGCAGGCGTGGCGAGGCCGAGGCCAACTGTTCCGCCAGGGCTCCCGGGGCGTCGACGCCGGAGGACCGGCAGCGGTTCATGGCCGCCTGCATGCAGGAGTACGGGTACCCCTGGACCCCTCCCCAGGTAGTCCCGAGTCCGACCGAGCAGCCCCAGCCGGTCGAGCCGAACCCGCCGGTCGACCAGCCCCCGGGAGTCCAGCCGCCGGCCCAGCCGAACCCTCAGGTCGACCCGAACGAAGGCAGGCGCGCCGAGGTCGAGGCCCAGTGCTCCGCCAGGGTTCCCGGGACGGCGACGCCGGAGGAGCGGCAGCGGATCATCTCCGTCTGCATGCAGGAAGCCGGGTACCCCTGACCCACCGGCCGGTTCAGGACTTTTCCGGGGAGGTCAGGGTGATCAGGCGGCAGACCGTCTCGATGTCGATCTTGACCTGGGCGATCGAGGCGCGGCCCGAGAGCCAGGTGATCAGGGCCGAGTGCCAGGTGTGTTCGATGACCCGGACTGCTGACAGCTGTTCCGCCGTCGGCGGGGACTCCAGGCCCATGGCGTCCAGGATGATCGCCGTCGTCAGGCGGGAGACCGTGTCCACCTCCGGGCTCACGCTGCGGTCCGCGAACGTCAGGGCGCGGACCATCGCGTCCGCCAGGTGCGGTTCGCGCTGGAGGGCGCGGAAGGCCCGCATCAGGGTCTCCGCGACCCGCGCCGCCGGGTCGTCGCCGGCCGGAGGGCGTTTGCGGAGCGTGGTGTGCATGTGCTGGAGCTGGTCCTGCATGGTCGCCACCAGCAGGTGCACCTTGGACGGGAAGTACCGGTAGAGGGTGCCGAGGGCCACGCTGGAGGACTCCGCGACCTCCCGCATCTGGACCGCGTCGAAGCCGCCCCGGCTGGCCAGCTGGGCGCTGGCGTGCAGGATCCGGCGGCGCCGGGCCTCCTGGCGTTCCGTCAGGGGAGGGGACGCCGGTGTGGTGACCGTGCTGACGGCTTTCGCTTCCGCTGTCATGTGTCCCGTTCCGTGTCGTTGCGCGAGCTGTTCCGGGCTGGTCCGGGGCTCAGCATCGCAGGCGCCGCAGCCGTGGCGCGAATCACCTGCTCCGCCTCTTACGGTGTGGTTTCCGGCCGGTAGATTCAATGGTCTTCGACGGATCAAGTCTGAAACTTGTTCTACATTATCCGAGCGGTTACGCTCCGGCGAAAGTGCAGGGAGATGGGGGCCGAGAGTGACCGCTGAGGCCATGGTGAAGAGCCCTTTCGCGGGTTCCGCCACCGACGGCGACCGCCCGCTGCGTATCGCACTCCTCACCTATAAGGGGAACCCGTTCTGCGGCGGTCAGGGCGTCTACGTCCGCCACCTCTCGCGCGAGCTCGTACGCCTCGGGCACTCCGTCGAGGTCATCGGCGCACAGCCCTACCCGGTCCTCGACACCGGCGCCACGCTCACCGAACTGCCGAGCCTGGACCTGTACCGCAGCCCCGACCCCTTCCGTACGCCCAAGCGCGACGAGTACCGGGACTGGATCGACGCCCTCGAGGTCGCCACCATGTGGACCGGCGGATTCCCCGAGCCGCTGACCTTCTCGCTCCGCGCCCGCCGGCATCTCGCCGCCCGCGCCGGTGAGTTCGACGTCATCCACGACAACCAGACCCTCGGGTACGGGCTCCTCGCCGACCTCGGCGCGCCGCTGGTGACCACCATCCACCACCCCATCACCGTCGACCGCCAACTCGACCTCGACGCCGCGAAGGACCGCAAGAAGCGGGCCTCCGTGCGGCGCTGGTACGGCTTCACGCGCATGCAGGGCCGGGTCGCCCGCCGGCTGCCCTCCGTCCTCACCGTCTCCGGCTCCTCCAAGCAGGAGATCGCCGAGCACCTGGGCGTCCAGCCCGGCCGCATCCACGTCGTCCACATCGGCGCCGACACCGACCTGTGGTCGCCCGACGCCTCCGTCGCCGAGGTCCCGGGCCGCATCGTCACCACCTCCAGCGCCGACGTCCCGCTCAAGGGGCTCGTGCACCTCGTCGAGGCCCTCGCCAAGCTGCGCACCGAACAGCCGGACGCCCACCTCGTCGTCGTCGGCAAGCGCGCCGAGGAGGGGCCGGTCGCCCGCGCCATCGCCTCGTACGGGCTCCAGGACGCGGTCCGCTTCGTCAAGGGCATCACCGACGCCGAACTCGTCGACCTCGTGCGCAGCGCGCAGGTCGCCTGCGTCCCCTCCCTCTACGAAGGCTTCTCGCTGCCCGCCGCCGAGGCCATGGCCACCGCCACCCCGCTCGTCGCCACCACCGGCGGAGCGATCCCCGAGGTCTCCGGACCCGACGGCGAGACCTGCCTCGCGGTGCCCCCGGGCGACGCGGGCGCACTGGCCGCGGCCCTGGGCCGGATGCTGGGCGACCCGGAGCTGCGGGCCCGCCTCGGCGCCGCGGGCCGCGAACGGGTCCTGGCCCGCTTCACCTGGGCCAAGGCCGCCGAGGCCACCGCCGCGCACTACCGCGCCGCCATCGCGCAGGCCGCCGCCGCCCGCCGCGCGCGGTGACCTCCCCTTACCAACGCCAGCTCATGTGCAACCCCGAACACCCCCGCGACCGCGAAGGCAGGACCCCGTGCTGACCGTCGATTTCTCCCGGTTCCCGCTCGCCGCAGGCGACCGCGTGCTCGATCTGGGCTGCGGCGCAGGCCGGCACGCCTTCGAGTGCTACCGGCGGGGCGCCCAGGTGGTCGCCCTCGACCGCAACGGCGAGGAGATCCGCGAGGTCGCCAAGTGGTTCGCCGCCATGAAGGAGGCCGGTGAGGCCCCGGCCGGCGCCACCGCCACCGCCATGGAGGGCGACGCGCTGGCCCTGCCCTTCCCCGACGACTCCTTCGACGTCGTCATCATCTCCGAGGTGATGGAGCACATCCCCGACGACAAGGGCGTCCTCGCCGAGATGGTGCGCGTGCTCAAGCCCGGCGGGCGCATCGCCATCACCGTCCCGCGCTACGGCCCCGAGAAGATCTGCTGGGCGCTCTCCGACGCCTACCACGAGGTCGAGGGAGGCCACATCCGCATCTACAAGGCGGACGAGCTGCTCGGCAAGATGGAGGCCGCCGGCCTCAAGCCGTACGGGACGCACCACGCGCACGGACTGCACTCCCCGTACTGGTGGCTCAAGTGCGCCTTCGGCGTCGACAACGACAAGGCGCTGCCCGTGAAGGCGTACCACAAGCTCCTGGTCTGGGACATCATGAAGAAGCCGCTGGTCACGCGGCTCGCCGAGCAGGCCCTCAACCCGGTCATCGGCAAGAGCTTCGTGGCGTACGCGACCAAGCCCCACCTTCCCGTGGACGCCGCGCAGTGAGCTCGCCGGGGCGCACCGCACCCGAACACCTCGTCCTGAACGGGGTGCTGACCGCCGAGCAGGCCGCCGAGACGGTCGCCGGGATCCTGGCCGCGCAGCGGGCCGACGGGGCCATACCGTGGTTCCGCGGCCACCACCTGGATCCGTGGGACCACACCGAGGCCGCGATGGCGCTGGACGCGGCCGGGGAGCACGCGGCCGCCGAGAAGGCCTACGAGTGGCTCGCGGCCCACCAGAACCAGGACGGCTCCTGGTACGCGGCCTACGCCGACCGGGCCGACGGGGTGGACACCACCGAACCGCAGGACGCGGGGCGGGAGTCCAACTTCGTCGCGTACGTCGCGGTCGGGGTCTGGCACCACTACCTGGCGACCGGCGACGACACCTTCCTGGACCGCATGTGGCCGGTGGTGTACTCGGCGATCGAGTTCGTGCTCGGGCTGCAGCAGCCGGGCGGGGAGATCGGCTGGAAGCGGGAGGCCGACGGCTCGGCCGTCACCGACGCGCTGCTGACCGGCTCCTCCTCGATCCACCAGGCGCTGCGGTGCGCGCTGGCCATCGCCGAGCACCGGGAGGAGCCGCAGCCGGACTGGGAGCTGGCGGCCGGGGCGCTGCGGCACGCGATACGGCGGCACCCGGAGCGGTTCCTGGACAAGTCCCGGTACTCGATGGACTGGTACTACCCGGTCCTGGGCGGGGCGCTGGCCGGGGCCGAGGCGAAGGCGCGCATCGAGGAGCGGTGGGACGAGTTCGTGGTCCCGGACCTGGGGGTGCGGTGCGTGCTGCCGAACCCGTGGGTGACGGGCGGGGAGTCCTGCGAGCTGGCGCTCGCGCTGTGGGCGATGGGGGAGTCGGACCGGGCGCTGGAGATCCTGCGGTCGATCACGCATCTGCGGGCCGAGAACGGCATGTACTGGACGGGGTACGTGTTCCAGGACGAGGCGGTGTGGCCCGTGGAGCAGACGACGTGGACGGCGGGGTCGCTGCTGCTCGCCGTCGCCGTGCTCGGCGGGGACGAGGCGACCGCGGCCGTGTTCGGCGGGGGCTCGCTGCCGGCCGGCCTGGAGCCGGACTGCTGCCCCTAGCCGTGCGGCGCGGGGCTGGATTTGGCGCCGCCTGAATGGGCGGGTGCGGGCACGAGATCGGGGCTCCGCCCCGGACCCCGCGCCTCAAACGCCGGCGGGGCTGGAGATGTCCCCGCCGGTTGGCGTCCGGCAGACCGCACGATCCACAGGGCGATCACGAGGGCGAACACGTCCGCCACGAGGGCGACGAGCCGGCCCGCCAGACCGCCCGGCCGGGCGTGTACGCGGGTGTGCGTGCGCATACGGCGCGTCTTACCGCCCGGGCGCGCCGCAAACCCGAACGGGCCGCCCCGAGTGGTGGAGCCCGGCGGCCGGGGTGAGGCTGCGGGGGACACCTCAGTCCCCGGAGGCAATCGTGGCCGTATCCCCCACCGTCCGAATCCGTCGCGCCCTCACGGCGCTGGTCCTGTCCACCGCGCTGGTCGCCGGTGCCACCGCGTGCGGGAGTAACAGCGCGGGGCGGCAGGAAGAGGTGTCGTCGGCCGCCGTCGCGGATCTGGCGGCCCTCGCGGCCGCCGAGCCGGCCGCCGACGAGGCCGATGAGCTGGCCGCCGCCGAGCCGTCGCCCAGCACCTCCGCCGAGCGGCAGAAGTTCGCCAAGACGCGCTTCGTCGCCAACGCCGGGCTCGCGGCCGGGGCCACGTACCAGTGGATCATCAAGCCGTACCGCGCCGGTACGTTCAAGAAGGGCGCGAAGGGCCGTACGTTCGCGCTCATCAAGGCCGGTCTCGCCGGTGCCTTCGCCTACAACCGGCTGAAGGCGGCCGCCGACAACGCCAAGGGCGACCCGCTCCTGTCGAAGGCGATGGGCCCGCTGACGGCGGGCATCGAGTCCCTCAAGGGGCTCGGCAGCAAGCTCCGCAAGGGCGAGGCGGGTGACGCCGACATCAGCTCCTTCCAGAACGTCATCGACGGCGTCAAGACCGCCGGCAAGAGCGCGGGCGCCGAGGTGACGGACAAGGTCCCGAGCGTGTCGCAGCTCGGCGGATAGCGCCGACAGGCACGCACGCCCACGCCGCCGGGGCCCCACCCGAAGGGGCCCCGGCGGCGTGGCGAGCCGCAGGTCACAGCACTACCGGCCGCCGCCGTCGTCCCCCGGGGTGATGAGGGTGGACGCGGTGGACTTGTCGTTGTTCTTGTTCGGGTCCTTGTCGTCGCCGTACACCGTGGCGGTGTTCTCCACGGTGGTGGGCTCCGAGACGTAGGCCGCGGTGCCGGTCACTTCGATCTCGACCTTGTCGCCCTTCTCCAGCGGACCGCCCGTGCAGGAGAGGAGGCCGTAGTTGATCTCGCACCCGTCGGTGGGCGTGGTGGGCGACAGGAGCTCGGCGGGGAGGTAGTCGGTCAGGGACCAGCCGGAGGAGTCACCGGTGCCCTTCCCCTTGTCCTTCCCCTTGTCCTTGTCCTTCTTCCCGTGGCCCTTCCCGTGGCCCTTGCCCTTGTCCTTCTCCTTCTCCTTCTCCTTCTCCTTCTTGCTCACGTTCTTCACCGTGATGCGGTACGTGAGCTCGCTGCCCGCCGTGACTTCCCTGGGGGCCCGCTTGTGCACCGAGAGGTCGGCCTTGGAGTCGAGGAAGCAGGAGGTGGCGTCGAGGTTCACCAGCGTTTGCTCAGGGACCTGCTCCTGCGTCGACAGGATGGTGAACTCGGGGTCGGCGGAGGTCGCGTTCTTCACGTGCACCCGGAAGAGCTCTCCGTTGACGTTGCGGAAGAACCCGAGATCGCCGTTGCCGTATACGAAGGCGCCGCCGAAGTCCGAATCACTCGGAAGGACACCGGGGAAGAGGTCCAGGGTCGGATTGGCGATGTCGATGCGCGCGATGGCGCCGTCGCGGGTCGCGCCCCACAGGAATCCGTCACGGAACGCGATGTCGAAGATGTTGAGTTCCGTGTTGGCCAGGCCAGGGACTTCGAAGGAACCCTTGACCGACTTGGACTTGACGTCGACGATGTAGATCGTCTCCGTATCGTCCGCCAGGATGTAGTAGTTGCCCTTGTCGTCGAACGTTCCCGAGATGTAGAGGGCCTCCTGCAGACCGCCGGTAATGGGACCGAGGTCCTCGAAGTTCCCATTGCGGTCGAAGCGGACCAGGTTGTTTTCGTTGCTCGAGGTGACGAACGTGGTCCCGTAGAGGAAGCGGTCGCGCGGGTTCACGCCGATGGCGTTGTAGAGGAACTTCGTCGGGTTGCCCAGCGGCGTGAACTGGTACGTTCCGGGGCCTCTGTCGGCGGTGTTGAGCTGGTCGTCAACGTCACCGAACGAGGCGTAGACCTTCCCGTCGCACTCAACGCCCTTCTCCTTGTGTGGCTTCTGTGCGACGGCCGCCGCGCGGGCCGGGGCGGCCCCGGCCGGTGACGCCGGCAGGCTGGCGGCGAGTCCTGCGACGATTCCCACCGCACTCAGTGCGGAAAGCGCGCGCAGCCGCCGCTTTCCGTGGTTCGACCCGTTGGTTCCTCGACGAATCACGAACATGCACCTGTCCCTGCTCAAGGTGGATGTGACGGACAAGGATCAGCACAGGGAATGCCGGGTCGAATATCGCGGCTCGGGCTTTGGGAAGGGAGTTCGCTCCAATGAACCAGGGAAATGGCGGGGTGCTTTTCGGATCATCGGAGCCTTCGCGACCTGTTTGAATGGGTCCGGTGAACGTGATCGAGATCGTGGTGGTCGTCCTCGGCGCCGCGGGAGCCGGGTGGTTCCTGCGGCGCAAGCACCTCGCGCGGGTGGCCGCCGGGCCGGTGGCCGGGATCCCCGGCATGGCCCGCCGGCCCGCCGGTGAGGGGCGCTGGCGGGCGGGCCGGCTGTACGCGGGCCAGGGCGAGGGCGCGGCCCGCTGGGTTCCGGCGCGGGGTGAGCCCCTGCCGCTGCCCGGCGGCCGGTCCACCGACGTGCGGGCCCCCTCCGTGCGGGAGGGGATGGCCATCAACCCCGGGTCGCGGATCGTGACCTGCGCGTACGAAGGCGGCGGGAGCATCGAGATCGCCGTCATGCCGCTGGACCTGAGGGAGCTGCTGGCCGCCCTGCCGGAGGCCGGTCCGGCGGTCTGATCGGCAGGATTCGGCTCGCCGCCGTCAGAACGCGCAGCCAGGGACCACGGTCGGGGCGCAGTTGGACGGGAAGTTCTCCACCACAGGTGTCGCGGTCAGCGTGACGGTGCCGGCGGCATCGTTGGAGATGCCGCCTGCGGTCCCGACCTGGGCATAGTTGTGCGTCACCGAGCTGTTCCGCAGGTTGACGGTGTCGCCGGGTCCGTTGGCGATGCCGCCGCCCCCTCCCTGGCCCAGGGAGCGGTTGGCGAAGACGGTGGTCCGTTCGAGGGTCAGAGTGGTGACGCCCGAGGTTCTGATGCCGCCGCCGTCTGGAGAGCCGCCGGTTTGGATCGCGCTGTTCCCGCGGACCAGAGCGTCCGTGAGCGTTCCGGTGAGGTTCCGCGCGACGAGGCCACCTCCCCAGTCATGGGTCGCATTGTCGGTCAGGCGGCTGTTCGTGAAGGTCAGGCTGCCGGTGGCGGCCATCCCGCCGCCGCCGTTTCGCGACGTGTTGCCGGTGATGGTGCTGTTCGAGATCGTTGCGGTGCCTTCCGAGCCGATACCGCCCCCTTCGTCCTGGGCGAAGTTGTAGCTCACGGTGCTGTTGTTGAGGGTGAGCGTGCCGTAGTTCTGGATGCCGCCGCCCGGCCCGGTGACCCCCGCGGCGTTCCTCGTCACCTCGACGGAGTTGAGGGTGAGTGCGCTTCCTGCGCCGACGAAAATGCCGCCGCCCCCGTCGCCGCTGCTCGTCGACCGGCCGTCGCGGACCGTCAGGTTGTTCAGGGTGAGCCGCCCGTTCGGGCCTGAAACCTGGAAGATGCGGAAGTCTGTCACCGGAATGGGGAAGGACGGGGCCGGGGGTGTCTGCTGGCGCCGGATGGTGGCCCCGTTGCCGGTGATGTTGATCTGGCTCGTGACCTGCGGCAGGCCGTTGCCGGGGTTGTCGGCGGCCGTCAGCGTGTACGTACAGCCGAAGCTGAGGACGAGGACTTCGGGGCCGGGGACGTTGTTCGCCAGGGTGATGGCGTTCCTGAGGGCAGTCGCGCTGCACGGGACGAACTGCAGGGCGTGGGCCTCGGTGGTCGGCAAGGAGACCGAGGCGAGGGCCGCCGCCGTGGCAGTGAGGACTGCGAGCTTGGATTTGGACATGGCGGCAAAGGTACGTAAATGCGATGAGCGGATCGACGGGTCGGGGCGGGGCGCGCCGCGTGGTCCCCCGCGGGGAGCACGCGCGGCCCGCCAGTCGGACCGGCCCTCAATGATTGAGCTCCGCGAGGACGCGCAGGGTGTGCGGGTCCGGGGCCGTGACGAGGAGGTCGGTGACCGGGCCCTTGCGCCACAGTTCCAGGCGCTCCGCGATCCGCTCCCGCGGCCCGATCAGCGAGATCTCGTCGGCGAACGCGTCCGGGACGGCCAGGACCGCCTCCTCCTTGCGCCCGGCGAGGAACAGCTCCTGGATGCGGCGGGCCTCCTCCTCGTAGCCCATGCGGGCCATCAGGTCGGCGTGGAAGTTGCGGGCCGCGTGCCCCATGCCGCCGATGTAGAAGCCGAGCATCGCCTTGACGGGGAGGAGGCCTTCCGTGACGTCGTCGCAGACCTTGGCGCGGGCCATCGGGGCGATCATGAATCCCTCGGGGAGGTCCGCGAGGGAGGCCTGGTAGACGTCCGTGCGGGTCGGCGACCAGTAGAGGGGGAGCCAGCCGTCCGCGATCCGGGTGGTCTGGGCGATGTTCTTCGGGCCCTCCGCGCCGAGCAGGAGCGGCAGGTCGGCGCGGAGCGGGTGGGTGATGGGCCTCAGCGGTTTGCCGATGCCGGTGCCGTCGTCCCCGCGGTACGGGTGGTGGTGGAAGCGGCCCTCCAGTGTGACCGGGCCCTCCCGGCGCAGCACCTGGCGGATGACGTCGACGTACTCGCGGGTCGCGGTGAGCGGGCTCGCGGGGAACGGGCGCCCGTACCAGCCCTCCACGACCTGCGGCCCGGACAGGCCCAGGCCCAGCATCATCCGACCGCCGGAGAGGTGGTCCAGGGTGAGCGCGTGCATGGCGGTCGCGGTGGGGGTGCGGGCGGCCATCTGCGCGATGGCGGTGCCGAGGCGGATCCGCGAGGTGTGCGCGGCGATCCAGGTCAGCGGGGTGAAGGCGTCCGAGCCCCAGGCCTCGGCGGTCCACACCGAGTCGTAGCCGAGGTTCTCGGCCTCGGTGGCGAGGTCGAGGTGGTCCGGGTTGGGGCCGCGGCCCCAGTAGCCGAGTGCGAGTCCGAGGCGCATGCCGGTCCCCTCCGCGATGCCGTTTCTGACGGTGCGTCAGGTGACTGTAGGGCAACGGCCCCCCGCCCGGAAGGGCGAGGGGCCGTTGCTGTGGGGTCTGTGGGTGCGGCGCCGCTGCGGGGGCTCCGCCCCCGAGCCCCCGCGCCTCAAACGCCGGCGAGGCTGAAACCTAGCCGCGCTGGATGCCCGAGGTGTCGTTCAGGACGCCGCGGCGGCCGTCCTGGGTCTGGGCGACCAGGGCGGACGGGCCGCGCTGCTCGACGGCCAGGTACCAGGTGCCCGGGGCGAGTTCGGCGATCTGGGTCGGGGAGCCGTCCTCGGCGAAGAGGGGGCGGGCCACCGGGACCGCGAACCAGAACGGGGCGAAGTCCGCCGCCGGGGCGGGCGCCGGGGTCGGCTGGGCCGCGTCCTGCGGACCCGGGGCCGGGTTGGGCGTACCGCCGTACGGCGGGGCCGGCTGCGGGGTGTTGCCGTAGGGCTGCGGCTGCTGCCCGCCCGGGTACCCGTACCCGGCGCCCGGCTGGGGCTGGCCCCCGTACGGCGGGACGGCGGCGGGCCGCGGCTCCGGGACCAGCTGGCCGGCCAGCGCCGGGATCTTCGCGCCGGCGACGGCCACACCGGCCAGGGCCAGCGTGGCGAGGAAGGCGAGGATGGCGCCCGCGCCGATGTCGATCGTGCTCGGGCAGGTGATCAGCGACCACAGCGCCGACCACGCGGCCGACACGGCGAGCACGGTGCCCCACGCCGCCAGGGGCAGGCCGAGCACCTTGCGGGTCTCCGGCTGGAAGCGGCCCGCGATGAGCAGACCGGCGGCGATGAAGCCGAGCAGGAAGACGCTGGGGAGCACCAGGCGGTAGGCGTCGGTGTCCCACGCGCTCGGCAGGTCGCCACCGGTGGTGGAGTAGAAATCGAGGAACGAGGCGATGAACAGCAGCGCCGCTGCTCCGATCACCACGCCGTCGCCTCGAGTGAGGGAGCGGATGTTCACGTCTTAGGTGTCCTTCTCGGTCTCGGTCGTCTCGTGGTGCTGCCGCGGTCGCAGCGTGCCTGCAGCGGGGCGGGCGGCACCATGGTACGGATCTCTCCGGCGGCCGAGAGGATCGGGGCGTCGGGTGGTCCCACCGGGAGCCCCGGAGGGACTCCCGCTTGGACTACCCGCCGAGGAAGCCGACGATGCCGTCCGCGATGCCCTGGGCCGCCTTCTGCCGCCACTCCGGACTCGTCAGCTGCGCCGCGTCCTTGGCGTCACGCATGTTGCCGCATTCGATGAACACCTTGGGCTGGGTTGACAGGTTCAGTCCTCCGAGATCGTCCCGGATGACCAAACCGGTGCCGCTTCCGAGGTAGTTGGCGGGGGAGGAACCGGTGGTCCGGGCGAAGTTCGAGGCGATCCGCTCGCCGAGCCGCCGGGACGGCCCGACGATGGGCGCGGTGTCGGCGGCGCCGCCCTTGACCTCGGCGGGGAGGATGATGTGGAAGCCGCGGTTGCCGGCGGAGACGCCGTCGGCGTGGACGGAGACGACGGCGTCGGCCTTGGCCTCGTTGCCGATACGGGCCCGCTCGTCGATGCAGGGGCCCCAGGCGCGGTCGGCGGCCTCGTGGGTGAGGACCACCTTCAGGCCCTTGGCCTCCAGGAGGGCGCGGGCGCGGACCGACACGTCCATCGTGAACTCCGCCTCCATGTAGCCGGAGTTGGTGGTGGTGCCGGTGGTGTCGCACTCCTTGAGGTTCGTGCCGATGTCGACCTGGCGCTCGATCTCGTCGGTGTGGTCGAAGTTGCCCGTGTTGTGGCCGGGGTCGATGACGACGGTACGGCCGGTGAGGGGGCCCTTGGCGGGGGCGGCCGGGGCCGCCGGGGACGCCGGGGACGCGGCGGATGTGGCCGGGGCGGCGTTCGACGCGGCCGCCGGCTTGGCGTCTCGGGCGTCCGGCCCGGCCCCGGTCAGCACCTGGGTCAGGACCCAGCCGGCCAGGGCGGTGGGCGCCAGCGCGGCGACCGCGATGACGAGGGTGGAGCGGCGCGTGAACCAGGGCCGGTGGTCCGGCCCGGCCGACGCGGCGGCTTCGGGGCGTGGGGGGCTGTCGTCGTTGCGCACGCGGCCGAGCCTATGTCGGCGGGGCTCGGAGGGTACGGATCGTGGGCCATCCGGGGGCGTGGTGTGCTTATCGGATGTATGCGGAGGGTCCTGGCCGAGCGCCACTGCCGGGGCTCCGCCCCGGACCCTCCCCCAGACTCCGTCGGGGGGACCCGGGATCGGGGCTGGGCCCTACGGGCGACCCGAGCTCGTGCGGCGCAGGACGCGGAGGGAGTCGGTGACCGAGACCTCCTCGAAGGCGCCGGAGGCGAGGGCGCGGAGGTAGACGCGGTACGGGGCCTGGCCGCCGTCGGCCGGGTCCGGGAACACGTCGTGGATGACGAGCGTCCCGCCGGGGGCGAGGTGTGGGGCCCAGCCCTCGTAGTCGGCGGTGGCGTGCTCGTCGGTGTGGCCGCCGTCGATGAAGACGAACCCGAGCGGGCCGCCCCAGGCGGCGGCGACCTGCGGGGAGCGGCCGACGATCGCGATCACGTGGTCCTCCAGGCCGGCCCGGTGGAGGGTCCGGCGGAAGGTGGGCAGCGTGTCCATCAGGCCGATCTCCGGGTCCACGACCGTCGGGTCGTGGTACTCCCACCCCGGCTGCTGCTCCTCGCTGCCCCGGTGGTGGTCGACGGTGATGGCCGGCACCCCGGCCTCGCGGGCGGCGTCGGCGAGCAGGATGGTGGAGCGCCCGCAGTACGTGCCGACTTCGAGGAGCGGGAGCCCGAGCGCGGCGGCCTGCGCGGCCGCCTCGTAGAGCGCGAGCCCTTCCCGTACGGGCATGAACCCCTTGGCGGCCTCGAAGGCGGCGAGGGTCTCCGGCTTGGGGGTGGCGGCCATGGGTTCCTCCTGAGCTGCGGGTGGTCGGCCGCCCATGCTGCCTTACCGCCGAGTAGCAGGCCAGGGCGGGTTCGGGTTTTCGGGGGCCGGGCCCCTGCCGGGCCCCTGCGGGGTGCTCGGCGGTTCGGTTTCCGGTGCGGCGCCGTTGCGGGGGCTCCGCCCCCGTGCCCCGCTCCTCAAACGCCGGAGGGGCTGGAATTGGCCCGCCTGAGTGCCCAGGTGCGGCTCAGAGAGCGGGGCTCTGCCCCGTGCCCCGCTCCTCAAGCGCCGGAGGGGCTGGATTTTGGCTGAGCAGCGCTCGCATGTGCCGCCCAGTGGGCAATTTCAGCCTGCCCGGCGTTTGAGGACCGGGTCCGGGCGGAGCCCGGGGAACCGGGGAAGGGACCGCCCCGCCCAGCGGGGCCCACCCGGGGGCCGGGTGGGTCCCGTGCGAAAGCCCCGGCGGGCCCGCTCAGAGGCCGAAGCGGCCGGACAGGCCGCCGCTCCCGTCGCCCCGTTGCTCATCGCGCCCCGCCCGGCCGAGGCCGAAGCGGTGGGACAGGCCGCCGGTGCCGTCGGCCCGCCGCTGGTCGCGCAGCGCGCGGCGGAAGTCCGACCGGATGTCGGAGACCTCCTGGGCCAGCCACCGCGTGCCCGCCAGGAACGGCAGCCGGTGCAGCAGCAGGTTCATGTGCGCCAGAGCGCTCGCGGGATCCCCCGCCTCCCCAATGCTGCGCAGCACCCGGTACGCCACCTCTGGATCGCCGTGCTCCGCCAGCTCCGCGAGGTCCGGGAAGAGCCGCCAGTACAGCGGTGCGGCCCCCGCGAAGTCACCGAGCAGCCAGGCATCGTGCGCCAGCCGCCTCCGTACGTCCAGCAGCACCGGACTGTCGGCACTCAGCGCCCATTCCAGGTCGGGCAGCAGCGGCCCCAGCCAGGCCCGCTCGCTCTCCGCGCGCTCAGCGGTGCGCGCGTCCCACTGCCCGTCGCGGACACCGGCACCCCGGTGCATGGCGGACGCCAGGTGGTAGCGGGCCGTCAGCGTGACGATGGCGTGCGTGCCGAACGCCCGCGCCGCCTGCTCGATGACCTCGCTCAGCTCCTCCTCGTACCGGCGGCCGTCACCCGGACCGAAGGCCGCGGCCTCGCCCACGTACGCGGCCCGCGCGGTGATGGTGTCCGGGTGTTCCAGCCCCAGGACGCGCACCATCCTGGGCAGGATCCGCTCCAGCTCCGTCACGGACCGCCCCCGCACCCGCATCGCGCGGTGGTACGCGGCGCGCACCGTGAGCGGGTCGTGCGCGCCGAGCTCCTCCGCCAGGTCGGCCGCCAGCATCCCGAGCCGGTCCTCGACGTCGGCCGGGCCCGCCTCCAGCAACTGCGCCAGCCTGCGCCCCAGCATGGTGCGGACCGGGTCGCCGGCCCCGGCGTGCACGGTGGGGGAGTAGGACGGCGGGGGCGGGTAGGGGGTCGACGGCACGGTCAGCGGCGCCGTCACCGGTGCGGCCTCCGGCCGGGGGCCGCCGGAGTCCACAGCCCCGCCCCCGGCGATCTCCGCCAGCCGACGGGACACCTCGGCCGCGCTCGCGGGCCGCTCGCGCGGGTCCTTGGCGAGCAGGTCGAGTACGAGGGAATCGAGCGCGGCCGGCAGATCCGCTCGCAGACCGCTGGGCGCGGGCGGCTGCGTGGTGAGGTGCTGGGCGAGCAGCTCGTGCATCTCCCGGGCGGCGAAGGGCCGGCTACCGGTCAGCAGCTCCATGAGTACGCAGCCCAGGGCGTACAGGTCGGCCCGGCCGTCGACCGGCACGCCGTTCGCGCCGCCCGTCCACCGCTCGGGCGCCATGTACGGGAACGAGCCGATGATCATGCCGGTCGCCGTCAGCTCCGTACCGGGTCCGCCATGGGCCTTGGCGATGCCGAAGTCGAGCACCTTCGTCACCCCGCTCCCGGTCACCATCACATTGGCCGGCTTGATGTCCCGGTGGACGATCCCGGCCTCGTGGGCGGCCCCGAGCGCGTCCGCGATCCGCGCCGCCCAGCCCAGGGCGTCCGCGAGCGGCGGCACCCCGTCCTCCAGGAGCTCGGCCAGGCTCCGGCCCTGGAGCAGCTCCATGACGAGGAAGACCGCACTGCGCCCGGCCCGTTCGGTACGGCCGAAGTCGTGGATGGTGGCGATGTTGGGATGCGCGAGGTTCCCGGCGAGGCTGGCCTCCCGTTCGAACCGGCGAGTCTCCTCGGGTGTCTGTGGATACCCGATCTTGACGGCGACCTGGCGGCCCACCCGGCTGTCCTCGGCCCGCCACACCTCGCCGAAGCCGCCCTGCCCGAGCAACTCCTGCAGCGAGTAACGGCCTTCGATCAGTTCCAGTTCCCCCACGCAGAGCATTATCGCCGAGTGCGGGGAGCCGTGGCTCAGCGTGTTACGCGTCGTCGCATTCGAACCACACCGTCTTGCCGGTGGGGCTCGGCTCCGTGCCCCAGCGGTCGGTGACCGCCTCGACCAGGAGCAGCCCCCGGCCGCCCTCCGCGCGTACGTCGCCTCCCCGGGCGACGCGGGGCGGCCGCGGGCACCGGTCGGCCACCTCGACCCGCAGCCCTTCCGGCCGCCGCAGGATGAGTACGGTGCACTGCCGCCCGGGCACGTGCCGTACGACGTTGGCGACCAGCTCGGTCAGCGCCAGCTCGGCGCCGTCGGCCAGCGCGGGCAGGCCCCAGCGGTCGAGGAACATCCGCAGGATGCGCCGCATGTGCCGGGCCGAGTGCTCACCGACGGTGAAGCCCATGCGGTAGCTGGCGCCAATTTCCGCCGGAGAGCGGTCAGTTGCGTGATTCATGTCACCAGCGTGGAGCGGCGTGGTTACGCTCGGCTACAGACCGAAACGAACGCCGCACGGCGTGAACTTGGGGGTGACCTCCTCATGGTCAACATCCGCGAGCTCGATCCCAGCGCATCGCCGCTGGACTACTACGGTGCGGAGCTGCGCCGCCTGAGAGAGGAGGCGAACCTGAAGCAGGGGGCTCTGGGCGGCATCATCTTCTGCGCGGCCTCCCTGATCGGTCAGATCGAGACGGCCAGGAAAGTGCCGACCCGGGAGTTCTCGGAACGGCTCGACGCCGCGCTGGGGACGGGCGGTGTCTTCTCCCGGCTGGTGGGGTTGGTGCTGCGCAGCCAGCTGCCGAGTTGGTTCCAGCCGTACGCGGAGATGGAGGCGAAGGCCGCGTACATCTCCACGTTCCAGCCGCAGTTGATCTATGGGCTGCTGCAGACGAAAGAGTACGCGCGGGCCGTGCTGGGCGTACGAACCGAGGGGGACCTCGATGCGAAGGTGGCTGCCCGGATGGAGCGCCAGCGCATCCTCGACCGCGAGAACCCACCGCTGATGTGGGTGGTGATGAGTGAGGCCGCGCTCTCTCAGGAGATCGGCGGTCGGGAGGTCATGCGGAGCCAACTCGCCCATTTGTTGGCTCTGCAGGAGCGGGAGTGGGTGAAGGTGCAGATCCTGCCCTTCGAGGTTGGCGCACATGCCGGATTGATGGGCTCGTTTAATCTCCTGCGGTTCGACGACGACCCGGACATCCTCTATACCGAGGACTTCATCCAAGGGCATATGACGGCCAATCCACAGGCTCTCAGGGAGGGTTCGTTCCGTTACGATCACCTGCGAGCCGCCGCCCTCTCCGTGGAGGAATCGGCGGCACGGATCGCCCGTGTAATGGAGGAACGCTATGGACACCATCCAGAACCTGACGGGCGCGCTGTGGCGTAAGTCTTCGTACAGCGGTGACACCGGCGGTGATTGCGTCGAGTGCGCCCCGCTTGGGGCCGTCGCCTGGCGTAAGTCCACGTATAGCGGGACCACTGGCGGCGACTGCGTCGAAGTTGCGACCCAGCCCGCCCAGATCGCCGTCCGTGACTCCAAGAACCCCGGCGGCCCCGCCTTCACCGTGAGCCCCATCGCCTTCACCGCCTTCGTGAGGGCCCTCTCCGCGTAATCCCCCTTACCCTGAGGCGAGTTCGGCCGACCACAGGGGATCTACGGGGGAACGGGACGCATGGATGAGGACGACAACGTCGACGGCGGCATAAAACCGCTCGCCGCGACGGATCCGAGCCGGATCGGGCCGTACCTGCTGCTCGGGCGGCTCGGTGCCGGCGGTATGGGGCGGGTGTTCCTGGCCCGGTCCGAGGGCGGGCGTACCGTCGCCGTGAAGGTGGTGCACGAGGAGCACGTCTCGAACGCGCAGTTCCGGGCCCGGTTCCGCCGCGAGATCGACGCGGCCCGGCGCGTCGGCGAGCGGTACACCGCGCCCGTCATCGACGCGGACCCCGACGCCGAGCGGCCCTGGGTGGCGACGGGGTACGTGCCCGGGCTCTCGCTGGAGCAGATCGTGCGCCGGCACGGCCCGCTGCCCGCCGACTCCGTACACGCCCTCGCCGAGGGGCTGTTGCGGGCGCTGAAGGACATCCACGAGGCCGGGATCGTGCACCGCGACCTCAAGCCGTCGAACGTGATGCTGACGGTCGAGGGCATCCGCGTGATCGACTTCGGCATCTCGCGCGCCCTGGAGACCTCCGTCGAGTCGCTGCTGACCAGCACCGGCATGGTCGTCGGTTCGCCCGGGTTCATGTCGCCCGAGCAGGTCCGAGGGCAGCGCGCGGGGGTGAAGAGCGATGTGTTCACGCTCGGCTGTGTCCTGACGTACGCGGCCACCGGCCGGCTGCCCTTCGGGGCCGGGGCCAGCAACCAGCACGCGGTGATGTTCCAGATCGTGGAGGCCGAGCCGGAGCTGGAGCGGGTGCGGGACGAGGGCCTGCGGGCGTTCATCCGCCGCTGCCTGGTCAAGGACGCCGACGAACGGCCTGGCGTGGAGGAGCTGCTGGAGGACCCGGATCGGGTCCGTCCGGCGGCGCTCGGCGGGGCGTGGCTGCCGCCCGGGGTGGTGGCGCGCCTCGCCCAGCAGGCGGCGCGGCTGCTCGACGCGGAGGCGGCGCCGCCGGAGCGGGAGGAGGCCGTCCTGGAGGTCACAGACCGGGCGACGCTCGGGCTGCGGCCGAAGGAGGGCTCCGCAGAGCCGGTGGTCGCCGCGGTGGCGGGGCCGGTGGCCGGGGCCGACACCTCCGAGAGCGAGCGGCGGCGCCGCAAGCGGCCGTGGACCGTCGCGGTCCCGGTCGTCTTCGTGCTCGGCATCGGCGGCGGCACGGTGGCCCTGATCCAGCCGTTCGGCGGTGGCACGACGCCGCCGCAGGCGTCGCCCCCGGCGAGCAGTGCGCCCGTGACGCCGGGCGCGGGCGGCGCCCCCTCCGCGGCGAGCGGTTCTCCGAGCGCGGGCGCGCAGAGCCCGCAGAGTCCCGGCGGCGCGCCGGACGGCGGACAGGTCGGCGGCGCCGCGCAGGGCGCCGCGGCAGGCGCGGGAACGCCCGGCGGCGGCTCCGGTTCCCCCGGCGGCAACACCGGCACCGGCAGCAGCGCCACCACGGGCAGCGGCGCGGGCCCCGCCGCCGGAGGCAACGGCGCCGGCACCGGCACCGGCACCGGGCCCACCCCTGGAGGCGGCGGCTCGCCGAGCGGCGGGGGCTCGCCGAGCGGTGGCGGCTCGCCCAGCGGTGGCGGCTCGTCCGGCGGCGACGCGGTCCCGGCGTACTTCGTCGGTACCTGGGCCTACAAGGGGTCGTTCAACCTCGGCCAGCCGGACACGGTGACCGTCACCCGCAGCGGGGCCGTCCGCCTGGTCTCCGACCAGATGGGCCACTGTGAGTGGATGGCCAAGGTGGTGTCGGTGATCGGCGGTACCAAGATCAACGTCAGTGCGGGGACGGAGGACAAGAGCGTGTCCACCGGCCAGTTCTGCGGGACGCTCGACCCGTCGTTCTTCACCAAGAGCGAGCCGAAGGGGCTCCAGCACAACGTGGGGCCGTCGCACGGCGACGGGTACTACTACGAACGGTCCTGACCCTCCGGCCCGCTCGGTAAGATCCCTCCCCGTACCGGGGGAGGGACGGGGCGGAATGCAGGACATGGGCCTGCTCGGTCCGACGCACGTGGGGCCGTTCCGGGTCCTCGCCGTGCTCGGACAGGGCGGTATGGGACGGGTGTTGCTCGGGGCGGCGCCCGACGGGCGGCTGGTCGCGGTCAAGCAGGTGCACGCCGAGCTGGCCGAGGACGACGGGTTCCGGGCGCGGTTCCGGCGGGAGGTGGACGCCTCGCGCCGGGTGTCCGGGGCCTATACGGCGGCCGTGATGGACGCCGATCCGGACGCGCCGACCCCCTGGCTGGCCTCGCAGTTCGTGCCGGGGCCCTCGCTCGGCGAGGCCCTGGACGCGGGCGGGCCGCTGCCCGAGCCCGCCGTGCGGCTGCTCGCGGCCGGGCTGGCGCAGGCACTGGTCGACGTGCACCGGGCCGGGCTGATCCACCGCGACCTCAAGCCGTCCAACGTGCTGCTCGCCGAGGACGGCGTACGGGTCATCGACTTCGGCATCGTGCGCGCCGTCGGGGAACAGACCCGCATCACGCACACCGGCGCGCTGATCGGGTCGCCCGCGTTCATGTCGCCCGAGCAGATCCTGGGGCGTGAACTGACCCCGGCGAGTGACGTGTTCGCCCTCGGGGCCACGCTGGTCATGGCCTGTACGGGGCAGGCTCCCTTCTCGGCGCCCTCCGTGCCGCGCCTGCTCCACGAGGTCGTGAACGCGGAGCCCGACCTGGGTGCCGTTCCGGCGGGGCTGCGCGAGGTCGTCGCGCGCTGCCTGGCCAAGGACCCGGCCGCGCGGCCGTCCCCGCAGGAGCTGCCGGCCCTGGTCGGCCGGGTGGAGCCCTCGGCGCGGCCCTGGCCGGACGCGGTGAACGGGCTGATCGCCGGGCAGCGGGCCGAGATCGCCGCGTTGTCGGAGATGCCCGTACCGCCCTCCAAGGCACCCCGGCGGCGGCGGAGTTGGAAGGTCCGGTCGCTGGTGGGGGTGGCCCTCGTGGCCGCGCTGGTGGGCGGCCTGCTGACGGTCGGGCGACCGCTGGTCCAGGAGGTCTACTTCCTGGTCGTGCCCGAGGACGTCCCGTTGCCGGGCGGCGTGCCGCTGGCGCAGGTACAGGACAAGTACACGGGGAAGGTGCCGGCGACCTGCGAGGAGATCGTCGGCAAGGTGACGGTGCCGCCCGCATTCGACCCGCCCCGGGGGAACGGCCGCTCCGAGGGGACGCGTGACTGGGAGGCGGACTCGGTGAACTTCTGCGTGTGGAACAGCCGGTCCGGCGACGAGATCTACCTGGGCTGGGACCTCTACCTGGCCCAGCCGGGCGGCAAGACCGGGGCCGAGCGCGCGAAGAGCCGCCACGAGGGCCTGTGGATCCGCGGACTCACCAAGCGGGATCCCGCCATCGGGTTCGCGGAGGAGGCCTTCTGGAAGCCGCCGCGCAAGGCGAGTGACAGCAACTGCGTGCTGTACGTACGGGACGTCAATCTGGACATCTTCGTCTCCGTGCAGGGCAAGGCCCATCCCCCGGGGCAGTGCGAGTCCGTCGCGAAGGACCTCGCCCGGTCCGGGATGACGGTGGTGGCCAAGCGATGACGCTGAGGCAGCTCAGGGAGTCCGATCCGGCCGCCCTCGGACCGTACCGCCTCCTCGCCGAGCTCGGCCGGGGCGGCATGGGCCGCGTCCTGCTGGGCGCCGCGCCGGACGGGCGGCTCGCCGCCGTCAAGCAGGTGCACGACCGGCTCGCCGCCGACGACGGGTTCCGGGCCCGGTTCCGGCGCGAGGTCGCCGCCTCGCAGAAGGTGTCCGGCGCCTACACGGCGGCCGTGATGGCAGCCGACCCGGACGCGCCGACGCCGTGGCTCGCCTCGGTGTACGTGGCCGGGCCCTCGCTCGGCGCCGCCGTGGAGGGCGCCGGCGCCCTGCCCGAGGAGACCGTACGGCGCCTCGCGGCGGGCCTGGCGTCCGCGCTGGTCGAGATCCACCGGGCGGGGCTCGTGCACCGCGACCTGAAGCCCGACAACGTACTGCTCGCCGCGGACGGCGTACGGGTCATCGACTTCGGTATCGCGCGGATCGCGGAGGGCGGGGCCGACGCCGCCGAACTGACGCAGAGCGGACTGGTGGTCGGCTCGCCCGCCTACATGTCGCCCGAGCAGGCCGAGGGGAAGGAACTGACCCCGGCGAGCGACGTGTTCTCGCTCGGCTCGGTCCTGGCCATGGCCGCCACGGGCAGCAGCCCCTTCGCGGCACCCTCCACGCTGCTGACCCTCTACAACCTCGTCCACGCCGCCCCGGAGCTGGGCGCCCTCCCGCCGGGGCTGCGCGGCATCGTCGAGTGGTGCCTGGCCAAGGACCCGGCGGCCCGGCCGACCCCGGCGCAAGTGCTCGGCGCCATCGGCCCGGTGGGCACGGCGGACCGGCCGTGGCCGCCCGCCGTGCACCGCATGGTCACGGCGCGGCAGGCGGAGATCGCCCGGCTGCTCGGCGATCCGGAACGCACCGTCGTGCACCCTCTCCGCGCACCGGCGCCCGTGGCCCCGCCGACCGCCGTGGTCACCCGGCTGGACGCGGCCGCGCCGCGCGGGCGTCCGGGCCGGCGGACCGCCGCCTGGGTGGCGGGCGGGGTGCTCGCCACGGCTGCCATCGGCGGTGGGGCGTACGCCTGGTGGCGGGACGGTGGTGAGCAGTCGGCCGCCGGACCCGCCGACAAGTACGCGGCGATGCCGATCTGTGCGGAGGCGGCGGGGAAGCTGCCGCTGCCGGAGCGGAGGAAGGACAGGGACGGCTACGACCAGCGGACCGACAGCGCGAAGACGAGCTGCGAGTGGTACGGGGCGTCGTGGGAAGCGGCGGACGGCAAGGTCGTCCATCCGTCACGGCCGGACGCGATCGTCACGTGGGAGCTGCAGCGCAGCGATCCGAGGAAGGGCAACGGGACGGAGCGGGCGCGAAAGGACTTCGGCGAGGGGAGGTCCGAGACGGGTTTGGGAGTGGGTGACGCCGCGTACTGGGGCGCCCCGGACACTTACTACGAGATCGCCTGCACGCTCAACGTGCGGGACGGCAACCTGGTGGTGTCGGTGGTCCTCGGCGACCAGAAGTATCCGGAGGCCGCCGGGTGCGAGTCGAAGGCCAAGGACATCGCGCGCGCCGCGGTGGCGGCCATGCCGGTATGAGCGGGGGCGGAATGGAAGAGTTGGGGCCGGGGTTCTCCGGGCCGAAGCGGGTGGGGCCGTTCGACGTGCTCGGTGTGCTGGGGCAGGGCGGTATGGGCCGGGTGCTGCTGGCGGCCGGACCGGACGGGCGGCTCGTCGCCGTCAAACAGGTGCTCGCGCACTACGCCGACGACGAGGGCTTCCGGGCCCGCTTCCGGCGTGAGGTCACCGCTTCGCGCAAGGTGTCCGGCGCGTACACGGCGGCCGTGATCGACGCCGACGCGGACGCCGCGACGCCGTGGCTGGCCTCGGTGTTCGTGGCCGGGCCGTCGCTGGGGGCCGTCGTCGAGGCGGTGGGGGTGCTGCCGGAGGACGTCGTACGGCGCCTCGCGGCGGGTCTGGCGTCCGCGCTGACGGAGATCCACCGGGCGGGGCTGGTGCACCGGGACTTGAAACCGGACAACGTGCTGCTCGCGGAGGACGGGGTACGGGTCATCGACCTGGGCATCGCGCGGGTGACGGAGGCGGAGGCCGAGGGGGATACCGGGCTGACGCGGACCGGGTGGGTCGTGGGCTCGCCCGCGTACATGTCGCCCGAGCAGGCCGAGGGCAAGCCGCTGACGGCTGCCAGTGATGTGTTCTCGCTCGGCTCGGTGCTGGTCATGGCGATGACGGGCCGTAGTCCGTTCGTCGGGTCCTCCGCCCTGCGGACGCTGTTCGACGTGGTGCATGCGGAGCCGGACCTGAGCGGGGTCCCTGCGGGGCTGCGGGAGGTTGTTGCCGGGTGCCTGGCCAAGGACCCGGCGGACCGGCCGACCCCTTCGCGGTTGCGGGAGCTGATCGGGCCGGTTGCCCCGGCGGGGCGGCAGTGGCCGGCTGCGGTGTACGGGATGCTCGCGGAGCAGCGGGCGGGGATCGACCGGCTGCTGGACGGCCGCCCGGCCGCCCCTGCGGCGCCGCTGCCGGGGGCCGACCCCCGGACCCCCGCTCCTCAAACGCCGGAGGGGCTGGATGTGCCCCGCCCCGGTACGCAGGTGCAGGCACAGGATCGGGGCTCCGCCCCGCGCCCCGCTCCTCAAACGCCGGAGGGGCTGGATTCGCCGGGGCCGGAACGCAGCCCGTGGCGTAGTCCGCGGCGGATCGCGGCGCTGGTGGCCGCCGGGGTGCTGGTCGTGGCCGGGACCGGGGTCGCGCTGTACGTGCGGGGCCGGGTCATGGCTCCCGACACGTACACGGGCGTTCCGACCTGTAAGGCGGCGTCGGGGAAGGTGCCGCTGGCGTTCGGGTCGCCGGCCCAGGACACCCGGTCCGAGACTCCCGAGAGGGTGCAGGCGAGCTGTAACTGGGACGGGCTGCACACCGCCGCGTCGCCGGCCGGGCAGGTCCGGTGGGACCTGAGCCTCGGCGGGGACGCGGACGGCAACGCCGCCACGCAGAAGCGGCGGTTCCAGGTGGAGGCGATCAGCCAGAGGGAGGCGCCCCGCCTCGGGTTCGGCGCCGAGGGGTACTGGGGCACCCCCACTGCCGACTGGAGCTGCGTCCTGTCCGTCCGAGAGGGCAATCTCTCCGTCTGGGTCGGCCTCCAGGCCAAGCCGTACGCGAAGGGCGACTGTGAGACGAAGGCGAAGGAGGTGGCCCGCGCCGCGCTGAAGGCCGCGAGCCGCTGATCCGTCAGTGCCCCGAAGAACACGTTCCAATCTGACCTTCCGTCAGATTGGAACGTGTTCTAGTCTGCGCGCATGGGCATCGGAATCACGCAAGAACAGCGGGAGTTGGCCGAGGCGGTGCGCGGCTGGGTGGCGCGCGCCGTGCCGCCCGAAGAGGTGCGCAAGCTGCTCGACACCCCGCCGCAGACCGGCTCGCGGCCCGCCTACTGGGACGCGATGACCGCGCAGGGGCTGCTGGAGCCGCACCTCGACGGCGGGACCCTCCTCGACCTGGCCGTCGTCGTCGAGGAGGCGGGCCGGGCGGCGCTGCCCGGGGCGTACCTGCCGAGCGCGCTGGCCTCCGTACTGCTGGACCGGGCCGGGGCCGAACCGCTCGACGGCCGGGTCGGGGCCGTGGCGCTGGGGCCCGGGACCCTGACCGCCGTCGCCGTCGAGGGCGGCGGGCACCTGCTCGACGGGGTCGCGCCCCCGGTGCTCGGCGCCGGCGAGGCCGAGCTCGTGCTGCTCGCCGCGGAGGCCGCGCACGGCACCCGCTGGTTCGCCGTGGACGCGGCCGCGCTGGACATCCGTACGCAGGAGAGCGCCGACCCGACCCGGCCCACCGCCGAGGTGCGGGCCCGCGGGGTCGCCGTGGGGCCCGGGCGGCTGCTGGAGCTGGACGCCGCGCTCGTACGGGACCTGGCCTGCACGCTCTTCGCCGCCGACGCCTGCGGCACCGCCGCGTGGGCCCTGCAGACCGCTGCCGAGTACGCGAAGGTGCGCGAGCAGTTCGGGCGGCCCATCGGGCAGTTCCAGGGCGTCAAGCACCTGTGCGCCGACATGCTGGTCCGGCTGGAACAGGCCCGCGCGCTCGCCTGGGACGCCGCCCAGGCCATGGACGAGCCCGCCGAGGTGCGCTCCCTGGTCGCCGCCCTCGCCGCCGGGACCGCGCTCGACGCCGCCTACTCCTGCGCCAAGGACTGCATCCAGATCCTCGGCGGCATCGGCTTCACCTGGGAGCACGACGCCCACATCCACCTGCGCAGGGCCCTGGTCGCCCGCCAGCTGCTCGGGCCCGGGGACGGCCACCGCGTACGGGCCGTGCGGCTCGCGGCGGCGGGTGCGCGGCGCGAGCTCCGGCTGGAACTGCCCTCGGAGGCCGAGGCGCACCGGGCGAAGGCCCGTACGGCCATCGAGGACGCCCGCGGGCTCGACCCGGTGGCCGCCCGCCGGATCCTGGCCCCCACCGGCTACGCGGCCCCCTACCTGCCGCCCCCCTACGGCCTGGGCGCCGGGCCCGTCGAGCAGCTCGTCGTCCAGCAGGAGCTGCGGCGGGCCGGGGTCAAGGTCGCCGACCTCGGGATCGCCACCTGGGTCGTGCCCTCGCTGATCGCCTACGGGACGGACGCGCAGCGGGAGGTGTACGTCCTGCCGACCCTGCGCGGGGACGTCACCTGGTGCCAGCTCTTCTCCGAACCGGGGGCGGGCTCGGACCTGGCCTCGCTGCGGACCAGGGCGGAGCGCGCGCAGGACGGCTCCTGGAAGGTCAACGGGCAGAAGGTGTGGACGAGTTCCGCGCACAGCGCCGACTACGGGATCCTGCTCGCCCGCACGGACCCGGCCGCGCCCAAGCACAAGGGGCTCGGCTACTTCGTCGTCGACATGAGGAACACCCCCGGCATCGACATCCGGCCGCTCAAGGAGATCACCGGGGAGGCCCTCTTCAACGAGGTCTACTTCGACGACGTCCGGCTCCCGGCGGACGCGCTCGTCGGGGCGGCCGACGGCGGCTGGAAGGTGGCCCGCAACACCCTCGGCAACGAGCGGGTCCACATGGCCGACCAGATGACCTTCGACACTCCCCCTGGGCCTGGCGGCCCGGGAGGTACCCCCAGCCTGGAAGCCCTCCTCGCCCGTTCCGCCGACCTCGACGGCGCCTATCGGGCGCGCATCGGGGCGCTCACCGCCGAGGCGCACGCGCTGGCCTGCATCGGGCTGCGCACCACGCTCCAGCAGGTGTCGGGGCTGGAGCCGGGCGCGGGCGCGTCCGTACGCAAGCTCGTCCAGACCCCGCACCAGCAGCGGACCGCCGAGCTCGCGCTCGAACTGCTGGGGCCGGCGGGCGCGGTACGGGAGGGGGCGGGGGAGCGGGCGGTGCACGGGATGCTCATGTCCCGCTGCCTGACCATCGCCGGGGGCACCACGCAGGTCCAGCTCAACGTCGTCGCCGAGCGGATCCTCGGCCTTCCCAGGGACTGAAGGGACACCAGGGGCATGAAGTCGTACATCGTGGGCGTCGGCATGACGAAGTTCGAGAAGCCGGAGTCGCGGGACTGGCAGTACTGGGACATGGCGAAGGAGGCCGGGAGCGCGGCGCTCGCGGACGCGGGGGTGGACTACGGGCTGGTCGAGCAGGTGCCGGTCGGGTACTGCTTCCAGGCCTCCACGGCCGGGCAGCGGGCGGCGTACGAGCTGGGGCTGAGCGGCGTCCCGGTCTACAACGTGAACAACAACTGCGCGACCGGTTCGACGGCGCTGATGATGGCGCGGCAGTTCGTGGAGGGCGGGATCAACGACTGCGTGCTGGCGCTCGGCTTCGAGAAGATGAAGCGCGGCGCGCTGGGCGGGGGCGCGGACGGCGGCGACTTCAAGACGTCCCCGGTGGCCCGCCATTACGGCATCATGGCGGCGGGCCACGGCTTCGAGATGTCCCCGCCCACGGCGCAGATCTTCGGGAACGCGGCGCGCGAGCACATGGAGCGTTACGGGACCACGGCCGCGCAGCTGGCGGCGGTCGGCGCCAAGAACCACAAGCACTCGGCGAACAACCCGAACGCGCAGTTCCAGGACGTGTACTCGGTCGAGGAGATCCTGGCGGCGAAGGAGATCCACTCCCCGCTGACCAAGCTGCAGTGCTCGCCGACGTCGGACGGGGCGGCGGCCGCGCTGGTGGTGTCGGAGCGGTTCGTGGTCCGGCACGGCCTGCACGACAAGGCGGTCGAGATCGTCGCTCAGTCGATGACGACGGACACGGAGGAGTCCTTCTCCTCGGGCTCGTGCATCGACGTGGTCGGCAAGCCGATGTCGGCGGCGGCCGGGCGGCAGGTCTTCGAGGCGTCGGGCCTGGGCATCGAGGACGTCGACGTGATCGAGCTGCACGACTGCTTCTCCATCAACGAACTGCTCACGTACGAGGCGCTCGGCATGTGCGAGGACGGCGCCGCCGGGAAGCTGGTGGAGAGCGGGGCCACCACCTACGGCGGCCGATGGGTGGTCAACCCCTCCGGGGGCCTGATCTCCAAGGGCCACCCTCTGGGCGCGACGGGCCTGGCCCAGGCCGCGGAACTGGTTTGGCAACTCCGCGCCGAGGCCGGCCCCCGCCAAGTCCCCGGCGCCCGGGTGGGCCTCGCCCACAACATCGGCCTGGGCGGCGCGGCGGTGGTCACCCTGCTCCGCAAGTAGCCCCCCCGGCGCCGTCCCCTGGGGCTCCGCCCCAGACCCCGCGCCTCAAACGCCGGCGGGGCTGGATTTGACCGCCGTGGCCGGGTTGTGTGCGGCTCAAACATCGGGGCTCCGCCCCGGACCCCGCGCCTCAATCGCAGGCGGGGCTGGATTTTCCCGCTCTGAGGCCGCGCGTGCGGGTACAAGATCGGGGCTCTGCCCCGGACCCGCTCCGCAAACGACGGAGCCCTGAATCTTGTAGCCGCACCGGCGTACCTGGGCGGCGAAAAATCAGCTCGCCGGCGTTTGAGGCGTGGGGGTGCGGGGGCGGAGCCCCCGGAGCGGCGCCGCGCTCGAACGCTCAGAGGCGGAAGACTCCGCGCCAGGTCCAGCCCGCGGCGAGCACCGCATCGCGGAGGGGGGACTTCACCCGGGTGGAGCTGAAGGAGGACGTCTCCGTCAGGCGGCGGCGGCCGTCCGGGTCCCGCTCCACCGTCCACTGCGTGGAGAGCGAGGTCAACGGGCCTCGGGAGTACTTGAGGCCCTTGCCGTTGAAGGACCGCTCGCCGTCCTCCAACCGCTCCCACTTCTCGTCCAGCGTGCGAACCTCCCGCTTCGCGGGGACGAGGCGCAGCAGGGTCTGCCCCCGCCGCGGATGCCACGGGCCTGGCGGGATCCGCCACACCGCCACCAGGTCGGCGCCCTCCTTCGGCGTGCCCTCGCGCAGCGTGAACTGCACGTCCGGGCCGTCGAGCGCGAGCAGCGCGGCCCGGACTTCCATGGTGGGCAGGGGCCGGACACCGGCCTCGGGGTGCCTCGTACCGGTCAGCTTGTCGAAAAGGCCCATCGGGTCAAAGTACCTACCGGCTCACCCTCACCCCAGGCCCGGGTCCACCACCGTCTCGCCCATCGACGCCCGGCGGATCGCGTCGGCCAGCTCCTCGACCGGCCCGTCCCGCACCACCAGTCCCGCCGCGCCCGCGCCCAGCGCCGCGTCCAGCAGGCCCGGAGGGGCCGAGCCCGTCAGCACCAGGACCCGGCACTCGGGGTCGTCCGCCAGCACGGCCGTCACGGAGGCGACCTCCTCGACCAGCGCCACCACCGGCCGCGCCGTCAGCTCCCGTACGACCTCGAGGTCGGGCTGGAGGCCGAGCTGGAGCGCCAGAGCCGGGTTCTGCGGATCCAGCAGGACGCGCAGGGCACGGGCCTGGCGGTGTTCCACGGGCATTTCGTCCACCCGGAAAGCCTATCTGACGTGAAGTCAGGAGTCTTCCCAACTGCTGGGGCGTGCGTTATACATTCCCTCACCGGTCCTAGAACGCGTTCTAAAACCGGTCCGCATGCGACCTCGGTGCGGCCGACGGTGCGGACGGCCGCACCGAGGTCTTCCAAAGAACCAGAGAAACCCAAGGAGCAGCATCCTCATGCCGATCGATGCCGCCAGGGCCCTCGCCGCCGACCCCCGCCAGGGGGACATCGGCTGGGACCACAAGGACATCCAGCTCTACCACCTCGGCCTCGGCGCCGGACTGCCCGCCACCGACCCCGACGAGCTGCGCTACACCCTGGAGTCCAAGCTCCACGTCCTCCCCAGCTTCGCGACCGTCGCAGGCGCCGGCATGGCCATGCTGGGCGGCCTCTCCGCGCCCGGGATCGACGTGAACCTCGCCGCCGTCCTGCACGGAGGCCACTCCATCGAGCTGCACCGGCCCATCCCCGTCAAGGGGCAGGCCACCTCCAGTTCCAAGGTCGCCGCCGTCTACGACAAGGGCAAGGCGGCCGTCATCGTGCTGCGCTCCGAGGTCGCGGACGCCGACGGGCCGCTGTGGACCAGCGACGCGCAGATCTTCGTACGGGGCGAGGGCGGCTTCGGCGGCGAGCGCGGCCCCTCCGCCAAGGAGGAGCTGCCCGAGCGCGCCCCCGACCGCACCGAGGAGCGGCGCATCCGCGAGGACCAGGCGCTCCTCTACCGCCTCTCCGGCGACTGGAACCCGCTGCACGCCGACCCCGAGTTCGCCAAGATGGCCGGCTTCGACCAGCCGATCCTGCACGGCCTGTGCTCGTACGGCATGACCCTGAAGGCCGTCGTCGACACCGTCCTCGACGGGGACGTGTCCCGGGTCCGCGCCTACCGCACGCGCTTCGCCGGGATCGTCTTCCCGGGCGAGACGCTGCGCATCCGGATGTGGCAGGAGCCCGGCCGCGTCCTGGTGTCGGTGACCGCCGTCGAACGGGACGACGCGCCGGTCCTCGCCGACACCGTCGTCGAACACGCGTAATCCACCCTGTAGAAGGAGCCGCACCGTGCGCGCAGCACTGCAGAGCGAGATCGGCCAGGACAAGCTCGAAGTCGTCGACGACATGGAGGCCGTGGGCTTCGGCCCCGGCAAGGTCAGGATCCGCGTCAAGGCCACCGGCCTGTGCCACTCGGACCTGTCCGCGATGAGCGGCGTACTGCCCCAGCCCGCCCCCTTCATCCCCGGGCACGAGGGCTCCGGCGTGATCGTGGACGTCGGCGACGGGGTCGTCAGCCACAAGATCGGCGACCGGGTCCTCGTCTGCTGGCTGCCGCCGTGCGGCCACTGCCCCTCCTGCAAGCGCGGCCAGGGCCACCTGTGCCTGGAGGCCTTCGGGAACGTGGCCACCCCCAACTTCCGGCGGGCGACCAGCGACATCTTCGGCTTCGCCGGCACCGGCACCTTCTCCGAGGAGATGGTCGTCCCGGCCGCCTGCGCCATCCCGATCCCCGACGACCTGCCCTTCGACATCGCCGCGCTGATCGGCTGCGGCGTCACCACCGGGCTCGGCGCGGCCATCAACACCGCCAAGGTGGAGGCCGGTTCCTCGGTCGCCGTCATCGGCTGCGGCGGCGTCGGCATATCCGTCATCCAGGGCGCCAAGGTCCAGGGCGCGGCCCAGATCATCGCCGTGGACCCGGTCGCCTCGCGGCGGGAGGCGGCGCTGCGGTTCGGCGCCACCGAGGCGGTCTCCCCGGAGGAGTTCGCCGACGCCAAGAACCGCGTCACCGCGGGTGAGGGCTTCGACTACGTCTTCGAGGTCGTCGGCAAGTCGGCGACCGCGCACAAGGCGTACGAGATGACCCGGCGCGGCGGCAGCGTCGTCATCGTCGGCGCGGGTGCCCTCGACGACAACTACCAGGTCAACATGTTCTCGCTGTTCTTCGACGAGAAGAAGATCCTGCCGTCGATGTACGGGGGCGGCGACGTGCTCCGCTCGTACGAGCGCACCATCGCGCTGTGGCGGGCCGGCCGGATCGACCTGGAGAACCTGATCACCCACCGGGTGCAGCTCGCCGAGGTCAACGACGCCCTGGACCAGATGCGCACGGGCGTGGCCCTGCGCACCTGCATCGAGCTCTGACCCACTCTGACCCACTCTGACCCGTTCTGAGAGGAACGCTACGCATGGCACTGCCACTTGAGGGACTCTCCGCCATCGTCACGGGCGCGGGCCGCGGGCTCGGCCGGGCCGAGGCGATCGAGCTCGCGCGGCTCGGCGCGAGCGTGGTCGTCAACGACTTCGGGCAGCCCGGACGGGACGGCTCCGGGGAGGCCTCGGCCGCGCCGGCGGAGGAGGTGGCCGAGGAGATCCGCGCCGCGGGCGGGCAGGCGGTCGCGCACCTGGGCGACGTGGCCGACTTCGAGCAGGCGCGCGAGCTGGTCGAGCTGGCGGTGAGCAGCTTCGGGAAGCTCGACATCCTGGTCAACAACGCCGGCATCCTGCGCGACCGGATGGTCTTCTCGATGTCGGAGGCGGAGTGGGACTCGGTCATCCGCGTCCACCTCAAGGGCCACTTCAACACCACCCACTTCGCCTCCGTGCACTGGCGCGAGCGGTCGAAGGCGGCGGGCGGACCGGTCTACGGCCGGATCGTCAACACCTCCTCCGAGGCCTTCCTCGGCGGCTCGGCCGGCCAGCCCAACTACGCCGCCGCCAAGGGCGGCATCGTCGGCCTGACCACCTCCACCGCCCTGGCCCTGGCCAAGTACGGGGTGACGGCCAACGCCATCTGCCCGCGCGCCCGCACCCGTATGACCGAGGACGTCTTCGCGGGCTTCCAGGTCCCGGAGGAGGGCAAGCTCGACCCGCTCGCCCCCGAGCACGTCTCCCCGCTCGTCGGCTACCTGGCCTCGCCCGCCTCGGCCAAGGCCAACGGGCAGCTGTTCGTCGTGCACGGCGGGATCGTGGTCGTCATGGAACGCCCGCGCGTGGCGGCGAAGTTCGACACGACCAAGGAGGCCTTCTCCTACGAGGAGCTCGACGAGGTCCTGACCCCGCACTACGACTCCCGCCCGGCGAACGAGACCTTCGCCGCGACGGAGGTCCTGGGCCTCAAGCACGACTGAGCGGCGCCTGCTGGAGGGGGATCGGGCGCGGGGCCGGGGCCGGCGGCGGGTCCAGGCGGACCGGCGGAGGAGGGGAGACCGGCAGGGTCAGCCCGACGATGCCGCAGGGGACCTCGGGGGTCGCGTACGGGAGGTGCAGGCGACCCTCGGGGCTCCACAGGCCCGTCCCGCCCAGCCAGCCCGCGGGCGCGGGGAGCCGGAAGACGTGCCGGTCGGCGGGGCGCCACAGCAGGATCCTCCCCCAGCTACCGCTGGGGGTACCCCCACCGTCGGCCGACCGGAGCGCGACCCCGCACGTCTCCGGCATCAGGGCCTGGCCCGGCTGGACGGCGAAGGGGGTCGCGTCCTGCGACCGCAGGCACTCCGGGAAGCGGACCGGCAGGGAGCTGCCCAACACGCCCCAGCCCAGGCGCGGTTCGCCCGGAGCGTCGGAGCGGAGCAGCAGCAGCCCGCTGTCCGGGTCGGCCAGCAGGAGCCGGTCGTCGCTGCCCTCCGCGATCTGGAGCAGCGGCGACACCTCGCCGCCGCGCCCCAGATCCACGGCGACGGCCTTGACCGTCCCCGCCAGCTCCCGGTCCAGGGCCAGCATCCGGCCCGTCCGGTCCAGCCAGACGCCGCCGGAGCACCGGCCCGGGATCCGGGCGACCGGCCCGAAGCCGCCCCCGGCCACCTGCCAGACGGTGGTCGCGGCGGCGGTCACGGCCAGCGCGAAGGCGCCGAGTCCGTCCGGGGACGGTGGCAGCAGGCGGACCCGTACGTCCTCCACGCCCGCGCCCGCGTCCTGCGGCCCCACCGAGCCCAGCGGGAGCTCCCCGGTGCGCGGCCCGTCCGCGGCGCCGCCCGTCGGGTACAGCAGCGCGAAGGCGTGCCGCTCCGCGACCCGGCGGTGGATCAGCACCCGCCCGTCCGCCAGCGGCAGCACCTCGCTGTCGGCCTCCTCGGGCTGGGCGAGCGGCAGTGGCACCGCGTACGGCTCGGGCCCGGCCAGCGTCCAGCGCTCGGCGTACCGCGCCTCGCCGTCCCCGGCGAGCCGGGCGGCGTACGACCCGTCCGCGGCGATCGTGAACGGGGCCGTGGTCGCCGTGGTCGTCATCTCGATCTCGATGGCACAGACAGTCATCCGGGCCGTCACCTCCGGTGGCGAAGCTAGTTTTCGCACTTCCTGCCGAACAACACGACCCAGGACGCTTCACACGTACGGGTGTCCGCCTGCCGATTCGGCTGTGCCGGCGGTGGCGATTGTGCTGTGCGATATCGGGGCGTTTAGGGTGAGCGGGCGTGGTTAGGCTTGCCTAACTGCGATGCCGCCCCCGACTCCAGGAGCCATCCCATGTCCTTGCCGTCCTCTTCCCTCCGGCGCCGCGCAGCCGCAGCCGTCTCCCTCGCCGCGGCCGCGGCGCTCGCCCTCACCGGCTGCGGCGGCCAGGGCGAGAAGGCGGCCGGGGACACCAAGGCGGGGAGCGGTGGCGACAAGAAGGCCGTCGCGCAGGGCGGCAAGGAGTTCGCGGACGCCGCGGCGAAGACGGCCGCCTTCGGGACCACCGCCCCGGCCGGGCGGTTTCCGCGTACGGTCACGCACGCCATGGGCACCACCGAGCTCAAGGCCGCGCCGAAGCGGGTCGTCGTCCTCGACGTCGGTGAACTGGACAACGTTGTCTCGCTGGGCATGCAGCCCGTCGGCTACGCGCCGTCCGAGGGCGACGAGGGCATCCCCGACTACCTGAAGAAGGACGCCGGCGAGCCGAAGTCGGTCGGCACCATCAACAACCTCAACCTGGAAGCGATCAACGCGCTCAAGCCCGACCTCATCCTCGGCAGCCAGCTGCGCGCCGCGGACAAGTACGACGCGCTGTCGAAGATCGCCCCGACCGTCTTCTCCATCCGCCCGGGCTTCCCGTGGAAGGAGAACTACCTCCTGAACGCGGCCGCGCTCGACAAGACGGCCGAGGCGAAGGCCAAGCTGGCCGCGTACCAGGCCAAGGCGGCGAAGCTCGGCGCGGACATCGGCGAGACGAAGCCGACGGTCACGATGCTGCGCTACATGCCGGGCAAGACCCGCCTGTACGCCGGGGCCTCCTTCATCGGCACGATCCTGAAGGACTCGGGCATCCCGCGCCCGCAGAACCAGCAGGCCGAGGACCTGGCGGTGGAGATCAGCCCGGAGCGGATGGACGAGGCGGCCGCGGACTGGATCTTCACGGGGGTGTACGGCCCGAAGGACAAGACGAAGCGGGACTCCGCCGAGGGCAACCCGCTGTGGAAGGGCCTGGACGCGGTCAAGCAGGGCCGGGCCAAGGACGTCCCGGACGAGACGTGGTACCTGGGCCTTGGCGTGACCGCCGCCGACAAGGTCCTGGACGACCTCCGCGGCTTCCTGGCGCGGTAGCAGGGGTTCGCACCGAGCGCGCGGCGCCGTTGCGGGGGCTCCGCCCCCGTACCCCCGCGCCTCAAACGCCGGCGAGGCTGAATTTGCCCTGCGGGCAATCCAACCCGCCTGGGCGCAAGGTCGCGCTACGCGCACGTGCGGGCTGAGGCCGGGCAAATCCAGCCTCCGCCGGCGTTTGAGGCGGCGGGGTCCGGGGCGGAGCCCCGGTCTTGCAGCCGCACCCGCGCACTCGGGCGGGCAACATCCAGCCCCGCCGGCGTTTGAGGCGCGGGGTCCGGGGCGGAGCCCCAGGAGCCGGGCGGAGCCCGGGGGCCACGGACGGTAGCCTTGGCCCGTGCCCCGTCTCTCTGAAGTCATCGCCGCCCTGGACGCTCTCTGGCCCCCCTCGCGGGCCGAGCAGTGGGATGCCGTCGGCACCGTCTGCGGCGACCCCGACGCCGAGGTCTCCCGCGTCCTGTTCGCCGTGGACCCCGTCCAGGAGATCGCCGACGAGGCGGTGAAGCTGGGCGCCGACCTGATCGTCACCCACCACCCCCTCTACCTCCGCGGCACCACCACCGTCCAGGCCGGCACCTTCAAGGGCCGCGTCGTGCACACGCTGATCAAGAACGACATCGCGCTGCACGTGGCCCACACCAACGCCGACACCGCCGACCCCGGAGTCTCCGACGCCCTCGCCGGCGCCCTCGACCTGCGCGTCACCGGCCCGCTCGTGCCCGACCCGAGCGACCCCGCCGGCCGCCGCGGCCTCGGCCGGATCTGCGAACTGGACCACCCCGAGACCCTCCGCGAGTTCGCCGCCCGCGCCGCGGCCCGGCTCCCGCAGACCGCCCAGGGCATCCGCGCGGCCGGCGACCCCGACGCGCTCATCCGTACCGTCGCCGTCAGCGGCGGCTCCGGCGACAGCCTCTTCGACCAGGTCAGGGCCGCCGGCGTGGACGCCTTCCTGACCGCCGACCTGCGCCACCACCCGGTGTCCGAGGCCCGCGAGCAGAGCCCGCTGGCCCTCGTCGACGCCGCGCACTGGGCCACCGAGTGGCCCTGGTGCGAGCAGGCCGCCGCGCAGCTCGACGCGATCTCCGAGCGCCAGGGCTGGGGTCTGCGGACCCACGTCTCGCGCACGGTCACCGACCCGTGGACGGCCCACGCGCCGTCCGTCACACCCCCTTCTACCTCTGGAGCCCCCAACTGAACGCCGAGCCCGCCGACCAGATCCGACTTCTCGACGTCCAGGCCCTGGACGTCCGGCTGTCTCAGCTCGCCCACAAGCGCAAGTCGCTGCCCGAGCACGCCGAGGTCGACTCCCTGACCAAGGACCTGACGCAGCAGCGCGACCTGCTCGTGGCGGCCCAGACGCAGGCGAGCGACGCCGCCCGCGAGCAGACCAAGGCGGAGCAGGACGTGGACCAGGTGCGCCAGCGCGCCGCCCGCGACCAGCAGCGGCTCGACTCCGGCGTCGGCATCTCGGCCCGTGACCTGGCGAACCTGCAGAGCGAGGTCGTCTCCCTCGCCAAGCGGCAGGCAGACCTGGAGGACGTGGTCCTGGAGGTCATGGAGCGTCTGGAGGGCGCGCAGGAGCGCGTCACCGAGCTCACCGAGCGCGTCTCCGCCCTGGAGGCCAAGCTGGCGGACGCCACCGCGCGCCGCGACGCCGCCACCGGCGAGCTCGACACCGAGGCCGCGAAGGTCACCAAGGACCGCGAGGTCATCGTGGCGTCCATGCCGGCCGACCTGATGGCCCTGTACGAGAAGATCCGCGTCAAGCAGGGCGGGGTCGGCGCCGCGCGCCTGTACCAGCGCCGCTGCGAGGGCTGCCGCCTGGAGCTCGACATGGCCGAGGTCAACGAGATCAAGGCCGCGGCCCGCGACCAGATCGTCCGGCACGAGAACTGCGGCCGCATCCTGGTCCGTACGGCGGACTCGGGCATCTGATGCGGGGGCCTGTCGGGTTCGTCGTAGAGGCGGACGGCGGTTCCCGGGGCAACCCGGGGCCCGCCGGCTACGGCGCGGTGGTCCTCGACCCGGCGACGGGCGAGACGCTGGCCGAGCGCGCCGAGTTCATCGGCGTCGCGACGAACAACGTGGCGGAGTACAAGGGCCTGATCGCCGGCCTCAAGGCCGCCCGGGAGCTTGCCCCGGACGCGGTGGTCCAGGTCCGCATGGACTCGAAACTCGTCGTCGAGCAGATGTCGGGCCGCTGGAAGATCAAGCACCCGGACATGAAGCCGCTGGCAGCGGAGGCGGCGAAGATCCTCCCCGCCTCCCAGGTGACGTACGAGTGGATCCCGCGCGAGCAGAACAAGCACGCGGACCGGCTCGCCAACGAGGCGATGGACGCGGGCCGGCGCGGCAAGCAGTGGGAGCCGTCCGGCTCCACGGCCGCCCTGGACGCTTCGGCGGCCCGCGCCCTGGCCACGCCCCCGCCGTCCGGCCCGCCCGGCGACGCCGCGGCCGGAGCCGCCGCCGCCCGCGCGGCCCTGGCCACCGGCAGGACCGGCGCGGCAGCCCGCGCCGGCGCGGCCGGCCACGGCCCGGCGGAGGCCCCTGGATCGGCGGCCGGCGGCGCGGCCGCGGCCCGCCCGGCCGAGGCGGCACGGCCCGCCGCCGGCGCGCTGTTCGAGGCACCCGCCTCCGCTTCCCGTACGAAGGCCACCCCGGCGGTGCCCGCGGAGGCCGGTGCCGACACCCTGTTCGCGGAGCCCGGCCGCACCGAAGCGGCACCGGCCGCGCCCGCGGCACCGTCGCCCGGCCGGGCCGAGCCCGTCGCGCAGGCCCCCGCCGGAGGCCAGGGCTGGGGGCCCGACATGGGAGCCCCCGCCACCTTCGTGCTGCTGCGGCACGGCGAGACCGCCCTCACCCCGCAGAAGCGCTTCTCCGGCAGCGGCGGCTCCGACCCCGAACTGTCCCCGGCCGGGCGGCGCCAGGCGTCCGCGGTCGCCGAGGCGCTGGCCGCGCGCGGCACGGTCCAGACGGTCATCAGCTCCCCGCTGCGCCGCTGCCGCGAGACCGCCCAGGCCGTCGCCGACCGCCTCGGCCTCCCGGTCACGGTCGAAGAGGGCCTGCGCGAGGTGGACTTCGGCGCGTGGGAGGGCCTGACCTTCGCCGAGGTGCGGGAGCGGTTCCCCGACGACCTGCAGGCCTGGCTGGACTCCCCGAAGGCGGCCCCCACGGGCGGCGGCGAAAGCTTCACGGCCGCGACCCGCCGCGTCTCGGCCACCCGCGACCGGCTGCTGGCCGCCCACGCGGGCCGCACGGTCCTGCTGGTCAGCCACGTGACCCCGGTCAAGATCCTGGTCCGCCTCGCGCTGGGCGCCCCACCGGAGTCCCTGTTCCGCATGGAACTCTCCGCGGCCTCCCTCTCGGCGGTGGCCTACTACGCCGACGGCAACGCCTCGGTCCGCCTCCTGAACGACACGTCCCACCTGCGGTGACGCGGCCATCGGGCAACTAGGCTGACCTCACGGGAGGTGGCCTGGATGTCCGAGCACGAACCACGCAAGCAGGCGCCGGAGGCCGGGCTCGCCGCCGTCCAGCGCGAGCACTGGCAGCACACCTACGCCGAGCACCCCGGCATGTACGGCGAGGTCCCCTCCGAGCCGGCCGTCCACGCCACCGCGGTCTTCCGGGCCGCCGGAGCCCGCGAGGTGCTGGAACTGGGTGCCGGACACGGCCGCGACGCGCTCCACTTCGCCCGCGCCGGCTTCACCGTCCTGGCCACCGACTTCAGCCCGGTGGGCCTCGACCAGCTGCGCGCCGCCGCCGGCGCGCGGGGCTTGGCAGGGCGGGTCACCGCCATGGTGCACGACGTGCGCGAGCCGCTGCCGCTCGCGGACGCCTCGGTCGACGCCGTGTTCGCGCACATGCTGCTCTGCATGGCGCTGTCCACCGAGGAGATCCACGCGCTGGTCGCCGAGGTGCGGCGGGTGCTCAGACCGGGCGGCGCCTTCGTCTACACCGTCCGGCACACCGGCGACGCGCACTACGGGGCCGGTATCGCACACGGGGACGACATCTGGGAGCACGGCGGCTTCGCCGTCCACTTCTTCTCCCGCGACCTGGTCGACTCCCTCGCGCGGGGGTGGAGGCTCCAGGAGGTCCATGCCTTCGAGGAGGGGGACCTGCCGCGGCGGCTGTGGCGTGTCGCCCAGACCGCGGCGGAGTGAGCGCAGACCGACACAAGCTGTACGCCGGGTTCTGTCACCCGGTGACCTCGCGGTCGCCGGGGAGACGGCCATCCATCTAGGACCGGCGTTGCCGCCGGCCTCGTGCGGTCTACCCGCGAACTCGGGCGAGCAGCCCTCGAACGTTCGCGCAGACCCGTCCGTGGACGGATCCTCTTGACCTTGCTCCAGGTGGGGTTTACCTAGCCGCCTGAGTCACCTCAGGCGCTGGTGGTCTCTTACACCACCGTTTCACCCTTACCGGAGGCCGAAGCCCCCGGCGGTCTGTTTTCTGTGGCACTGTCCCGCGGGTCACCCCGGGTGGGCGTTACCCACCACCCTGCCCTGTGGAGCCCGGACGTTCCTCGGCGGGATCCGAAGACCCCGACGCGGCCGCCCGCTTGTGTCGATCTGCGTGGCCCATGGTACCCGTGGTCAGCCGCCGCCTTGACCTTGCCGCAACGGCAGGGTTTCTACTGGGGCCATGCGGATCGGAGAGATCGCCGCGCTCGTCGGGGTCACCACCCGGGCGATCCGGCACTACCACCACGTCGGGCTGCTCCCGGAGCCGGAGCGGCGCCCCAACGGGTACCGGGCCTACAGCGTCCGCGACGCCGTCCTGCTGGCCCGCGTACGCCGGCTCGCCGAGCTCGGTCTGAGCCTCGACGAGGTGCGGGACGTCCTCGTGGACGACGCGGGGCGCGAACTGGCCGACGTGCTGGAGGAGCTCGACGCCGACCTGGCCCGGCAGGAGGCCGAGCTGGCCGAGCGCCGGCGTCGGCTCGCCGTGCTGCTGGACGCGCCGCCCGGGGAGACCGAACCGGTCTCGCCCGCCCTCGCCGCGCTGCTCGCCAAGGCGCCGCAGACGGCTTCCCCGAGTGCCGCCATGGACCGCGAGCACCTGACGCTGCTCGACGGCTCGGGCCCCGGCGGGGAGCGGCTCTACGAGGCGCTCGGGCCGCTGGCCGCCGATCCGGACCTGCTCGCGCTGTACGAGCGGCTCGACGAGCTGGCCGACGCCCCCGCCGACGATCCCCGGATCCCGGGGCTGGCCGCCGAACTGGTGGCAGCCGTCCCCGACGAGGTGTTCGCCGCGATCCCCACCGGGGGAGCCGTCGTGCCCGGATTCAAGGAGGCGCTACTCGCCGAGTACGCACCCGCGCAGGCAGAAGTCGTACGCCGGGTCATGGAGGCGTTCATGGAGAGGGGCCGGGGATGAGTGGGGCAGGGTGGCGGGCGGCCGTGCGCACCGTTGTCCCGGTGCAGGTGCGGCGGCTGGTGCGGCATGAGGTGCGGGCCGGGGGCTCCCTCGGCTGGTGGGTGCTGCGCCGTAAGCACGGGGTCCGGGCCGGGGACCTGGCCGTCGGATACACCGCACCGCAGACGGCCATGATGTACGGAATGCTCTTCGTGTCGGTGATCGAGACGGTCGGCCTGGCCTTCCTCATCCCCTGGCCCGCGGTCCACCGGGTGGTCTTGGGGCTCGACCTGTACGGGATCCTGCTCGTGCTCGCCCTGCACGCCGCCTGCGTGACGCGCCCGCACGTGGTCCGCCCCGACGGCTCCCTGCGGATCCGCTACGGGGCCCTGTTCGACCTGACCGTCCCGGCGGACGCGGTGGCCACGGTCCGCGTCGACCGCCGCTACCCCGAGGGCCGGCTGGTCACCGTCTCCGAGGACGGGGTGCTGGACCTGATCGTGGGCAGCCAGACCACCGTCACGGTGGAGCTGAACCGGCCGCTGCCGTACGTACGGCCGCTGGGTGGCCGCGGCGACGCGACCGGGCTGCGCTTCCACGCCGACGACCCGGCGGCGCTGGTCGCCGCGGTGCGGGCCGCTACGGCACGCTGAAGAGGATCTTGTCCACGTTGAGGCCCGCTTCGGGGTCGGCGCGGTCGAGTTTGGCGTGGACGGTCGCGCCGAGCGCGAGGCTCGCGCTCGGCGAGGTGATCCGGCCCATCACGGGGGGCTGCGCCAGATACGCCAGGCCCCCCGACGCCGGCGCGGGCGCGTCCACGTCGGTGTCGATGACGGCGGCGTCGAAGGTCTCGCCCACCCGCTTCCTGAGCAGTGCCGCCTCCACGATGTCGACGGACTCCCGGTCCGCCGTGCCGCCCTTGCCGCCGGCCATCGTGCCCGGCAGGCCGTCCAGGGCCGCGAGCACCCAGGCCGGCGGGGCCTGGTCCGCGCAGGCGGCCACGCACAGCTCACCGCTGTACCGGTCGACCAGGCGCCGCATCGGAGCCGTGCAGTGCGCGTACGGGGCCGCGATCGACGCGTGCAGGGGGAACTGGGGGAGGACGCCGCCGCGGAAGGTCGTGTACTCCGCCCGCTTGAACAGGCGGGTGGCCTCGTGGAGGAAGGCCGCGTGGTTCTGCAGGGCCGGATTGAGGGTGCGGATCCGCTCGGCGTACGACATGTGGTCCGGCCAGTCGATGCCGAGCTGCCGGGCGATCATGCGCAGTCCCGGGACCGGGTCGGGCGTCCTCTTCTTCTGGGTCCGCAGGACGCCCGTACCGCTCTCCAGCATGATCTTGGCGGCGGCCATCCCGGTCATCAGGGAGATCTGCTCGTTCCAGCCGTCCACGGGCAGCGGTGCCCGGTAGCTCAGCAGGAACTCCCCGTCCTCGAAGGCGACCTCCTGGTCCGGCAGGACGAGCGAGACGGCGCCACGTTCGGCCTCTTCGGCCTCGCGCAGCGTGCCGATGTCGCGCAGCAGGGCGACGGACTCCTCGGCCGTACCCGCGTCGATGTCCTGCTGGACGCCCGCGTAGTTCAGCTTGGCCCGGCTGCGGACCAGGGCGCGGCTCACGTTCGAGTCGGTCACCACGCCGTGGGCGTCCAGGTCGTGCTGCCACAGCAGGGCGGGGACGGTCTGGTACGGCAGCAGGCTGGCGGCGCCTTCGGAGAGCACCGGCGGATGCAGGGGCACCTTGACGTCGGGGAAGTACAGCGTCTCGACCCGCTTGTGGGCCTCGGCGTCCAGTACGCCGTCGGGCTTGACGAAGGCGGCCATGTCGGCGATGGCGTAGTGGACGCGGAATCCGCCGCCCGGCCGCCGTTCCAGGTACATGGCCTGGTCCAGGTCCTTCGAGTCCGGGGGGTCGATCGTGAAGAACGGCAGGTGGGTGGCGTCCTTGTGGGACAGCGCGGGTGCCTGGGCGGCCGCCGCGGCGGCTTCGAGCACGGGCGCGGGGAAGTCCGCGGTGGCGTGCAGCTCCGTCCGGAGCTTCTGCAGGGCGGTGCGCAGCGCGGCCTTGGCCGCGTCGGACATGTGCATCGGGCGACGGGGCATGCCCCGAGCGTAGGTCGGCGGCCACGGAGCGGCACGGTGAACGGGGCCGGGCGGGGTGGGCGGGGCCGGTGAGGGGACGGGGGCCCGCGCGGGAGGGCCTACGCTGGCATGTCGGGGCCGCACCCCCGCGCTCGTACGCGAAGAAGGAGAACCACCGTGCTCGTGCTGCTGCCGCCGTCCGAAGGAAAGGCCGCCGGCGGCTCCGGCGCACCCCTGGAGCCGGAGGCGCTGTCCCTGCCCGGCCTGGCCGCGGCGCGCGCGGCCGTCCTGGACGAGCTGGTCGAGCTGTGCGCGGCCGACGAGCTCAAGGCCCGCGAGGTGCTCGGCCTGAGCGAGGGGCTGCGGGGCGAGGTCGCCAAGAACGCGGAGCTGCGCTCGGCGGCCGCCCGCCCGGCGGGGGAGGTCTACACGGGCGTCCTGTACGACGCCCTGGGGCTCGCCGACCTCACCCCGGCGGCGCGCACGGCGGCCGAGGACGCGCTGCTGGTCTTCTCGGGGCTGTGGGGCGCGGTGCGGATCACCGACCGGATCCCCTCGTACCGCTGCTCGATGGGCGTGAAGCTGCCGGCGCTGGGGGCGCTGGGGGCGTACTGGCGCGCCCCGATGGCGGAGGCCATGCCGGAGGCGGCCGGCGAGGGCCTCGTGCTGGACCTGCGGTCGTCGGCGTACGCGTCGGCGTGGAAGCCGAAGGGCGAGGTGGCGGGCCGGACGGCTACCGTGCGGGTGCTGCACTCGCAGGTGGTGGACGGGGTCGAGAAGCGGTCGGTGGTGAGCCACTTCAACAAGGCGACGAAGGGCCGGCTGGTCCGGGACCTGCTGCTCGCGGGCGCGGCCCCGGCGACCCCCGCCGAGCTGGTGACGGCCCTGCGGGACCTGGGCTACGTGGTCGAGGCCGAGGCCCCCGCGAAGCCGGCCAAGGCGTGGTCCCTCGACGTGGTGGTCACCCAGATCCACTGACCGCCCCGGCTGACCGGACCCCGGCCGGGGTCCGGGGTTAGCGGCCCAGGGGCCAGGCGACCGCCGCCGGGGTCTGGGGGGAGGCGCCCGCGTACTCGGCGCAGGCGTCCGTCAGGGTTTCCAGGAGGGTGAGCGGGTCCGGGAGGGGGTGCTCCATCCCGCGCAGCCAGGTCACCGACTGGTCACCGGGGAGGGCCGCCGGGGGGACCAGGACATAGCTGCCCCGGCAGTGCCAGCGGAGCCCGGGGTGCTCGTCCATCGTCTCGGGATGGCAGTCCAGTTCGCAGGGCCACCACTCGTCCTCGTCCTCGGGGGTGCCGCGGGTGGCGGTGAAGAAGAGCATGCGGGCCTGGTCGCCCGTACCGCCCGACTCGGCGACGGGGCCGACCTCGATGCCGGCTTCCAGCAGCCGGGCGAGGGCGGCGGCGCCGGCCTCCAGCGGGACGTCGAGCACGTCGTGGACCATGCCGGTCGCGGTGATGAAGTTGGCCTGGGGCTGGTTGCGCGCCCAGCGTTCGACCTGCGCGCGGTCGGTGGTCGACTGGGTCTGCCAGGCGAAGGAGAGCGGGTGCCGGGCCGGCGTCGGACAGCCGATCCGGTCGCACGAACACCGGTAGCCGGCGGGATGGGCGGCGGGGGCGAGCGGCAGGCCTGCGGCGGCGACGGACAGGAGGAGCTCCTCGCGCTCGCGTCCGGGGTCCTCGGCGGCGCCGGGCTTCCGGCGCCGAAGCAGCCACTGGGAAATCCTGCTCTGCTCGCCGCGTTTGAAGCGGCCGGACTCGGACCCCATCTATCCCCTCACCTCACGGTTGCCCCGGCGGACCTTCACATGGTCCCACCATCCTGAGCCCCGGGTGACCGCTCTCCACGACCGGGGGGTTCGGGATGGGTGACCGAAAGCCGGTATATACGCGAAGAATTCGGGCATTTATCGTCCGGTGGCCTTCCGTGCGGCTAGTCCGCGGTGACGGACGCCACCCCGCCCAGCACCCGGTCCACCAGCGCATCCGCGTAACCGTGCGTCAGCGGCGCCGTCCGCAGCAGCCACCGGTACGTCAGCGGGCCGACCAGCATCTCCACCGTCAGCCGCAGGTCGAGGTCCGGCGCGAGCTGCCCGGCTTCCCTCGCCGTGCGCAACCGCGCCTCGTACAGGGCGAGCTGCGGTTCCAGCAGCTGCTCGGTGAAGCGCGCCCCGAGCGCGGGGTCGGTCGCCCCGGCCGCCGTGAGGGCGCGCGCGGGGGCCTCGTACTTCTCGTCGTTCAGCTCGTCCACCGTCGCCCGCAGTACGTACTTCAGGTCGGCGGCGAGATCCCCCGTGTCCGGGAAGCCGGTCCACTCGGCCTCTGTCTCCGCGTCCCCGGCGAGGGAGAGGGAGGCGTCGAGGAGGACGTCGGCCTTCGACGGCCACCAGCGGTAGATGGTCTGTTTGCCGACCCCGGCGCGTGCCGCGATGGCCTCGATCGTCAGCTTGTTGTAGCCGACCTCTCCGACGAGGGTGAGCGCGGCGTCGAGGATGGCGCGCCGGGAGCGGTCGCTGCGGCGGGTGGCGTCAGGCGTCTTGGGCATGCCGCCAAGGTACCAACCGAGACGTCTCGTCTTTCCCGCCTTCCCCTCGTCCCGTAAACCACCCGATCAGTTCACTGCGTTGTCCCGCTTGAGGAGAGACGATTCTCTTCACTGCTCGTCGTCGTGTACGTCGTGAGGAGCCTTCTTTGCGCAGAGACGCCACACCCCGGCGCTACCTGATGTGCCCACCCGCACACTTCAAGGTCACGTACTCCATCAATCCGTGGATGGACCCCACGAAACCGGTGGACCTGCCCCTCGCACTCGCCCAGTGGGAGGACCTGAGGGACCGCTACCGCTCCCTCGGACACACCGTCGAGACCCTCGTACCGGACCCCGCCCTGCCCGACATGGTCTTCGCGGCCAACGGGGCCCTGGTCGTCGACGGCCGGGTGCTCGGCGCCCGGTTCGCCTATCCGGAAAGGGCGCCCGAGGCCGAGATCCACCTCGACTGGTTCCGCGGCCACGGCTACCGGGACGTCCACGAGCCGTCGCACGTGAACGAGGGCGAGGGGGACTTCGCCGTCACCGCCAGCTACATCCTGGCCGGCCGGGGCTTCCGCTCCAGCCCGCTCTCGCACGACGAGGCCCAGGAGTTCTTCGGCCGCCCGGTCATCGGCCTCGACCTGGTGGACCCGCGGTACTACCACCTGGACACCGCGCTCAGCGTCCTCGACGGCGACGAGGTCATGTACTACCCGGGCGCCTTCTCGGCGGGCAGCCAGGCCGTCCTGCGGCGGCTCTTCCCGGACGCGCTGCTCGCCGACGCGCAGGACGCGGCCGCGCTGGGCCTCAACGCGGTCTCGGACGGCCGGCACGTGCTGCTGCCGCAGGCGGCGACCGGGCTGCTGGCGCCGCTGCGCGAGCGGGGGTTCGAGCCGGTGCCGATGGATCTGGGGGAGCTGCTCAAGGGCGGCGGCAGCGTGAAGTGCTGCACCCAGGAGCTGCGGCCCTAGCGGGTCCCGGGCCGGTCGCCGCTGCCGCCCCCGATCACGGCTGCGGCGGCCAGTCCTGGCCCCAGTCGGCGTCCCGCGCCGCCTTGTAGAGGGTGCCGTGGCGCTTGGTCACGGTGGCCCGGGTCAGCCCCGACGAAGGACCGTTCTCGGGACCGCACAGGTCCAGCAGGACGAGCCCCTTGCGGATCTGCGGCTTCCGCGTGATCCGGGAGGGGGCCGGGCGGGCCGGGAAGCGGGTGGCGGCGACGTAGCTGAACTTCTCGTCCTCGTACGGGAGGGAGCCGCCCTTGACCTGCCGGTGCAGGGAGGAACGGCTGACCCGCGCCGAGAAGTGGCACCAGTCCTGGCCGACCTCGATCGGGCAGGTGCCGTCGTGGGGGCAGGGGGCGGCGACCTTGAGGCCCGCCGCGATGAGCTGGTCGCGGGCCTCGCGGATGCGGAGGTAGCCCTCCGGGGTGCCGGGCTCGATCAGTACCACGGCCTGGCCGGCGCGGGCCGCCTCGGCGACGACGGCGGTACGGGCCTGCGGGGTCAGCTCGCCGAGGACGTACGAGACCGTCACCAGGTCGGCGTCGGGGAGGGACAGGCCGGTGCCGATGACGACCCGCCGCCAGTCCGCCGCGCGGAGCACGGGGGAGCCGGAGGCCGCGGCCAGCTCCTTGCCGAGCGCGAGGGCGGGCTCCGCCCAGTCGAGGACCGTGGTGTCGCGCGGGCCGTCCCAGGTGGCGTCCACCGCCCAGGTCGCGGCGCCGGTGCCGCCGCCGACGTCCACGTGCGAGCCGGGCGCCCAGTCGGGCGCCGCCTCCGCGAGGCCGTCGAGGGCGGCGCGGACGGCCTCGAAGGTGGCCGGCATCCGGTACGCCGCGTACGCCGCCACGTCGGAGCGGTCGCGCAGGACGGGCGAGTCGGTGGGGGTCTGCCCCCGGTAGCTGGCGATGAGCCGCTCGACGGCGGCGGAGGCCTGCTTGGGCGGGAGCCCGTCGAGCAACCCGGCCAGGGCGCTGCGGAGGGTCTCGGCGGTGGTGTTCACCACCGAAGTTTACGGGGTTTCGCGGGGGTGCCAGGGGCGGCACAGGAGCAGGAAGCAGGCCACCGAGAGGGCGGCGCACGTCACCTGGACCAGTGCCATCGGGACCGCCGTGTCCTCGCCGGCGATGCCGACCAGCGGGGAGGCGATCGCGCCGATGAGGAAGGAGGACGTGCCGAGCAGGGCGGAGGCGGAGCCCGCCGCGTGCGGGGTCCGCATCAGGGCCTGCGCGTTGGTGTTCGGCAGGACCAGGCCCATCGCCGACATGAGGACGAAGAGGGCGGCCGCGATCGGGGCCAGGCCGACCTTCCCGAACACCCCGGTCGACATGAGGAGGAGGGACACCGAGGCGAGCGTGATGACGGCCAGTCCGACGGCCAGCGCCTTGTCCAGGCTGACCCGGCCGACGAGCAGCTTGCCGTTGATCTGGCCGACGGCGATCAGGCCCACCGAGTTGACCCCGAAGAGGAGGCTGAAGGCCTGGGGCGAAGCACCGTAGATCTCCTGCACCACGAAGGGGGACGCGGAGATGTACGAGAACAGGACGGCGAAGGCGAAGCCTCCGCAGAGGGTGTAGCCGGTGAAGACGCGGTCGCCCAGGAGGCCGCGCATGGTGCGGAGGGCGGCGGCCACGCCTCCCGTGTGCCGGTGCTCCGGCGGCAGGGTCTCGGCGAGGCCGCGCCAGACCATCAGGGTGAGGACGATGCCGACGGCCGTGAGGATGACGAAGACGCCGCGCCAGTCGGCGAAGCGCAGCACCTGGCCGCCTATGAGCGGGGCGATGATCGGGGCCGTGCCCGAGATCAGCATCAGGGTGGAGAAGAACCGGGCCATCTCGACGCCGTCGTACAGGTCGCGTACGACGGCCCGTGCGATGACGATCGCGGCCGCCCCGGCCAGGCCCTGGAGCAGGCGGAAGGCGATCAGCAGCTCGGCGGTCGGGGCGAGGGCGCAGATCGCGGTGGCGAGGACGTACACGATCATGCCGGTGAGCAGCGGCCGGCGGCGGCCCCACTTGTCGCTCATCGGGCCGATGACCAGCTGGCCCAGGGCCATGCCGGCGAGGCAGGCGGTGAGGGTGAGCTGCACGGTCGCGGCCGGGCTGCGCAGGGCGGTGGTGACCTCCGGCAGGGCCGGGAGGTACATGTCCATGGACAGTGGCGGCAGGGCGGTGAGCCCGCCGAGTATGAAGGTGACGAGCAGGCCGGTGCGGCGTGCCGCGGTCAGGGGGGAGGAGGGCGATGCGGGCGACGGCCCGGTCGGCTCGGCTGAGGGGGTCGTCGCGGGGGCTCTTTCCGACATGCGGAACTCCAGTCTGCTCATCTGCTTCGTGCACCCCTGACCGCCCCATGCTCTCAGCTATCGGAACGTCCCGGGGCCGGAGCCCGGTGTGACGTACCCTGCGGCCCCATGAACGCAACTGCCAAGAAGATCGCCGTGGTGACCGGCGCCGGCTCCGGGATCGGCCGTTCCGTCGCCCTGACCCTGGCCGCGGCCGGCTGGGCCGTGGCCGTCGCGGGCCGCCGGGCCGAAGCACTGGAGGAGACCGCGAAGGCGGCCGGGGACGGCGCCGACGTGCTGCGCGTGCCGACGGACGTGAGCGATCCGGACGAGGTGACTGCTCTGTTCGAGGCGGTCCGCGCGCGCTACGGGCGTCTCGACCTGCTCTTCAACAACGCCGGCACCTTCGGCCCGGGCGGCGTCCCGCTGGAGGACATCAGCTACGAGGCCTGGCGCTCCGTCGTGGACGTCAACCTCACCGGCGCCTTCCTGTGCGCGCAGGCGGCCTTCCGCCAGATGAAGGAACAGGACCCGCAGGGCGGCCGGATCATCAACAACGGCTCCATCTCCGCGCACGTTCCGCGCCCGAACTCCATCGCCTACACGGCGACCAAGCACGCGATGACGGGCCTGACCAAGTCGCTGTCGCTCGACGGGCGCCCGTACCGCATCGCCTGCGGCCAGATCGACATCGGCAACGCGGCGACCGAGATGACCGAGCGGATGCAGACCGGCATCCTCCAGGCCAACGGGCAGCTGGCCGTCGAACCGGTGATGGACGCCGCCGACGTGGCCCGCACGGTGCTGCACATGGCCGAGCTCCCGCTGGAGGCGAACGTCCAGTTCGCGACGGTGATGGCGACCTCGATGCCGTACATCGGGCGGGGCTGAGCAACCCCGTTGCCAGGGCGCGGCGACGCGGACGATCATGGCCGGATGACGACCCATACAGCAGTACTGCGCTACAGCGCCTTCTCCCGTGACCCGGAAGGCGGCAACCCCGCCGGGGTCGTGCTCGACGCCGCCGGGCTGGACGAGGCGGCGATGCTGGGGATCGCCGCCGAGCTCGGCTACAGCGAGACGGCCTTCCTGACGGCCCCGCCCGAGGGGCTCGGCGGCGAGCCCGGGCGGGCGTTCACCGTGCGTTACTTCAGCCCGAAGGCGGAGGTGCCCTTCTGCGGGCACGCCACCGTGGCCACCGCGGTGGCGCTCGGGGAGCGGATGGGGCCGGGCGAGCTCGTCTTCGCGACCCGGGCGGGGACCGTCCCGGTGTCCGTCACCGCCGAGGAAGGGCTGCTGCGGGCCACGCTGACCAGCGTCGAGCCGCACATCGAGGAGATCGGCGCCGCCGACCTCGCCGAGGCGCTGGCCGCGCTGGACTGGCCGGAGGCGGACCTGGACCCGGCGTTCCCGCCCCGGATCGCCTACGCCGGAGCCCGGCACCTGGTGCTCGGCGCCGCGACCCGGGCCCGGCTCGCGGACCTCGCCTACGACTTCGCCCGGCTGGAGGCGCTGATGCGGCGCCTCGACCTCACCACCGTGCAGCTGGTGCACCGGGCGGGTCCGGCGGAGTTCCACGTACGGGACCCCTTCCCGGTCGGCGGGGTCGTGGAGGACCCCGCGACGGGGGCCGCCGCGGCCGCGTTCGGCGCGTACGCGCGTGAGCTGGGGCTCGTTCCCGGGGAGGCCGTCCTCACCCTCCACCAGGGCGGGGACATGGGCCGGCCCGGAGTGCTCACGGTGGAGCTGCGCGCCGGTGACCCCCGGGTCAGGGTCGGCGGCGCGGGGGTGCGGATCCCTTGAGCGGGGACGGCACCGCGCCGGAGGGGCTGGATTCCAGGGTGCTCGGGTTCGCGGAGGCCGAGGTGCCCGAGGGGCTGGCCCGGCAGGTCGCCCGGTTGGAGGACGCGGCCTGGCCGGGGGCCTCGCCCGGGCACGATCCGGCGCTGGCACCGCGCGCCCTGCTGCTCGTGGACGGCGCCGACAGGGTGGCCGCCTCGCTGGCGCTGCTGTACAAGGAGATCCCGCTCGCGGGGCGGACGTACCGGGCGGCCGGGCTCAGCGCCGTGGTGACCCGGCCGGAGTCACGCGGGCAAGGGCTCGGCGGCCGGCTGGTGGCGGCGGCCCGCGCCGCGCTGGCGGCCGATCCGGCGGTGGACCTGGCGCTGTTCAGCTGCGACCGGCCGCTGGCGCCCTTCTACGAGGCGGCCGGGTTCGAGCAGCTGCCCGGCACGGTCCTGGTGGGCGGGACGCCGGAGCAACCGCTGGCCACCGATGGGCCGGGCTTCGACAAGGCGGTGATGGGGGCCTTCTTCACGGATGCCCCCGACCGGGACCGGGCGGCCTCACCGGCGTCCGCGTGCCGTTGTACCCGGGGGTCATCGACCGGCTCTGGTGACCCGGACACGGCGAACGGGCCGGGGGGGGGGGGGGGGGGGGGCGGCCCCCCCCCCCCCCCCCGCCCCGTTCGGTGTTCCGGTCCGCGTCAGCCGGCCTGCGCGGCCTCCGAGGGCTGCGCCTTCGGGGCCACGGGGCGGCTCGAATCGTAGAAGAACAGCACCAGCACGGGGATCACGTACAGCGCCCACACCGACAGCTGGAGCACCGTGGGGTCCGGCTGGAAGTTGAAGACGCCCTTGAGCAGGGTCCCGTACCAGCTGTCCGGCGGGATCGCCGAGCTGATGTCGAAGGCCTTGTCGTCCAGGCCGCCCAGGAAGCGGGCCTCCTGCAGGTCGTGGACCCCGTACGCGAGCACGCCCGCGGCCACGACCACGAGCATGGCGCCGGTCCACTTGAAGAACTTCGCGAGGTTGATCTTCAGGGCGCCCCGGTAGAAGAGCCAGCCCAGCACGATCGCCGTCGCGATGCCCAGCAGCACCCCGATGAGCGGCGCGGACGAGCCCTCGCCGCTGGCCCGGACCGAAGCCCACACGAACAGCGCGGTCTCCAGGCCCTCGCGGCCCACCGCCAGGAAGGCGGTGGCCACGAGCGCGCCGGTGCCCATGGAGAGCGCCGAGTCGAGCCTGCCCTGCAGCTCGGCCTTCAGATGCCGCGCGGTGCGCTTCATCCAGAAGACCATCCACGTCACCAGGCCCACCGAGATGATCGACAGGCTGCCGCCCAGCAGCTCCTGCGCCTCGAAGGTCAGCTCCTGCGAGCCGAATTCGAGCATCGCGCCGAAGATCAGCGAGAGGGTGCACGCGATCCCGATGCCGAGCCAGATCGGGCGCAGGGCGTCTCTGCGCTCGGTCTTCACCAGGTACGCGACGAGGATGCAGACGACCAGGCTGGCCTCCAGCCCCTCGCGCAGGCCGATCAGATAGTTGCCGAACACAGCGGTTGTTCCTCTCCAGGCTCTACGACGGGACGGCGCGGACTACGCGAACAGCGTCCGGCCCCACCAGTCGTCCTTGTCACGCACACCCGGCGGGACGGCGAAGATCGCCGAGCCCACGTGCTGGATGTACTCGTTGAGGACGTCGGACTTCGCCAGGTTGCGCTGGATCGGGATGAAGCCCTTGCGGACGTCGCGCTGGTAGGCCAGGAAGAACAGGCCCGCGTCGAGGCGGCCCAGACCGTCCGTGCCGTCGGTGAAGGAGTAGCCGCGGCGCAGGATGGTCGCGCCGTTGTTGGTGTCCGGGTGCGCGAGGCGGACGTGCGCCTCCGGCTTCATCGCCTTCAGGAACGGCTCGTCGCGCTCCTTGGACTTGCCGACCGGGGCACCCTCGCCCTTGTCGCGGCCGAAGATGTCCTCCTGCTCCTGCAGCGGGGTGCGGTCCCAGATCTCGATGTTCATCCGGATCCGCCGGGCCACCAGGTAGGAGCCGCCGGTCATCCACTCGCTGCCGTCGCCGGCGCCGACCCACACGTGCTTGTCCAGGGCCGGCTTGTCGGTGCCCGAGATGTTCCGGGTGCCGTCCTTGAAGCCCATCATGTTGCGTGGGGTCTGCTCTTCGGGCGTGGTCGACGAGGTCTTGCCGAAGCCCAGCTGCGACCAGCGCACCACGGTCTTGCCGAAGCCGATGCGGGCCAGCTGGCGGATCGCGTGCACGGCGACCTGCGGGTCGTCGGCGCAGGCCTGGACGCAGATGTCGCCGCCGGAGCGGGCCGGGTCCAGGTTGTCGCCGGGGAACAGCTCCAGGTCGACCAGCGCGTCGGGGCGCTTGCCCTCCAGACCGAAGCGGTCCTTGGCGAACAGGCCCGGGCCGAAGCCGATGGTCAGGGTGAGGCGGGAGGCCTTCAGACCGAGGGCCTCGCCGGTGTCGGTGGGCGGGGCCTCCGGCCGGCCCTCGTACACGTCGCCGACCGGCAGGCCGGCCGTCATCAGGCGGGCCGCCTCGGTCCACTCCTTGAGGAGCTTGACCAGCTCGTCGCGGCTCTTCGTCTTCACGTCGAAGGCCGCGAAGTGCAGACGGTCCTGCACGGCGCTCGCGATACCGGCCTGGTGCTCACCGTGGAACGGCACGGCCGCCCCGGCGGAGGCCGCCGAGACCATGTCCGGCCCGCTGTCGAACGCGGCCACCGCACCGCCGGCCGCGGCCGCGCCGAGCGCGAGCCCGGCACCGCCCCAGCCCAGTACGGCCCGCCGCGAGGGCGCGGTCGCGGTGGACTCGCCGCCGTCCTGCTGCTGCGGCTGCTGCGCCGCCGACTCCGACTCGCTCATGCTGTTCTCCCGCCTCCTTCGACTCTGCTCGTTACTTGGTGACCGCGGCGGCGAGCTTGGAGAGCGGCTCGCCGAGGGCGCTGACGCCGTCCGAGAGCTCCTTGCGCTCCGCCTCGCCGACCTTGTCGTAGGAGGTGAAGTCGTAGGAGGCCTTGTCGGCGCGGTACTTGTCCAGCAGCGTGTTCATCGCCGCGAACTGGGTGTCGAGCTGCTTGGCGAGCTCGGGGTCGTTCTTCGAGGCGAGCGGCTTGAGCAGCTCGTACGCCTTCTGCGCGCCCTCCACGTTGGCCTTGAAGTCGACCAGGTCGGTGTGGGAGTAGCGCTCCTCCTCGCCCGTGACCTTGCCGGAGGCGACCTCGTCGAGGAGCTCCTTGGCGCCGTTGGCCATCGAGGAGGGGGTGATCTCCGCCGTGCCGACCTTCTTCTGCCAGTCGGTCAGGTCCGCGATCAGGGTGTCGGCGAGCTTCTTGTCGTTCTCGTCGATCTTGTTGTCGGCCCACAGGGACTTCTCCAGGCGGTGCCAGCCCGTCCAGTCCTTCGCCGGGTCCTGGCCGGCCTCCAGGCCGTCCTCGCGGACGTCGACCTTCGGGTCGATGTCACCGAAGGACTCGGCGACCGGCTCGGTGCGCTCCCAGCCGATGCGGGAGGCGGCGTACAGCTTCTTCGCCGTCTCGATGTCGCCGGCCTTGACGGCGTCCGCGAAGGCCTGCGCCTTGGGGAGGGTCTCCTCGGCCTGCTGGACCACGTACGCGCGGTAGGCGGCGACCGCGGCGTCGGCCTCGGGGCTGCGCTTCTCCTCGGCTGCGCCCTTGCCGGTGGCCTTGACCTTCTGGCTGATGCCGTCGCCCTTCATGCCGGGCTTGCAGACGATCTCGTACTCGCCCGCCTTGATCTCGGCGGTGATGGAGGCCTTGGTGCCGGGGCCGATGTTCTCGCGCTCGGTCACGATGCGGGCGTCCGGGAAGAGGACGTAGACCTCGGTGACCTTGGAGCCCTTGTTCTCGACGTCGATCTGCACCTTGCCGGCCGGGAACTCGGTCTTCGACACCTCGCAGGCGCTGTCGGAGGCCGCCACCTTGATCGCGCCGGCGCCGCCCGCGTCGCTCTTCTGGGAGCAGCCGGTGACGGCGGTCAGAGCCGCCGCGACGGAGGCGGCGGCGATGACGGTGAGGCGGGCGGGGCGCATAGGGGGCTCCTGGGCGTCGGACGTGGGGCCCGTCCCAGGGGGGAGGGCCGGTGAGGCGGACCTAACTTAACCGAGGCTTACCTGACCCATACCCACTCGTCCAGTGATTCAGCTCTCACCTCGCGGCGCCGGACACGGGGCCGTCACGGCACCCTCATGACGACCCCATGGGAGGGTCAAGCGGAGGTCAAGTCGATGTGACCGTTCCGTACGGTGGGACGGCCTTCGCCGCGTACGGGGAGCACAAGCGGAGCGCCGGTGCGCGGGTGCGGGAGGACCTCCACCGGCTGTCGGTAGACCCGGCTGAGCAGAGCGTCCTCGAACACCTCGGACGGCGGGCCGTCCGCGGCGATCCGCCCGTCGTGCAGGACGGCGGCCCGGTCCGCGTAGGCGGCGGCCAGCCCCAGGTCGTGCAGGACGACGACCACCGCGTCCCCGGCCGCGGCCCGCTCGCGGCAGATCCGCAGGACGAGTTCCTGGTGGCGCAGGTCGAGGGCGGCGGTGGGCTCGTCGAGCAGGAGCAGCGGGGCCCGCTGGGCCAGTACGCGGGCCAGCGCGACCCGGGCGCGCTCGCCGCCGGAGAGGGCGGAGAAGGGGCGCGCGGCGAAGCCGGTGACCTCGGTGGCGGCCATGGCGGCGGCCACCGCCTCGTCGTCGGCATCGGCGAGGGGGGTGCCGGCCCAGGGGGCGCGGCCCATCCGTACGACGTCCTCCACCGGAAAGGGGAAGGAGAGTGCCGCCGTCTGGGGGAGTACGGAGCGGCGCAGCGCGAGGTCGCGGGCGCCCCATCCGGCCACCGCGCGGCCGTCGATCCGTACCTCTCCGGAGGCGGCGGGCAGGTCGGCGGCGAGCGCGGCCAGCAGGGTGGACTTGCCGGCGCCGTTCGGGCCGACGAGGGCCAGCACCTCGCCGGAGCGGGCGGTCAGGTCGATGCCGGAGAGGACCTCGCGGGCGCCGAGCCGGACGTGGAGGTCCAGGGTCTCGGCGAGGGCCGCCCCGGGCGCGGGACGGGCCGGGACGGTCCGCCTGTTCCGGGAGAGCAGCCCGGTCAGCCTGCTGGTCACGCCCAACCTCCCTGCTTGCGGCGCGTACGGCGCAGGAGCCAGAAGAAGAACGGGCTGCCGAGCAGGGCGGTCAGTACGCCCAGCGGCAGTTCGGCGGGCTGGGCGACGGTACGGGCCGCCAGATCTCCCGCGACCAGGACGACGGCGCCGGCGAGGGCGCTGCCGGGGACCAGGAAGCGGTGGCCGGGGCCGCCCGCCATGCGCAGCAGGTGCGGGACGAGCAGGCCGACGAAGGTGATGACGCCGGCCACGGCCACGGCGGCGGCGGTGAGCAGCGCCACGACCAGGATGAGGGCCAGGCGGAGCCGCTCCACGTCGATGCCGAGGTGGCGGGCGGGGCGTTCGCCGAGCGCGAGGAGGTCGAGCCGGCGGGCGTGGAAGGGGGCGACGAGCAGGCCGGCGAGGGCGCAGGGCAGGACGGCGAGCACCTTGGGCCAGGTGGCCTGGGCGAGCGAGCCGAGCTGCCAGAAGGTGATCTGGTTGACCTGGCCGCTGTCCGCGAAGAAGACGAACAGGCCGATGAGGGCGCCGGCGAAGGCGTTCACGGCGATGCCGGTGAGGATGAGGGTGACGACCTCGGTCCTGCCGTTGTTGCGGGAGAGGAAGTAGACGGAGCCGACGGTGAACAGGCCGGCGGCGAAGGCGCAGGCGGTGACGGTCCAGTTGCCGAGGAAGGTGAGGCCCAGGCCGATGGCGGCGACGGCGCCGACGGCGGCGCCCGCCGAGATGCCGATGACGCCGGGCTCGGCGAGGGGGTTGCCGAACACGCCCTGCATCAGGGCCCCCGCACACCCCAGGCTCGCGCCGACGAGCAGCGCGAGCGCGACGCGCGGCAGCCGTACGTTCCACAGGACGCTCTCCCCGACGCGGTCGAGGGGGGTGCCGCCGAGGCCCATGCGGTGCTGGGCGGAGGCGAGTACGTCCCCGAGGGGGATGTCGTAGGCCCCGGTCCCGGCGGAGACCAGGGCGAGGAGCAGCAGGGCGGCGACGAGAACGGCGGTCAGGACGAGGGCCGTGCGGCTGCGCCGCGCGGGGCTCCGCCCCACACCCCGCGCCTCGAGCGCCGGCGGGGCTGGATTCTGGACGGTCATGTCAGGTGGCCTTGCCGTAGAGCTGGGTGATCAGGGAGGTCAGGACCTGGTCGGTGCGGGGGCCGTAGTTGAGGAGGATGCCGTCGTCGACGGTGACCACGCGGCGGTCCAGGCCGGCCGGGGTCTGGGCGACGCCCGGGATCTTGATCAGGCCGTCGGTGCCGCCGACGGATTCGAGGCCCTTGGACATGACCAGGATCGCGTCGGGGGCGGCGGCCGCCAGGGCCTCGCTGGTGATCGGGGTGAAGTCCTTGCCCAGGCCGGACTCCTTGCCGGTGTCGACCGCGCCGGCCGCCTCCAGGAGGGAGGCGGCGCCGGAGTCGGAGCCGCCCAGGAGGTAGACCGAGGCCGTGCCGCGCAGGTAGAGGAAGGCCACGCGGGGCTTCTTGCCCGAGGTGGTGGGGATGGCCTTGCGGGCGGCCGCGATGCGGTCCGCGGTGCGCTGGTTCAGCCGGTCGCCCGCGTCCTTGACGCCGAGGGCGGCGGCGACCGCGTCGATGCGCTTCGGTACGTCGTCCAGGGACTTGGCCGGGGCCACGACGAGGACGGGGATGCCCGCGTCGCGGATCTGCTGGATCGCCTCGGCGGGGCCGCTGGTGGTCTCCGCGAGGACGAGCGTGGGGCGCAGCGACAGGACGCTTTCGGCGGAGACCTCGTGACCCCGGGTCACCACGGGGAGCCGTGCGGCCTGTTCGAAGGTGGCGGTGATGTCCCGGGCGACGACCTGCGGGCCGAGCCCCAGGGTGTGGACGATCTCGTTGAGGCTGCCGGTCAGGGGGACGACCCGGTCCGCCGAGGCGACCGTGACCCGGTTGCCGTCGGCCGAGGGCACCGTGACGGGCAGGGCGGGCAGCGGCGACGGGGTGAGGGGCTCGACCCGGTCGACGGTGGCGGGGGCGGATGCGCGCGGGGTGGTGGCCGTACCTCCGCAGCCCGTCAGCGCGAGTGCCAGTGCTGCCACGGCAAGGGCGAGACGGGTGACGCGGTGTGACGCGGCGGGCGTAGGCACGAAGGCACCGTCCTGATCGTCCGACTGGGGTTCTGGAGACCGGGGGTTCCGAACCCGGCCAGGCATAGCTTAGGTTAGCCTAACCTTGCTTGCTAGACCTGGAGGGGGCATTCATGCCCGCACGACCTGTCCGCGCCTTCGCCGCCGCCCTGTTGGCGGCTCTGCTGGGGGCCCTGCTCCCGGCCACCGTCGCCCGGGCGGGCACCGTGCAGGGGGGTCGTCTGGACTGGGGCATCAAATCGTCGTTCCAGAGTTATGTCACCGGGCCGGCGGCGAAAGGCGGTTTCCAGCTGAAGAGCGGAGCCGCCACGGTCGGCGGGAGCCTGTTCCGCTTCCATTCGGCGGCCGGCTCGTACGACCCGGACTCCGGCGCCTTCGAGGCCTCGTACGCGGGTGGGGTGACCTTCCAGGGCCATCAGAAGTCCGACGGCGTCTACGAGTTGGAGATGTCCGTCAGCCGGCCCACCGTCCGGATCGGCGGCGGCAAGGGGACCCTGTACGCGGACGTCTCCAGCAAGGCCAAGGACACGGGTGCCGTCACCAGCCGGTCCCAGGTGCCCTTCGCCACGCTGGGTCTCGGCGGCGTCGACATGAAGGGCGGCGGCAGCCCGATCGTCCTCTCCAATGTCCCGGCGACGCTGACGGAGGAGGGCGCCCAGGCCTTCGCCGGCTACTACGCGGCCGGTGCGCAGCTCGACCCGGTCTCACTGTCAGCCGACGTCAAGACGGCCCCGGCCGCGGAGCCCTCGCCGACGGTGAGCGCCACGGCCGCGACGCCGCAGGCGCAGGGCGCGTTCGTCGAAGCCGCCGTCGACTGGGGCGTGCGGCGCACCTTCCGCGAGTACGTGACGGGCTCCGTGGAGCAGGGCAAGTGGATCCTTGCCGAAGGGGCCCGGGACGGCGGGGCGCTGTTCCGCTTCCCGCAGGGCAAGGGGTCGTACGACGGCGCGAAGGGCACCCTTGACGCCGCCTTCGCGGGCACCGTCCAGTTCACCGGCGCCCATCTGGACCTGAAGCTCGGCAAGGTGAGCGTCAAGGTGGAGAACGGCAGGGGCGTGCTGTCCGCCGATGTCACGGCCGGCGGGCAGGCGACGAAGAACGCCGTCGCGCTGGTGGAGTTCGACGCCAAGGGGATGAAGACCGAGGGCGGGCTGGCCACGCTGACCGAAGCCACGGCCCTCCTGACGGAGGGCGGATCGCAGGCCTTCAACTCCATGTACAAGCCGGGTACCGAGATGGATCCCGTCTCGCTCGCCATCGCCCTCGACGCCGGTGCGAAGCTGCCGGCCCTGCCCGATCTGGGCTCCACGGCCCCGCCCGCGAGCGCGTCTCCCGCGCCGACCCTGTCCCAGGGGACGGCGGGGGAGTCCTCGAACGCCGGGCTGTACGCCGCCCTGGCCGTGGCCCTCCTGGCCCTGGCCGGCGGCGCCACCTTCCTGGCCGTCCGTACACGCCGCACGACCACTACCGCTGCCGATGCCGGTAGCACGGCTGCCGCTGCTGGTGGCGCCGCCGACGATGCCGCTTCCGCTGACGGTGGTGGCGCCGCCGGCGAGGGCGGCGCCGATGCGGGCGGCCAGGCTGCCGACGCGCCGCGCTAGCCGTTGGCCATCGCCCTCGACAGACCACTTCCCCTCCCCTCCCCTCCCCTCCCCTCCCCTCCCCTCCCCTCCCCTCAGGAGTGCCAGCCATGCTGTCCCACCACCGCCCGATGGCCCTCGCGGCCGCCGTCCTGACCGCCGCCGCCCTCGGCACCACCGTCCTGGCCCTGCCCGCGACCGCCGCGGGCGGCGGCGCCCCGGCCGGGCCGCTGAAGATCACCGGCGGCACCCTCGACTGGGGCGTGCTGGCGAGCTACCGCGCGTACGTCACCGGCATGGCCAAGGGCTCCATCACCGTGGCCGACGGCGCCCGGCAGAACGAGGACGGCAGCCTGCGCTTCGGTGAGCCGACCGGCCAGTACGACCCGGCCGGCGGGCACGTGGTGAAGGCGGCCTTCAAGGGCAGCGTCACCTTCTCCTCGCCCGCCCCACCGACCGGGCACGGCTTCGAGGTCAAGCTCTCGGACTTCCGTATCGACACCGGCACCAAGAAGCTCACCGCGGACGTCACCAAGGGCGGCGCCACGGCCGAGGACGTGCCGCTGGCCACGGTGGCCTTCGCCGGCCAGTCGATGACCGGACTGGCGACCACGCTCACCAAGGAGGCGGCGGACGCGCTCGGTTCGGCCTCGTACGAGAACAAGGCGGGCGACCCGCTGACCGCGAAGCTGGAGTTCGAGCAGCCGACGCCGCCGAAGCCGACACCGACCGGGACGAAGACGACCCCGGCCCCCACCCCGTCGAAGACCGCGCCCACCACGAAGCCCACGGCCCCGGCCGACGGCCCGCAGAAGATCCTCAGCGGCAAGCTGACGTGGGGCGTGAAGGAGTCCTTCCGCAGGTACGTGCTGAGCGCGGGCACCATCACCCCGGCCGGCGGGGCCGCCAAGAACGGCGAGCTCTTCGACTTCGCCTTCGGCAAGGGCGAGCTGGACGTCAAGAAGCAGAAGCTGAACGCCTCCTTCGAGGGGAACCTCCACTTCCAGTACGCGGCCCACGGCCTCGACATGACGATCGGCGACCTCCGCGTCGAGGCCACCGGCAAGACCGGAACCCTGTACGCGGGCACCGTCCCCTTCGCCACGCTCGACCTGTCGAAGACCGACTACAGGACCACGGGCGGCGTACTGGCGCTGAACGCCGTGCCCGCCGCCTTCACCGCCGAGGGCGCGGCCGCCTTCGCCAACGGCACCACCGGCTCGATGTACAAGGCGGGCGACCCGATCGACCCCGTCAGCCTCTCCGTGGCGGTGGACAAGGACGCCGCCCTCCCGACGACGGGCGCCGGCACCACGACCACGGGCGGTACGGGTGGTACGGGCGTCACCGCCGCCACCGTCGGCGGCAACCTCGCCGCGACCGGCGCCGAGATCCCGGCCGGGGCGCTGCTCGCCACCTCCGGCTCGGTCATCGCCGCCGGTGCGGGCGCGGTCTGGCTCGCCCGCAGGCGGCGCACCCCGCAGCTCTGAGCCGTGCTTGAATGCCCGCGTGAACGATCTCGACGTGTTGAGGGTCTTCTGCGCGGCCGACGGCCGGTTCGGCAACCTGCTCGGTGTCGTACGCGACGGCCGCACCTGCCCCGACGACGCGTCCCGGCAGGCGCTGGCCGCCGAACTGGGCTACAGCGAGACGGTGTTCGTCGACGACCCCGAGCGCGGGGTCGTCGACATCCGTACGCCCGGTACGCGGATGTCCTTCGCCGGGCACCCGCTGGTCGGGCTCGCCTGGCTGCTGGACATCGAGGAGCTCCAACCGCCCGCCGGATCCGTATGGGCCCGTGACGACGGGGAGTTCACCTGGATCACGGCCCGCGCCGAATGGGTCGAGGGCAAGCGCACCGAGCAGTACGGGAGCGTCGCCGAGGTCGAGGCGCTGCCCGCCCCGCCGCCGGGCGAGGGCTGGCTGTACGCGTGGGCCTGGGAGGACGAGGCCGCGGGCCGGGTACGGGCCCGCGGCTTTCCGCGCCGTGCCGACGGGGTCATCGCGGAGGACGAGGCCACCGGCTCGGCGGCGATCCTGCTGACCGCGGAGCTGAACCGCGCCCTGAACATCACCCAGGGCGCCGGCTCGCAGATCCTCACCGCCCCCGGCCCCGACGGCACGGTCGAGATCGGCGGCCGCGTCCGCTTCGCGGCACACCCCGGAGGAGCTACGCGCTGAGCGGGAACTGTTCGCCCAGCTCGCGGAAGACCGCGCCGTTGAAGTCGAAGGCACGCTTGCACTCGTCGATGATGCGCTGCTTCTCCAGGTCGTCCGCGGCGATCGCGTCGAGCAGCTGGCGGTAGGTCCGCTTGAAGGCCGCCGGGTTGGAGATGTCCGCGAAGACGTAGAAGCGGACGCCGTCGCCCTTGCGCTCGAAGCCCCAGGTCCGCTCCGCCTTGTCGCGGATGATCTGGCCGCCGGAGAGGTCGCCCAGGTAGCGGGTGTAGTGGTGGGCCACGTATCCGCCGGGCCATTCGGCCGCGCACTGCGCCACCCGGGCTGCGTACGCCTCGGTCGCGGGCAGCGCCGCCACGCTCTCGCGCCACTCCGGGCCCAGCAGGTGGACCAGGTCCCGCTCGATCTCGCCGACGCGCATCAGCTCGGGCCGGATGAAGGGTCCGGCGACCGGGTCGTCCTTGAGGGACTCGGCCGCGTCCTCCAGGGCCCGGTACACGAACCACAGCTGCTCGGTGTAGCGCGTGTACGCGTCCACGCCGAGCCGGCCGCCCAGCAGGTCGCTCATGAAGGTCGACGTCTCCGCCTCGGTGTGCTGCTCGTGCGAAGCGACGCGGATGACCGTGGAGAAGGCGTCCAAGACTGACCTCCAGAAAAGGGGGAACAGGCGTGGCGGACGTGCCGCCACACCCGATCCTCCTACTTAGGTATGCCTAAGTCAATGTGTTCCCGACGCCTTGTCGGTAAAAACTGCGCCCGGGCTACGGGCTACGGCAGGGTCAGGACGTCCGCCCCGCTGTCCGTCACCACCAGCGTGTGCTCGAACTGCGCCGTCCGCTTGCGGTCCTTCGTGACGACCGTCCAGCCGTCCGCCCACATGTCGTACTCGTGCGTGCCCAGGGTCAGCATGGGCTCGATGGTGAAGGTCATCCCGGGCTCGATGACGGTGGTGGCGTGCGGGCTGTCGTAGTGCGGGATGATCAGGCCGGAGTGGAAGGAGGAGTTGATGCCGTGGCCGGTGAAGTCCCGGACCACGCCATAGCCGAAGCGCTTCGCGTACGACTCGATGACCCGGCCGATGATGTTGATCTGGCGGCCCGGCTTCACCGCCTTGATGGCCCGGTTCAGCGCCTCGCGCGTCCGCTCCACCAGTAGCCGCGACTCCTCGTCCACCTCCCCGCACAGGTAGGTGGCGTTGTTGTCGCCGTGGACACCGCCGATGTACGCGGTCACGTCGAGGTTCACGATGTCGCCGTCGCGCAGGACGGTGGAGTCGGGGATGCCGTGACAGATGACCTCGTTGACCGAGGAGCACAGGGACTTGGGGAAGCCCCGGTAGCCCAGCGTCGACGGGTAGGCGCCGTGGTCGCACATGTACTCGTGCGCGACCCGGTCCAGCTCGTCGGTGGTCACCCCCGGGGCGATCAGCTTGGCGGCCTCTTCCATCGCCTGGGCGGCGATCCGGCCGGCGATGCGCATGGCCTCGATGGTCTCGGCCGACTGCACCTCCGGTCCGGTGTACGGGGTGGGCGCGGACTTGCCCACGTACTCGGGCCGGCGGATGTTTCCGGGAACGGAACGGACGGGAGAAAGCTCGCCTGGTACGAGCAGCGACTGGCCAGACATGCAAGCGAGTGTATCCAGCGGGGATGGGGCAGCATGGCGGCAGAGAGCGGTATCGAGAGGAGCCCGACAGCGATGGCCCTGTTCAAGAAGCGCCAGGTGGGCAAACCGGGCGAGTGGTACTACTGCCTGGTCCACCAGAAGGTCGAGGAAGGCCCCGAGTGCCCGGCGAAGGACCGTTTCGGCCCTTACGGGACGCGGGAGGAGGCGTCCCACGCCATGGAGACGGCGCAGGAGCGCAACCTCGAATGGCAGAACGACCCGAAGTGGAACGACAAGACCCGCGAGGACGAGGAAGGCACGGCGTCGTAGGGACGGGCGCCTACCAGCGACTGGGCGGCGGGGCGGTCAGCTGATCGGCCAGCCGCGCCAGCCGGTCCCGGAAGCGGCGCGGCCCGCGCTGCACCGGCAGGCTGTTCTCCCCGGCCGCCGCGCTGACCAGGTGCTGCACGGTGTCCAGGTCCAGCTCGGCGGTGCCCTCCGCCACCGACAGCGCGTCGTGCGCGAGCGTCCGCAGATCCGGATCCCCGCCGTCCAGCGACAGTACGGTCGCCCCCGCGCGACGGGCGTCGTGCACCCGCTCCAGCAGCCCCTCGCCCGGCTCCTCCGGAGCCACCACCAGCAGGGTGTGCCCGCGCCGGGCCGCCTCCAGCCTGCCCAGCCCCACCGACAGGTGCGGCGGCTCCCCGGGCAGCACGCGGTGGCGTACGAGCGTGGGCGCCAGCTCCGGCAGCCCCGACCAGGCGGCCTCGTCCACCAGGTGCGCCGCCAGATGCCAGGGCTCGTACTGCTCGGTCCCCACCAGCAGCAGATTCCCACCGGCCGGCACCACCGACCGCCGCAACGCCCCGGCGAACCGGCGCGCGGCCCCCGGCCACTGCGTACCGGCGAGCACCTCGCGCAGCAGCGCGACCCTCACGGCATCCATATCGGCATCCTGCCGCATGGAAGGGACATAGGGGAGCGGTTCGCGCCCCTTCGGCTGTTGACTACTCGGCAGTACTCTCGCCCCCATGACTTCCTCAGACAACACGCAGAAGCCGCCGGCCAAGGACCCGTGGGACCTCCCCGACGTGTCCGGGCTCGTCGTCGGCGTCCTCGGCGGCACCGGCGACCAGGGGCGCGGCCTCGCCTACCGGCTGGCCCGGGCCGGGCAGAAGGTGATCATCGGCTCCCGGGCCGCCGACCGCGCGCGGACCGCGGCCGACGAACTGGGCCTCGGCGTGGAGGGCGCCGACAACGCCGAGTGCGCGCGCCGCAGCGACATCGTCATCATCGCGGTGCCGTGGGAGGGCCACGCCAAGACCCTCGAAGCCCTCCGCGAGGACCTCGCGGGCAAGCTCGTGGTCGACTGCGTGAACCCGCTCGGCTTCGACAAGCAGGGCGCGTACGCCCTCCAGGTCGAGGAGGGCAGCGCCGCCCAGCAGGCCGCCGCCCTGCTCCCGGACTCCCGCGTCACGGCGGCCTTCCACCACCTCTCGGCGGTCCTCCTCCAGGACGAGTCGATCGACGAGATCGACACCGACGTGATGGTCCTCGGCGAAGCCCGCGCGGACACGGACATCGTCCAGGCCCTGGCCGCCCGCATCCCGGGCATGCGCGGCGTCTTCGCCGGCCGCCTGCGCAACGCCCACCAGGTCGAGTCCCTGGTGGCCAACCTGATCTCCACGAACCGCCGCTACAAGGCCCACGCGGGCCTCCGCATCACGGACGTCTGACCTCCCCGCGGTCTTTACGGGAGCACTGCGGGGCATGGGGGACACTGGAGGGGCTCGACCCCGTTCCGTGTCCCCGAGGAGCTCTTCCCATGCCCCGCCTTGCCGTCTTCGCCGTTGTCGTCTGCGTCCTTGCGGTGGCCGCGGCCGTCGTCGCCTTCGTGGAGGGCAGCTTCCTCGGGATCATCTGGGTGCTGCTGGCGGGGCTCACGTCCAACATGGCCTGGTACTACATGCGCAAGGCGAAGGCCGAGAAGGCAGCCGCCTCCGGGCCCGGCGCCGCCGCCTGAGACCGCCTTACCGCTGCGGGATCGCGCAGAAGCCGTTGGCGTCCTGCCAGAAGCGGTAGAGGTCGCGGCCGCAGTAGGTCTCCAGGTCGGACACGCCCAGCCCGGACAGCACGTCGCGCACCACGTCGAAGAAGAACGCGTTGACCTCCGGGATCCACAGGAGGGCGAAGACCGCGATCAGGCCGAACGGTGCCAGCGGGGCCACCTCGCGGCGGACCCGGTACGACAGCCAGGGCTCGATCACCCCGTAGCCGTCGAGGCCCGGTACCGGCAGGAAGTTCAGGATCGCCGCCGAGACCTGGAGCAGGGCGAGGAAGGCCAGCGCGAAGCGGAAGGCCTGCGGGACGCCGTCGAGGGCGTCAAGCCAGAAGGGGGCCGTGCACACGACGGCGAAGGCCACGTTGGTCAGCGGGCCCGCCGCCGAGATGAGGCTGTGCTTCCAGCGGCCCTGGATCCGGTCGCGCTCGATGTACACCGCGCCGCCGGGCAGGCCGAGACCGCCCAGGATCACGAAGATCACCGGCAGGATGATGCTGAGCAGCGCGTGCGTGTACTTGAGGGGGTTGAGGGTGAGGTAGCCCTTGGCGCCGACCGTGAGGTCGCCGCTGTGCAGGGCCGTGCGGGCGTGCGCGTACTCGTGGAGGCAGAGGGAGACGATCCACGCCGAGGTCACGAAGAGGAACACCGCGAGCCCGGTGCTCGTCGAGTACCCGGTCCACACCGCCCAGCCGGTGACCGCCATGACGGCGACGATGCCGAGGAATACGGAACTGATCTGCCGCTCACCGCGGCTGCCCTGGTGACCCATGCGGCGAAACCTATCCCGGGCGGGGACGGGAAATCGGGTCGGGGTCGGGCGTGCGGCCGGGGACAATGGGCCGGTGCGTTACGCGATTCTCGGCAACACCCAGGCCATGCGCGGCGACGGGACCCCCGTCGCCGTCGGCGGAGCGCGCCTGCGGGCGCTGCTGACGGCGCTCGCGCTGCGGCCGGGGCGGGCGGTCCCGGCGCACCTGTTGGTCGCCGAGGTCTGGGACGCGGACCCGCCGGCCGACGCGGTGGCCGCCCTGCAGGCGCTGGTCGCGCGGCTGCGGCGGGCGCTGGGGCACGAGGCCGTGCGCTCCGTGGAGGGCGGCTACCTGCTGGCCGCCGAGCGGGAGGACGTCGACCTGTACCGCTTCGAGCGGCTGGCCCGGGCCGCGGGCGAGGCCCCGGACCCGGCCGAGGCGGCCGCCCTGTACGACGAGGCCCTCGCCCTGTGGCGCGGGCCGGCGCTGGCGGACCTCCCGGACCCGGCCGCCGAGGCCGCGCGCTGGGATGCCGTACGGGCGGACGCGCGCCGGGGCCGGCTCACGGCGGCCCTGGCCCTGGGCGGAGCCGAGCAGGCCCTGCCGGAGCTGACCGCGCTGTGCGCGCAGCACCCGCTGGACGAGCCCCTCCAGGCCCTGCGCATCCAGGCCCTGCGCGGCGCCGGCCGCCCCGCCGAGGCCCTGGCCGCCTATGACGAGGTCCGCCGCACCCTGGCCGCCGGCCTGGGCGCCGACCCGGGCCCCGCCCTCCGCGCCCTGCACGCCGAGCTCCTCGCCCCGCCCGCACCCGCATCCCCGGCCGCCCCCGTGCCGAGTCCGTCGGCACGGGGGAACCTGCGGGCCCGGCTCACCACTTTCGTCGGGCGGGAGGAGGACATCCGCGTCATCGGCGAGGACCTCGGCCGGGCGCGGCTCGTCACCCTGCTCGGGCCGGGTGGGGCGGGGAAGACGCGGCTCTCGCAGGAGGCCGCCGAGGCGCACGCCGCGGGCGGCTGGCCCGACGGGGTGTGGCTCGTCGAACTGGCCCCCGTGGACGACCCGGAGGACGTGCCCGAGGCCGTGCTCGCCGCCCTCGGCGCGCGGGAGACCAAACTGCGCGGCGCGGCCGCCGAGGAGCTGCGGGCGCTGACCGACCGCACCGGCGGCGACCCCGTGGAACGGCTCGTCGAGCACGCCGCCCGGCGGCGCATGCTGCTCCTCCTCGACAACTGCGAGCACGTCATCGGGGCGGCCGCCGAGCTCGCCGAGGAGGTCCTCGCCCGCTGCCCCGGCGTGCAGATCCTCGCCACCAGCCGCGAACCCCTCGGGGTGCCGGGGGAGTTGCTGCGCCCGGTGGAGCCGCTGCCCGACCCCGTCGCGCTGCGGCTCCTGGCCGACCGCGGGGCCGCCGCCCGGCCCGGGTTCGCCGCCGCCGACGACCCGGCCGCCTGCGCCGAGATCTGCCGCCGCCTCGACGGCCTGCCCCTCGCCATCGAGCTGGCCGCAGCCCGCCTGCGCCTGCTCACCCCGCGCCAGATCGCCGACCGGCTCGACGACCGCTTCCGGCTCCTGACCAGCGGCTCCCGGACCGTCCTGCCCCGCCAGCAGACCCTGCGCGCCGTCGTCGACTGGTCCTGGGACCTCCTTGACGAGCCCGAACGCACCGTCCTCGCCCGGCTGTCCGTCTTCGCCGGCGGCTGCGACCTCGCCGCCGCCGAAGCGGTCTGCGCGGGCGGGACCGGCCTCGACGTCCCCGACGTGCTCGGCTCCCTCGTCGACAAGTCCCTGGTCGTGGCCGCCCCCGGCCCCGACGGCTCCGGCATGCGCTACCGCCTCCTGGAGACCGTCGCCGAGTACGCCGCGGAGCGCCTGGCCGAGGCCGGCGGCGACCGCGAGGACACCGAGCGACGCCACCTCGTCCACTACCGCGAACTCGCCCGCACCTCCGAGCCCCTGCTGCGCGGCCACGGCCAGCGCGCCGCGGCCGACCGGCTCGCCACCGAGTACGAGAACGTACGTACCGCCCTGCGCCGGGCCGTCGCCGCCCGCGACGCCGGCGAAGTGCTCTGCCTGGTCCACTCCCTGGGCTGGTACTGGCACATGCACGACCTGCGCGCCGAGTCCCGGCACTGGTCCGAGGCGGCCGCGGCCCTCGGCCCCGATCCCTTCCTGCCGCCCTTCGTCCCGGCCGAGCCCGTGTACGAGCGGCTCGTCGACACGCCCCCGCCCTACAGCGGCGAACAGCTCGCCGAGGCCTGGCGCGCCCTCCACCTGGTCCGGCTGGCCGCCCGCGACCAGACCAACTCCGACTGGAACAGCCCGGAGGTGCGGGCCCGGGTCGACGGAGTGCTCGCCACCTACCGGCCGGGGCTCCCGCAGACCTGCCGGACCCCGTCCTCCCTCTGGATCTACGCCGTCATGATCGCGGGCGACCCCGGACTGCTCAAGAAGGTCGTCGACGCGACCGTCGACACCGCCCGCGAGCTCGGCTACCGCTGGGAGCTCGCCTCGGCCCTCCAGCTGCGCGCCAACATCCTCGCCAACCGCGCCGACTGGGCAGGCGACGCCTCCCGCGACGCCGACGAGAGCCACGCCCTCTTCCGCGAGCTCGGCGACGACTGGGGCTGCGCCGAGGCGCTGTCCGCCCGCGCCGAGTCCCATGAGAGGCGCGGCGAGTTCGCCCTGGCCGCCCAGGACTTCCGCGCGGCGATCGAGCACGCCGAACGCCTCGGCGCCAAGGCCCAGGTGACGGTGCTCCGGGTCCGCATGGCCGGCACCCTCATCGAGCACGGCCGGATGGAGGAGGCAGAGGAGATCCTCTCCGAGATCGTCGCCGCGGTGCAGCAGTACGGCAACGAGGCCATGCCCGCCGCCCGCATGTTCCTCGCCAACATCCTCGGCCGCACCGGCCGGATCCCCGAGGCCCGGGTCCAGATCCGGCTGCTGCGCGAGGAGTTCGCCTTCGGCGCGTTCGCCGTCTTCGACGTGTTCCTGCTCGCCACGCTGGCCTGGCTGGAGAACCAGGACGGCCGGTACGAGGAGGCGCTGGCGCGGAACCGCGAGGCGACGGCCGCCGCCCGGGACCCGCTCGCGGTGATGGTCGGCCCGCACCTGCCCGCCATGTTCCTGCTGTCGGCCGCCGTCTCCCGCGCCTCGCTCGGCGGCCCGCGGCAGGCGTACGACGCCGCGCGGCTGATCGGTGCCTACCGGGCCCACGTGCCGCCCGCGCACTTCATGGTCAGCACCGAGCGCGCGGACATGGCCCGGGCCGAGGAGCTGGCACGGGCCGCGCTCGGCGACGCCGGCTACGAGGCGGCGTACGCCGAAGGCGGCGGCCTCACCCTGGAGGAGGCCACCGCCCTCGTCTGATCCGGTCCCCGGGAAGGGGTCCGTCCGGGACGCGATCCGAACGGACCGATCCACAGCGATCCGAGCCGGATCAGGTCTTCTGGCGGAACTTGCGGACCGCGATCGGCATGGTGACCGCCGTGATGGCGAGCGACCAGGCCAGCGTGATCCACACCGAGTTGCCGATCGGCGTCCCGTTGATCAGGGCGCGGGCCGCGTCGGCCAGGTTCGACAGCGGGTTGTAGTCGGTGAAGGACTGCAGCCAGCCCGGCATCGTGGACGGCGGGGCGAAGATCGAGCTGCCGAACTGCAGCGGCATCAGGACGATCATCGCCATGCCCTGGACGGCCTGGGCGGTCTTCATGGTCAGACCGAGCAGGATGAAGATCCACATCAGCGAGGCGCCGAAGACCGCGGACAGACCGATCGACAGGAGCAGGTCGAGCACCGAGGTCTTGATCGACAGGCCGAGGATGAAGCCCATGCCGAGCAGGATCGCGATGGCGACCATCATCCGGCCGAGCTCGACCACGATCTTGGCGATGAGCACCGAGGACCGGGCGATGGGCATGGACCGGAACCGGTCCATCACGCCCTTCTTGAAGTCGTCGTTGACGCCGGTGCCGACGCCCATCGCGATGTTCATGCCCATCATCGCCATCAGGCCCGGGACCACGTAGTTGACGTACTCGCCCTGGTTGCCCTTGCCGGAGATCGCGCCGCCGAAGACGAACACGAACAGCAGCGTGAAGATGATCGGCATGAACAGGACGTCGAACATCGACTCCGGGTCCTGCTTGATCTGCAGCGCGTTGCGGCGCACCAGGGCGCCGATGTGCCGCAGGTTGGCCCGCAGCCCGATCCGGCCCTCGCCGGTCGCGGCGGCCGCGCCGGCGGCCGGGGCGGCCGGGGTGTCGGCCGGCTTCGTCGTGGTTGCGGTGCTCATGCCGCGACCTCCTCGGGGGTCTCGATGGTGGGCTTCTGGCCGGTGATGGAGAGGAACACCTCGTCGAGGCTGGGCAGGTAGGTGCCGAGGTCGGCGATCGCGTACCCGCGGGCCGCCAGCAGGCCGACGACGGCGGTCAGCTGCCCGTCGCTGAGGATCGGCACCAGCAGCACCCCCTCGTCCGGCACGGCCTGCGAGCCGGCCACCCCGTCGAGCCCGGCCTCGGCCAGCGCGCGGGCCATGCCCGGCAGGTCCGAGGCGTCCACGGGGCGGATCCGCAGGGTGCGGCCGCCGACCCGGGACTTGAGCTCGTCGACCTTGCCCGTGGCGATGACCTTGCCGCGGTCGATGACCGTCAGCTCGCTGGCGAGCTGCTCGGCCTCCTCCATGTACTGGGTGGTGAGCAGGACGGTGGCGCCCTCGGCGACCAGCCGCTGGACCTCGTCCCACACCTCGTTGCGGGTACGGGGGTCCAGGCCGGTGGTCGGCTCGTCCAGGTAGAGCACGGCCGGGTTGCCGATGAGCGAGGCGGCGAGGTCGAGGCGACGGCGCATGCCGCCGGAGTAGTTCATGGCGGCCTTCTTGGCCGCCTCGGTCAGGGAGAAGCGCTCCAGCATCTCGTCGGCGCGCAGGCGGGCGTCCTTGCGGGACAGGTCGAGCAGGCGGCCGATCATGTAGAGGTTCTCCCAGCCGGAGAGCTTCTCGTCGACCGAGGCGTACTGCCCGGTGAGGCCTATGGTGCGGCGCAGCTGCCGCGGCTGGCGGACCACGTCGTAGCCCGCGACCGTCGCCGTTCCGGCGTCCGGGGTGATCAGGGTGGACAGGCAGCGCACGAGGGTGGTCTTGCCGGCTCCGTTGGGTCCGAGGACCCCGAGGACGGTGCCCTCGCGGACGTCCAGGTCGACACCGTCCAGGGCCTTGGTGTCGCCGTAGTGCTTGACCAGCCCCCGTACCTCTACGGCGTTGCGGTTCTTGTCGTTTCGCGTCATGTCCACCATGGGACCAGGCGCCACTGACAACCCGCCGACAAACGACCGACAGCCCGCCGACGCGCTGTCGGCGGGCTGTCGGTCACTGTTTCACCGAGCCGTCGTCACGGCTCAGTGGAAGGCGTGCTCCTCCAGCGGGAACGTTCCGCCGACCACGTCCTCGGCGAAGGCCTTCGCCGCGTCGCCCATGGTCTGGCGGAGCTGTGCGTACTGCTTGACGAACTTCGGCATCTTCCCGCCGGTCAGGCCCATCATGTCGGTCCACACCAGCACCTGCGCGTCGCACTCCGCGCCCGCGCCGATGCCGACCGTCGGAATGTGCAGGGACCGGGTGACCTCGGCGGCCAGCTCGGCCGGAACCAGCTCCAGCACGACCGCGAAGGCACCCGCGTCCTGCGCGGCCTTGGCGTCGCGCAGCAGCTGGTGCGCGGCCTCGTCGCCGCGCCCCTGCACCCGGTAGCCCATGGCGTTGACGGACTGCGGGGTCAGGCCCAGGTGGGACATGACGGGGATGCCGGCCTGCACGATCAGCTCGGTCTGGTGCAGCGAGCGCTCGCCGCCCTCCAGCTTGACCGCTCCGACGCCCGCCTCCTTGACCAGCCGGGTGGCGCTGCGCAGCGCCTGTACGGCGCCTTCCTGGTACGAGCCGAACGGCATGTCGCCGATCACGAGGGCGCGGCTGGTGCCGCGTACGACGGCCGCCGACAGCATGGTCATCTGGTCCATCGTCACCGGGACGGTGGAGTCGTAGCCGAGGTGGCAGTTGCCCATGGAGTCGCCGACGAGGATCACCGGGATGCCGGCCTCGTCGAACACGGACGCGGTCATCGCGTCGTAGGCGGTGAGCATGGGCCACTTCTCGCCGCGTTCCTTGGCGAGGGTCAGGTCGCGGACGGTGATGCGCCGGGTGCCCGTGCCTCCGTACAAGGTGGGGGAGGCCTTGTGCGCGGGTTCGCGGGCAGGCGAAACGGCATGCGTCATTGCAACTGCTCCTTGTGTCATCTCGAGGCACCCTTACGGTGTCCCCGGACTCACCCACCATGGTGGCATCCGCCGGGCCCGCGGCGGAAGTGCCCCGGGGGGCGCGCCCGGCCCGCGCGCGCCAATGTGCGCGTTTCGTGACAAGCGGAACCCCTGGTGTACGGCCGTTCGTCCTCCCGGACGTACGGCCGTAACAGGCGGCCGTGACGTAGCGCACGGAAGGCTCCGTACATCGCCTAGGGTCAAGGGGCGGGGACGGAGCGCGAGCACGGCAGTGAGGGCAGCGGCATGGCACAGGCGTATCTGACGGAAAAGGGGAACGGCGGCTCGGAGCACGAGCCCTCCGGATCCCGCTTCCGGCGCCGGCTGGCCGAGCTGAGAGGGGACCGCGGGATCTGGCGCCGCGGGCTCGTCCTGGCGGGGCTCGCCGTGCTGATCTCGCTGGTCATGATCTTCCACGCGGAGCTGCCCAACGACGTGGGCAACCTCGGCAGCCTCACCGAGACCTTCCTGCCCTGGCTGGGCCTGGCCGTCCCGGTCCTGCTGGCGGCCGCCGTCTACCGCAGGTCGGCGAGCGCGCTCATCGCGATACTGCTGACGGGCGCGGTCTGGGTGAACCTGTTCGGGGGACTGGTCACCGACAAATCCGGCTCCGGCGGCAACCTCATGGTCGCCACCCACAACGTCGACGCCGACAACCCCGATCCGAGCGGCACCGCCAGGTCCATGGCGAAGTCGGGGGCCGACGTACTGGCCCTGACCGAGCTCAAGGGGAGCGCCGTCCCGATCTACGAGAACGCCCTGGCGGACACGTACAAGTACCACGCGGTCGAGGGCACGGTGGGCGTGTGGAGCAAGTACCCGCTGACCTCCAGCCGGCCCGTGGACATCAAGATGGGCTGGACCCGCGCCATGCGCACCACCGTGGCCACCCCGGAGGGGGACATCGGCGTCTACGTCGCCCACCTGCCCTCGGTCCGGGTCAAGCTGAACGCCGGCTTCACCGCCAACCAGCGCGACAACAGCGCCGACGCCCTCGGGGCCGCGCTCGCCGCCGAACCGCTGCGGAAGGTCCTGCTGCTCGGCGACCTGAACGGCACGATGAACGACCGCTCCCTGTCCGAGGTCACCTCGCAGATGCGCTCCACGCAGGGCGCGGCGGGCGACGGCTTCGGCTTCAGCTGGCCGGCCCAGTTCCCGATGGCCCGCATCGACCAGATCATGGTCCGCGGCATGAAGCCGGAGGCCTCCTGGACCCTCGCGCGCACGGGCAGCGACCACCTGCCGATCGCCGCGCGGCTGACGGTGAAGAAGTAGCGGCACGCAAGGGGGGAGGGGGCCCCGCCGCATCAGCGGCGAGGCCCCCTCCCCCTTGACCTACGCGTGCTCGCGCCAGCCGTTCGTGATCGGCAGCCGGCGGTCCTTGCCGAAGCCCTTCGCGGAGATCTTGGTGCCCGGCGGGTACTGGCGGCGCTTGTACTCCGCCGTGTCCACCAGCCGAATGGTCCTGGCCACCAGCTCGCGGTCGAAGCCCGCCGCGACGATCGCCTCCAGGCCCTGGTCGCGGTCCACGTACAGCTCCAGGATCGCGTCGAGCACCGGGTAGTCCGGCAGCGAGTCCGTGTCCACCTGGCCGGGGCGCAGCTCGGCGCTCGGCGGTTTCACGATGGAGTTCTCCGGGATCGGCGGGGTCTCGCCGCGCTCGGCCGCCGCCCGGTTGCGGTACCGGGCCAGCCGGAAGATGTCCGTCTTGTAGACGTCCTTGATCGGGCCGTAGGCGCCGACCGAGTCGCCGTACAGGGTGGAATAGCCGACGGCCAGCTCGGACTTGTTGCCCGGGGCCAGCACGATGTGTCCCTCCTGGTTGGAGACCGCCATCAGCATGGTGCCGCGCAGCCGGGACTGGAGGTTCTCCTCGGCCAGCCCGGTCAGGCCCAGCGAGCCCATGTAGGCGTCGAACATCGGCTCGATCGGCACGGTCCGGAAGTTCAGGCCGGTCCGCTCGGCCAGTTCGGCCGCGTCGCCCTTGGAGTGGTCCGAGGAGTACTTCGAGGGCATCGAGACGCCGTAGACGTTCTGCGCGCCGATCGCGTCGCAGGCGATGGCCGCGACGAGCGCGGAGTCGATGCCTCCGGAGAGCCCGATCAGGACGGAGCGGAATCCGTTCTTCTTGACGTACGCGCGCAGGCCCACGACGAGCGCGTCGTAGATCTCCTCGTCGTCGTCGAGGCGATCGGCGTACCCGCCCGTGACGACCGGCTCGTACGGGGCCACCGGCTCCTCGGACAGGACCACGCGGTCGATGCGCAGCCCGTCGTCCACCACGCCCTCGGGCGCGTCGGCGAGCGCGGCCGGCAGGTCGAGGTCGACGAGCACGCAGCCCTCGGAGAACTGCGGAGCGCGGGCGATGACCTCACCGCCGCCGTCGACCACGATCGAGTCGCCGTCGAAGACCAGCTCGTCCTGGCCGCCGATCATGGCCAGGTAGGCCAGGGTGCAGCCGGCCTCCTGGGCACGCTTGCGCACCAGTTCCAGGCGCAGGTCGTCCTTGTTGCGCTCGTACGGGGAGGCGTTGATCGAGATCAGCAGCCCGGCCCCGGCGGAGCGGGTGGCGGGGACGCGGCCGCCCTCCTGCCAGAGGTCCTCGCAGATGGCCAGGGCCACGTCGACGCCGTGCACCCGGATCACCGGCTGGGTGTCGCCCGGAACGAAGTACCGGAACTCGTCGAAGACTCCGTAGTTGGGGAGGTGGTGCTTGGCGAAGCGCAGCACCACCTCGCCGCGGTGCAGCACGGCGGCCGCGTTCTCCGGGGAGCCGGCCGGGCGGCCGAGCCGGGGCGCGGCCTTCTCGGTCCGGTCGAGGTAGCCGACGACGACGGGCAGTTCGCCGAGGCCTTCGGCCGCGAGGCGCGCCGCGAGCTCGCGCAGCGCGGTGCGGGAGGCCTCGACGAAGGACCCGCGCAGGGCGAGGTCCTCGACGGGGTACCCGGTCAGCATCATCTCCGGGAACGCCACCAGGTGGGCGCCCTGCTCGGCGGAGTGCCGGGTCCAGTGGACGACCGAGTCCGCGTTGGCGGTGATGTCGCCGACGCGCGAGTCGATCTGATTCATAGCGAGGCGTAGTTGAGGCACGCGGCCCAGTGTAATCGTCTTTCTGACGCGATGTCCTGGGCCGCGCTTCTTCCACCCCGTGGAACGGGCGTCAGAGCTGGTAGCCGAGGACCGTCATCATCCCGGATTCCGAGTGGTAGATGTTGTGGCAGTGGGTCATCCACAGCCCCGGGTTGTCCGCGTCGAACTCCACCGTCAGCCTCTGGCCCGGCAGCAGGATCGCGGTGTCCTTGCGGGCCCCGCCGGCCTCGCCGCCCAGGGCGAAGGTGTGGCCGTGCAGGTGGACCGGGTGCCACATCGGCGTGGCGTTGGCGTACTCCACCCGGACCCGTTCGCCCGCCTTCACCGGGTGCCGCTGGTCCGGGGTGTACGGCGTGCCGTTGAAGGCCCAGTTGTACCGGGCCATGGAGCCGGTCAGCCGGAGCTGTACCGTACGGTCCGGCTCGCGCGGGGCCAGCGCGGCCGACTCCGCCGGCTTGAGCGCGTCCGCCATCAGCGGCTGCCCGTCCAGCTCGGTCGGCCGGGTAGCCGGGGTCGGCGCCGTCCCCGCCCCTGTGCGCAGCACCGCGAGGGCCGACTGCCCCTTGCCCTCGGCGAGCGCGGTGAGCGGGAACACCCCGTCCTTGGCCGTGACCAGGACGTCGTAGCGCTCGCCCATCCCCAGCAGCAGCGAGTTCGTCTTCGCGTGCTCCACCGGGAAGCCGTCCGCGTGGGTGACCGTCAGTTCGTGGCCGCCGAGGCACAGCCGGAACGCCGTGTCGCCGCCGGCGTTGATGATGCGCAGCCGGATCCGGTCGCCGGGGCTCGCGGTGAAGACGGACGGGTCCTCCCCGACCCGGCCGTTGACCAGGTAGTAGGGGTAGGCGACGTCGCCCGCCTCCTCGCCGAGGATGTCGCTGTCGGCGCCCACGAGGAGACGCGGGGGCTTGCCGGCGGCACTGGGCTTCGGGCTGGGGCTCGGGCTGGGGGCCCGGCCGTGCGCGCCGTGGGCCTGCGGGTTCGCGCGCTTGCGGAGCGCCGCGAGGACGGCGTCCGGAGTGGTGCCGTCGACCCCGTCGATCCAGTCGTCCAGGACCACCACCCACTCCTTGTCGTACGAGAGGGGCTCCTTCGGGTCCTCGACGATGAGCGGCGCGTACAGCCCGCGGTCCTGCTGCACGCCGGTGTGCGGGTGGAACCAGTACGTCCCCGGGTGCGTGACGGCGAACCGGTACGCGAACGAGCCGCCCGCGGCGATGTCCCGCTGGGTCAGTCCCGGGACCCCGTCCATGTCGTTGCGCAGCGCGATGCCGTGCCAGTGCAGGGAGGTGGCCTCCGGGAGGTTGTTGGCCAGGGTGAGGGCGAGGGTGCCGCCCGCGGTGACCCGGACCTCCTCGCCGGGCAGGTGGTCGCCGTACGCCCAGGAGCGGACGGAGTGCCCGGCCCCGAAGCCGAGCGTGGTGGCGGTGGCGGTGAGCTTGACCTCGGTGACCGGGCCGGTGGCCTTGCGGGCGGCCTCGGCGGCCTTGACCTCGGGGCCGGCGGGGTCGACGTAGCCGGCCACATCGGCGGCGGCACCGCCGTGGTGCATGCCCCCGTGGCCCCGGCCGGCGGCGTCGGGCAGCTCGGGGCCGGAGCGCCCGCCGAACGAGGTGCCGCAGCCGGTGAGGAGCCCGGCACCGGCGACGGCGGCGGCAGCGGAGGCGGCCCGGCCGAGCACGGATCGGCGGGAGGGGAGTCGGGAGGGGAGAGCGGGCATGGGGGAGCACCTCGCGGGTGTCGTGGCACGGGCGGATGGGCGGCGCGCGGGGCCGCCGCCCCACGGCCTGCGGGGCGGCGGCGGGGCAGGTCCTATATCCGGAGCACCGTCGGCCGGACTGCGCCGGACCGGCCCGGAACGCGGGCCGCGCCCCCGAGCGGCGCGGTATCGCGGGAGCCGGTGGGTCCGGCGCCGAGGCCCGGCAGGCCGGTCTCTTCGAGCACGGCCAGGCCGGGGGCCGGCTCGCCGCCCTCGGCGGCCGGTGCCGGGGACCGGGCAACGGAATGGCCCGCGGGCACGTCTACCAGGGTGTGGGACCCGGCCGGACGGCCCACGGTGTGCAGGGTGACGACGCCGAGCAGCAGCGCGGCGAACAGCAGGAGCAGCCGGGGCCACGGGGCGGCTCGCCGGTCACTGCGCGTCATGATCGGAACCCTACCCGGGGTGGGTATCCGATCAGAGGAGCGACCCCCGGTCTGTTTAGGATTAGTCACACTATGTCCCCTCATGGCCTCTCTCCGCGCACCGCCTGGCCGGTCGCGACGCTCATCGGCCTCGGCGCCGCCGCCTACACCGCATGGGTGCTGGAGGTGGTCCTCTCCACGGGCCTCAACCCCATCGAGACGTACGTCAGCGAGCTCGCCGCCCAGGACCAGCCGCTCGGCGGCCTGTTCCGGGCCACCGACTTCAGCGCCGGGCTGCTCGCCTTCGCCGGCGGGCTGCTGGCCCTGCTCCGGCTGGTGCGGTACGCCGAATCCCGCCGCCCCTGGGCGGTCGCCGGATGGGCCGGGGTCACCCTCTTCGGCGCGGCCACCGCCGCCGACGCCTGGCTCCCGCTGAGCTGCACGCCCACCCAGGACCCCGAATGCGCCGCCCGGGAGACCGCCGGACTCGTTCCCGCCACCCATCAGGCCCATGCCGTCAGCAGCAGCCTCGCCATGACCGGCGCCCTCGTCGGGATCGTGGCCCTCACCGTCGCCGCCCGCCGCTACGGCTGGTTCGCCCCGCTCGCCCGCTACGGGCCCGCGCTCGTGGTCCTGGAGCTGCTCGCCACCGTCTGGACCCTGACCGCCATCGCGCTGTTCACCGCCGGGCGCGGGACGTGGGCGCTGGGGGCCGGGCAGCGGCTCCAGGTGCTGTTCGTGGCGCTCTGGCTGGGCCTGCTCGCGTACTCCGTGCACAAGGAGCGCCGTACGTGAGCGGTCCCGGGCGGTTCGTGAGGGTCGACGGGGTCCCGCTGCACGTGGTCGTCGAGGGGCGGGGGCCCGTGGTGGTGCTGAGCGCCGGGCTCGCCATGGCCTGGTTCGACTGGGACCCGGTCGCCGCGCGGCTCGTCGCCGCCGGCCGCACCGTCGTCCGCTTCGACCGGCCCGGACACGGCCTCAGCGCCCCGGCCGCGGAGCCGCCGACCGCCGCCGCGGAGGCCCACCGGATCGCCGGACTCATGGACGCACTGGCCGCGCCCGGCCCCGTCACCGTCGTCGGGCACTCCATCGCCGGGTTCCACGCCGAGGCCTTCGCCCGGCTGTACCCGGAGCGCACCGCAGCCCTCGTACTGCTCGACTCCAGCGTCGAGGAGGCCCCGCGGGCGCTGCTGCCCGCCGGGCTCCGGACCGCCGCCGCCCGCGCCCTCGGCCGGGCCCTCACCGCCGTCGGGCTGCCGGTCGCGCTGGGCCCCGCCGCACGCCGCGCGACCGTACGGGCCTCCCGCACCGGCGGCGCCGACCCGGCCGCCCGGGACCTCGTACGCCGCTGCTACCGCACCGGCCGCGTCTGGCGCGGCGCCCTGCTGGAGAACTCCCGCTACCCGGACATGGCCGCCGAGGTCCTGGCCCTGCGCGGCACGCACCCGCTGACCGCCCCCGCGACCGTCCTCGCCGGCCACGACGGCGGCACCGGGCGCGGCCCCCGGCGCTGGCTCGCCCGCCAGGCGGAGCTCGCCGACCGGCTGGGCGCCCGCTTCGAGGCCGCCGAGCCCGCCGGGCACCTGGTCATGCTGGACCGCCCGGACCAGGTGGCCCGGGCGGTCCTCACCACATCCGACGCGGCTCAGCCGCGGGCGTAGACCTTCTCCACGAAGTCGGCCATCTGCCGGTCCGTGAGGTGCTTGGCCAGGTCGGCCTCGCTGATCATGCCGACGAGCTTCTTGTTCCTGATCACCGGCAGCCTGCGGATCTGGTGGCTCTCCATCTCCTCCAGCACCTGGGAGACGTCGGCGCCCGCGTCGATCCAGCGCGGCGTGCCCTGGGCCATGTCGCCCGCCGTCACCTTCGACGGGTTGTGCCCCTTGGCCACACAGCCCACCACGATGTCGCGGTCGGTGAGGATGCCGCAGAGGCGTTCCGTCTTGTCGCTGATGGGCAGCGCGCCCACGTTGAGGCGGGCCATCAGCTGAGCGGCCCGGTCCAGGGTTTCGGTGGCGGGGATCCACTGGGCCCCGGCGTGCATGATGTCTCCGGCGGTGGTCATCGCGTAAACCTCCTGAGCGCCGTGTGCGGCGGGCGCGGGTGCACCCGCCTCGGCGCCCTCATCCTCATTCGGCCGTTCGGCCCACGCGACTCGACACGGGGGAGTGCACGCCCGTACGGGTGAGAGGCGCCCTCCCACCACCGTACGAGCGTGTCCCGTCACCCGCGCGGCGCAGCTCCCCGCTGCCGCAGCATGTCCGCCATCAGGGTGAGCTCCGAGCGCTGCGCGTCGACCATGCCCTGCGCCAGCTCCCGCTCGACCGGGGTCCCGCACAGCCGGGCGCAGCCCTCGGCCATCGCGACGCCGCCCTTGTGGTGGTCGGTCATCAGCTGGAGGTAGAGCACCTCCGCGTCCCGGCCGGAGGCTGAGCCCAGCTGCGCGAGCTCCTCCTTGGTGGCCATGCCGGGCATGAGCGGCCCGCCGGGCTGGGCGGCGTGTCCGCCGTGCCCGGCATGGCCGTCACCGGTGGTCCCCATCCAGGACATCGCAGGCTCGTCGGCCAGCACCTTCGGCAGCCCCCACAGGTCCAGCCAGCCGAGGAGCATGCCCCGCTGGTTGGCCTGGGTGTTGGCGATGTCGTACGCGAGGCTGCGGACCGCCTCGTCCTGGGTGCGGTCGCGGACGATGAAGGACATCTCCACCGCCTGCTGGTGGTGCACCGCCATGTCCCGGGCGAAGCCCGCGTCAGGGGAGCGCAGCCCGGGCACGGCGGCCACCGGTGCGGGCTTGCCGTCGCCGCCCCCGTTCGCGGCGGCGGCCATCGTGGCCACGGCCGCGAACAGCAGCGCCAGCAGCACCGCCGTGCCCGAGACCCAGTACGTACGGGGGGTGCGGCTCACTTGGTCAGGCCGTTCGTGCAGGCGGCGCCCGGCTCCGGGGTCTGCTCACCCTGCACGTACTTGGTGAAGAACTGCGCCACCCGGGGATCCTCCGCCGTCTCCACCGTCAGCTGCTTGCCCCAGGCGCTGAGCATGATCGCTCCGGCCTGCTCCTTGACCGGGCTCATCAGCGTGTACGGGGTCTTCTCCACCCGCGCGGACAGCTTGTCGAGGTCGGCCTTGGCGGCCTTCTCGTTGTACGTCACCCAGACCGCTCCGTGCTCCATCGAGTGCACGGCGTTCACCTGCGGGATGGCGTTCTTGTAGACGTCGCCGTTGCAGTTCATCCAGCGGGGGTGGTGGTCACCGCCGACCGGCGGGTTCATCTCGTACTTCACCGGGGTCTCGACGTGATTGCGGCCCAACTTCTTCGCGTCCCAGACCTGCTCGCCCTCGACGGGTTGCTTGCGGATCTCCTGCTGCTCCTTGAGGAGCTTCTCGGCGGCCTGCTGCTTGCGCTGCTCGGCCTGCTTCTGGTCGATCAGCACCCACGCGCCGAATCCGACCAGGCCGACGACCACGGCTGAGGAGACCGTGATCGCGATGGCCTTCATGCGCCGCTCCCGCGCCTTGTCGGCCCGGCGCATCTCGGCTATGCGCTGCTGGCGGGAAATGTTGTCCGAGGTCCTGCTGGCCATGTGCCCTGGTTCCTTCTGCTGATGAGGGGGGTGGATGGACGGGAAACCGGACCCGTCAGGTTCGCAGCACCTGGAGGACATGCAGGTCGGGGGCGCGCGCGAGCGTCCCGGGCGGCCGGATCCGCCCGTCCGCGCCGGCCCTGGCGGCGGGCAGCGGATCGCCGCCCGCCACGGTCACGGCGGGCGGCGGCACCGGCAGCACGCCCGGGATCGTGTGCGCGAGGGGCGAGCAGCCGGGCAGGTCGTACGGGGACACGCAGACGGCGTGCGCCGGCCCGTGGGCGGCAGCGGCCTGCAGGGCCGCCGGGGCATGTGGCTCACCGGGCCGCGCGCAGAGCAGGAGCACCCCGACCAGCACCCCGAAGGCCGCTGGCAGGACGGCGCGCAGGAGCCCGGGACGTACCCGCCGCCCCCGCTGTGTGTCCTGCCGGCCCCCCATGGGCGCAGATGGTAATGCTCATGACGGGCCCAGGGTCAGTGCGGGGGTGCCGCGACCTTTGGCGGGTGCGTAATGTGGCGGAAACCACCGCTGGCGATACTGGGCCGGCCCGACTGTGCCCGAACCCGCCGGGGGCGGTGGTGCACAGGCCGTCTGAACTGCGAGGATGAAGGCATGGACAAGCAGCAGGAATTCGTCCTCCGGACGCTTGAGGAGCGCGACATCCGCTTCGTGCGCCTGTGGTTCACCGACGTACTGGGCTTCCTGAAGTCCGTCGCGGTCGCCCCCGCGGAGCTGGAGCAGGCCTTCGACGAGGGCATCGGCTTCGACGGCTCCGCGATCGAGGGCTTCGCGCGGGTCTACGAGTCCGACATGATCGCCAAGCCGGACCCGAGCACCTTCCAGATACTGCCGTGGCGCGCGGAGGCCCCCGGGACCGCCCGGATGTTCTGCGACATCCTGATGCCGGACGGCTCCCCGTCCTTCGCGGACCCGCGCTTCGTGCTCAAGCGCATCCTCGCCAAGACCTCCGACCTGGGCTTCACCTTCTACACCCACCCGGAGATCGAGTTCTTCCTGCTGAAGGACAAGCCGCTGGACGGCACCCGCCCGGTCCCGGCGGACAACTCCGGCTACTTCGACCACACCCCGCAGAACGTGGGCATGGACTTCCGCCGCCAGGCGATCACCATGCTCGAATCCATGGGCATCTCGGTCGAGTTCAGCCACCACGAGGGCGCCCCCGGCCAGCAGGAGATCGACCTGCGCTACGCCGACGCGCTCTCCACGGCCGACAACATCATGACCTTCCGCCTGGTCATGAAGCAGGTCGCCCTCGAACAGGGCGTCCAGGCCACCTTCATGCCGAAGCCCTTCTCGGAGTACCCGGGCTCGGGCATGCACACCCACCTCTCCCTCTTCGAGGGCGACCGCAACGCCTTCTACGAGTCGGGCGCGGAGTACCAGCTCTCGAAGGTCGGCCGCTCCTTCATCGCGGGCCTCCTTCGCCATGCCGCGGAGACGGCGGCGGTCACCAACCAGTGGGTCAACTCCTACAAGCGCATCTGGGGCGGCTCCTCCCGCACCGCCGGCTCGGGCGGCGAGGCCCCCTCGTACATCTGCTGGGGCCACAACAACCGCTCCGCCCTGATCCGCGTCCCGATGTACAAGCCGGGCAAGACGGGCTCCTCCCGCGTCGAGGTCCGCTCGATCGACTCGGGCGCCAACCCCTACCTCACGTACGCCGTCCTCCTGGCGGCGGGCCTCAAGGGCATCGAGGAGGGCTACGAACTCCCGGCCGGCGCCGACGACGACGTCTGGGCCCTCTCCGACGCCGAACGCCGCGCGATGGGCATCGAACCCCTCCCGCAGAACCTCGGCGAGGCCATCGCCCTGATGGAACGCAGCGAACTGGTCGCCGAAACCCTCGGCGAACACGTCTTCGACTTCTTCCTCCGCAACAAGAAGCAGGAGTGGGAGGAATACCGGAGCGAGGTCACGGCCTTCGAACTCCGCAAAAACCTCCCTGTGCTGTAGGGAAGTTCAAAGACTCCGGGCCGGTGGTCGTCGACCACCGGCCCGGAGTCGTCTTGAGATGCGCCGGTGCCGTGCCGGGTGTTTCCTGGGAACGGGGCTCTGACCGAGAGGGGTCAGTCATGGCGGTCACGCAGATAGTCGGGCACTGGTTCAAGGGCTCAGGGAACCAATACACCACGATCGACGTCGTCGTTGCCCCGATCCCGGTCTATGTGACCGCGGTACTGCACGGCACCGCAGGCGGCGGGACGAGCTACGCGGGGATAAAGCACTTCCGTCGCAGGCTTCCTTCGGGGGCCGAGGAGGAAGTGGACTTCGGTGACTGGCCGAACTGGCCGCCGTCGGTGTTCGACCGCATGACCAGAATTACGTTCGGGACCGCTACGACGGCCAATCAGTCGGCTTGGCTGTACGCAAGGTTCGACTTCTGGGAGTGAATCATGCCTGGATTTTCCTCAACAGGTGACATGCGCGTCGCGTACGCCAAATGCTGTGTCGTCTACGATCCGAGCGGCGAAATCGTCCACGTGCATCACGTGGTGGACATGACGGGAGTCGACGAGACGCCGGAAAGCGTCGTCGTGGAGCGGGCGCTCGAACTGGTCAAGGATCAGGGGCTCGACCGGGCCGGGCTTGGGACGCTCCTCGTGGACCCCTCGCTTTTCGACGGACCCGGTCGTGTGCGAGTCGACCCGCAGAGGAGAAAGGTGATTGCGGAGGAGATCCAGGACCTCGACTGATGGCTTCGACCGGCCATCAGCGCACCGCGCGGTGCCAGGTGGGGCGGGTGGGGGTCGGAGGGGTCGTGGTGGTGTGGAGTTGGGCGTCCAGGCCCAGGACCGCCGTGGTGATGGTGCCGGCGGGTTCGAGGACGGCCGCGGGGGCGCCCGCGTAGAGCATGCGGGACTCCGACCAGGCGGGTGGGCCGCCGAGGCCCGTCGTGCCGACCGTGCCGCTGTCCGCGCGGCCCGAGATGAGGCGGCCCGCGACGCCGACCGCGCCGTAGCCGGCCCGGCCGCCCGCCTCCGTGACGCTGGAGACCTGCGGTTTGCCGGGGCCCGCCGTGACCAGGGCGGTGCGGACCACCCCCGAGTCGGGGCGGCGGAAGTACACGCGGACGCCCGCGCCGTCCGGGGCCGCCGACAGGGGGACCGTGGTGGCGGGCAGGCCCGTCGGTGACGGTCCGAGCAGCGGGCCGCCGGGGGTGGCCTGGGTCCACGCCAGGACCGAGTCGGTCGTGGTGGCGTACACGTGACGGCGCCCGGCGGAGTCGACGGCCGTCACCGGATCGCTCTGCAGGTCGTCGCCGCCCAGCCGCTGCCAGGTGGAGAAGCCGCCGTGCGGCTGCTGGGTCGCGGCGCGCAGGGTGCGGCGGGCGTCGCGGAGGTAGACCGTCACGCGGCCCTCGGAGTCGACGGCTGCCGCGGGCGAGCTGATGGCCGAGGTGCCGTCCTCGTCGCCCCGCTCGGGGGTGCCGAGCGACTGCCACGGGCCGAAGGGGCCGTCGGGCGCGGACTGGACCGCGTACACGACCTCGCGCCGGTAGTCGGCGGGCGCGGCCCCGAAGACCGTACGGGTGGCGAGGACCCCGATCCGGCCGTCGGGCAGGCGCGTGGCGGTCGGGCCCGGGTCGATGCCCGTGCCGGGGAGGAGGGCCGGCCCTGCCCAGTCGCCGCCGGGGCTCCGCGTCCAGTACGCGCCCTGCCCGTCCAGCGTGGCGAAGGCCCAGAGGCGGCCGGGCGTGCCCTCCGCCAGCCAGGAGGCGTGGTCGGCGCGGCTGTAGCGCAGGGACTGGGCCCAGTTGCGCCCGGTCGGATTGCCCGCGACCTTGCGGTCGCCGCAGCCCGAGGGGGAGCCGCAGTAGTTCTCGTGGTCCTGCCAGGCGTAGGTCCGCAGGTAGCCCGTCTTCGTCTCGGCCGTCTGCGGGTCCAGCGCGTGCGGGAGGGTGCTGTTGTGGTAGCCGAGGTAGTTCTGGACCGAGAAGCGCGGGCGGTTCGCGACCCGCTCCGCGTAGGCGGCGGTGGCGGCCTGCGCGAAGCGCGCCCCGTACATGTGGTCCTGGTGGTCGGTGTACCTGCCCGACTCGTACCGGCCGGGAGTCGGGTCCTGCATCCGTATCGTCGTCGGCCGGTACCGCTCCAGGATCCCGGCTATCGCCTGTATCAGCTGGTCCTTCGTGTACGTGTACGTCCGCTTGACCGGGGTGCCGGAGGTCAGCTGGGACGGCAGCGCCGGTATCCGCCCGTTCCACAGGCCGCGCAGGCTCTCCGGGGTGTCCTCGCCGGTGGTACGGGCCTCGCGCATCTGGAGCCACACCAGGTTGATCTCCGGCTTGGCGACGAGGACGTCCAGCTCGGCCTGGCCGCCGCCGATGGTGGGTATGACCGTACGGCGCCACACGCCGGTCCGGTCGCCGAGGGCCATCTGGGCGTAGGCGGAGCGTATGCCGTTCTGCCGGGCCTCCGCGTAGTGGGCGCGGTCGGCGGGCTGTTCGGGGTCCTTGGCGGCGCCGCCCTTGGCCTCGTTGCGGCCGTCGGCCTCGCCGGAGGTGAGGTAGAGGGTGGTCACCGGTATGCCGGCCAGCAGCGAGCGGCTGAGGTCGGGGTTCATGAAGAACAGGTCGTCGTCGGGGTGGGCGACGACCTGGACGACCGATCCGGCCGTGGTGCTCGCCGGGAGCGCGGCCGCCGGGGCCTTCTCCTGCCTGGCCTCCGCCGGCGTCTGCTGGCCGGAGGCAACGGCGAGCACGCCGGTGGTGCCGGCGGCAAGCACGGTTGCGAGCGCCGCGAAGCGGCGGCGGGTCATGGGCATCGGGGTCACGCCTTGGGGGTCGTTCCGGGCGGAAAAACCGCTGAGCAGTCAGAGAGAGGCCAATTTCGGCAAGTTGGTTCACCGATTTCGCCGATGACTGCCGGTTTCCGGAAAAGACAGGACGTGATTGTGCCTTGTGGAGTTTTTGGTCCGGATATGTGATCGAGATGTGGAGGCTGTTCGTCCGCACCTGGGGTCAACCGGCGTGCTGGTATCGGGGGTTTGGTGGAGAATGCGGCCTTTTGGTGTCAATGGTCGCTATGCGTAGGAGGGTGTGGGGCTAAGGGGATGACTGGCGCTACACGTGGGACGCCGAGGACCGGCTGACATCCGTCACCACACCGGACGGCTCCGTGTGGTGCTACCAGTACGACGCGCTCGGCCGCCGTGTCTCCAAGCAGCGCCTGGCCGACCGCGGTCTGTCGATCGTGGAGCAGGTGTTGTTCGTCTGGGACGACAGCCTGCTGTGCGAACAGACAACCACCGCCACGACTTTGCCCCATCCTGTGGCGCTGACCTGGGACCACGACGGGTTGCATCCGCTCACCCAGACGGAGCGCATTCTCGGACCTGACGCACCACATGAATTGGTCGCCGAGCGATTCTTTTCCATCGTCACCGACCTGATCGGCACACCGAGTGAACTGATCGACGATGCGGGCAATCTGGCATGGCGCATGCGCAGCACCTTGTGGGGCACGACGACGTGGGCTGCGACCAGTACGACCTATACTCCGCTTCGGTTTCCAGGTCAGTATTTCGACCCGGAAACGGGTCTGCACTACAACTATTTCCGACATTACGACCCTGAGGTGGCGCAGTACCTGACACCGGACCCATTGGGCCTGGCTCCTGCACCCACTCCCCGGTCCTACGTGTCCAACCCTCACACCTGGTCGGATCCGCTCGGACTCAAACCGTGCAAGAAGAAGACCGAGGATCTCAACTGGAACGAAAAGAGCCGACCCACCTTCGGTCACACGTTCAGTGAGCACGGAGCGGGAACGAAGAACACGCAGAGCCTCACGGACCGTGCCCGCTCCACAGGAAATGATCAAGGGCAGTGGTTGGACAATGCCAAGGCTGTGGAGTTCCTGAAGGCGCACCATGATCCGAATGCCGGAGTACGCGAAGTACCGATCCCACCGGGAATGGGTCAGGTCATCAAGCCCGATGGTTCGATCGTGGAACCGACCCACGTCCGTATGGTTCCCAAACCTGATGGAAGCTACAAGACAGCATTCCCCATAGTGAAGTGACGGTGAAATGAGCATGAGGATGTCCCTCACGTCCCCTTCGGCGCAACTGCCGCCCGATCTGCTGGAAGTCGAGCTCTCCGACGACTATGAGTCGCTGACCATGGACGTGTGTCAGCTGCTCTCCGAAACGGATGCACGCTTCGTCGTCTCGGGGTTCGGTCAACAGGAATGGCCGGTCAACATTTCGTACGATCTTTCGTCGGTGATCGAGCAGCTCCCTGAAGCGATCGACAGTCTGCAATCGGGCCGTGCCGCCGAGATCGACCTCTACGGGCAGGGGATCGAGCGACGCCTGACCTTCGTGCCCGCAGGGGACACCACGGAGATCCGATGCACCTCGGGCACTGCATGGCACCCGGATCCGGACGTGGAAGTCCTTTCGCGTACCGCAGCGTTGGAGCTTCTCACCGGCTTGGCCGGTGATTTCGGGGCCGCGCTGCGCCGAGCCGCTCCCGAGCTTGCGATGCGAACGCCGTTCGCGAGGTGGTAGTCGCGACGGAGCGCTGCCAGGCCGATTCCTTCGGATGGTCCCCAGCCGCTCAACCCCCGCGACGGGCCGCGGAGCCGGCTCCAGCGCGAGCATTGGCCCGAGCCGCTGGATGACCCGGCCGACCGTGGCCGGTGAGATCCCGAACAGCGGGGCGGGGTATCGCATCGTGAGGTAGTACACGGCCATCAGTCGTACCCGGTCCGCCAGCGGTAAACACCACGGACGGCCACCACCGGGACGCGGCTGTGCTGCCGTGTGGTCCAAGCTCATCACCGTGTTGGACGCTCTGCCGATACCGAAGGTCACCGCGACGGCCTTATGGCATGCCCGCGCCCGGCTCGGAGTCCGCCCGCTGAGCGCCCTGTTGGACCTCTTGCCCGGACTGGCGTCCGCGATCCGCACCACCCGAGCCCGCTGGAGCGCCCTGCTCGTCGTCGCGATCAACGGCGCCTACCTCGACGTACCCGATGATCCCGCCGTCCGGCAGGCCCTGGGCAAGGGCTCCAACCAGTACACCGCCGGATACCCCCAGATCTGCCTGACCGCCCTGGTCGCCTGCGGTACCCGTGCCGTCACTCCGGCATGATCGTTCTGCTGGACCCCGGCTTCGCCGCCAACGCCTTCCTCCAAGCGGCCGCCGACACCGGCGCAGTCTTATCTGGCCCGCCTCTCCGCCATCCGCAAACCCCCTGTCCCGCTACGCCTACAAAAGCCTCCGCGTCGACCGCTGCACCTACAAAGCCGCCCCAGCATCAACATCCTCCTGCCAGGGCCGAACAGCCCTCAACTTCACGGCCTTGGGCTACGGGGCCGTGTTGCGCGGGCCCACCGGTTGCCACGGCGCCAGGTACGCGTCCGGGGCGTCCGCCGACGAGGTCACGTACAGCCGTGCGTCGAGTCCCACCACCGCCAGGCTGACCATGTTCTTCCCGGTCGTCGTCGAGGACGGCGCGCCGACGAACATCAGCGGCGACCGCTCCCACGGCCGGCCCGGCCCGAGGTCCGAGCCCAGCTGCCCGCCCGCCGTACGGCCGGCCAGTACGTGCCCGCTCGCCGTCACCGAGCCGAAGCCCTGGAGGCCGCCGAGGTCGGTGAGGTTGTTCACCTTCAGCCCGCCGTCACCCGTCATCAGGGCCGTACGGACGTTGCCGGATCCGGGCTTGCGGAACCACAGCCGGACCCCGCCCTCGCGGCCCTCCGCCGTGAGCGGGAGCGTGGTGTCGGGCAGCCCGGTGGCGGTGGCCGGGCCCAGCGGGGCGCCCGGCTTCGGCTGTACCCACCCCACCACCGTCTTGGAGGTCGTGGAGAAGACCATCCGTCGGCCGGCGCCGTCGGTGGCGGTGACCGGGGAGCCGTGCAGGTCGGTGCCGCCGTGGCTCTCCCACGGGCCCCAACTGCCGTCCGGGTGCTGCACCCGGCCGCGCAGGCTGTACGCGCCGTCGCGGACGTACGCCGCCAGCCGGCCGGTGCCGTCGATCGAGACGGCGGGCGCGCTGATGTCGGAAGTCCAGTTCTCGTCCGCCGTCTCGGGGGTGCCCAGCGACTGCCACGGGCCGAACTCCTCGGAGCCCGGGCCCTTCTGGACGGCGTGGACGACCTCGCGCCGGTAGTCGGCGGGCTTCGCGCCGAAGGAGGTGCGGGTGCCGAAGACGGCGATCCGGCCGTCCTTGAGGGTCACGGTGGACATGCCCTGGTCCATGCCGGTGCCGGGGAGCAGGGTGGGCCCGCTCCAGCGGCCGATGAGGCCGGCCCGGTGCCAGACGGCGACCTGTCCGTCGAGCACCTTGAAGGCCCACAGGCCGTGCTCCCGGTCGGAGGTCAGCCAGGACGTGCTGGTGCCGCGGGCGTAGTTGACGGTCTGCGTCCAGTGGTTGCCGGCCGGGTTGTCGGACACCTTGAGGTCGCCGCAGCCGGCGTCGCTGCCGCAGTGGTTCTGCCTGTCGAGCCAGGCGTAGGTGTCCAGGATGTCCAGCTTCTCCGTGGCCTCGTCGGGGTCCAGGGCGCTGGGGAGGGAGCCGTTGAAGTAGCCGACGTAGTTCTGCACCGCGAAGTGCGGGCGGTCCTTGACGTCCTTCGCGTAGGCGGCGGTGGCCAGCTGCACGAAGCGGGCGCCGTAGAAGTGGTCCTGGTGGTCGGTGTACCGCTTGGTGTCGGGGAACCGGCCGGGGGTCGGGTCCTGGGAGCGGACGGTGGTGGGCTTGTACTGCTCCAGGACGCCGGCCAGGGTCTGGACGACCTGGTCCTTCGTGTACGCGAACCGCTGCTTGACCGGGGTGCCGGAGGCGAGCACCGACTCCAGGCGGGGGACCTTGCCGTCCCACAGGCCGTGGAGGCTGTCGGGGGCGGGGTCGTAGACGGTGCCGGCCTCGCGGAGTTGCAGCCAGACGAGGTTGATCTGGGGTTTGGCGACGAGGACGTCGACCTCGGCGTGGCCGCCGCCCTTGGTCGGGACGACGGTGCGCTGCCAGGGGCTGCTGCGGTCGCCGGTGGCCATCTTGGCGTAGGCGGCGCGTATGCCGTTCTGGCGGGCTTCGGCGTAGGCGGGCTTGTTGGGCTTGGCCGAGCCCTGCTTGCCTTCGGCGGCGTTGATGCCGTCGGCTTCGCCGGAGGTGAGGTAGACCGAGGTCACGGGGTGGCCGGCGGCTATGGAGTAACGCAGGTCCGGATTCATGAAGTAGAGGTCGTCGTCCGGGTGCGCGACGATCTGGAGCACGCGTCCGGGGTCGGGTGCGTCGGCCGGGGCCGCGGGGGCGGTGGCCTTGCCGGTGGGGGGCGGCGGGGTGGCGAGCCGGTCGAGGGCGTCGTTGCCGCGCAGTACGAGCATGCCGGCGGCGGTGGTGGCGGCGAGGAGGGCGACGGCCTTGACGAGGCCCTTCCACTGGCCGTGGTGGCGCACGGCGTTTGCCGCGGCTCCGGCCGCCCGGTTCCCTTGCGGCGTGCCGCCGCCCCGTACCCGGCCCCCGCGCGGGGCGTCGGCCCGGGGCGCGCGGCGCCCGCCCGGCCCGGTCTTCCCGGCGCGCGGCCGGGTGTCCTGGGGGTGCCCCGCGGCAGGCGTGTCGGGGTACCCCGCACCGGTCGGTGTGGCGGGGTGCGGGTCGTGGTGTCCGGCGACGGGGGCGTTCTGCCAGGGCTGCGGGCCCTGCGGGGCGCCTGCGGCGTGCTGCCATGTGCCCTGCGGGTGGCCCGCGGTGGGCGGGAGCGTATGGCCGTGCCCGGTGTCGGTGGGGTGCTGCCGGGCGGCGGGGTGGGGGCCGCCGCCGGCCTGCGGGTGCCCCGGCGCGGGTGCGCCGTAGTATCCGGCGTCGGTGAAGGGCGGGACCGGCTGCGGGGGCTGCGGGCCGTGCGGGGCGCCTGCGGCGTGCTGCCACGTGCCCTGCGGGTGCCCCGCGGCGGGCGGGACCGGGTGCCAGGGCTGCGGGCTCTGCCCGGGGTCGGCGGGGTGGTGCCAGGCGGCGGCGGGTGCGGTGGGGTGCGGGGCGCCGCCGTGCAGCGGTTCATGCGGCTGCCCGGCGGGCGCGCCGGGCTGCCAGGTGCCCTGCGGGTGCCCCGCGACCGGCGGGAGCGGCTGGGCGTGCCCGAGCCAGGCGGTCTGCCGGCCCGTGGAGGGGTCGGGGCGTCCGTCGGGCATGGGGCTCCTTGAGGCCGGTCGGCGGGGGAGCGGGCCCCATGGCGCCATAAATATTCGGATAATCCGATAAGCCCCGTCATGATACGGGGCGATGAGTCGAACGCCTGCTCCGGCTAGGCTCAGCTCCCAGCAGGGAACGGCACGCCAGGGCAGAGGCAGCGACGACCGCGGGAGGCGGCGGGATGACAGTCCCGGGACGCAGGAGCAGCACCTTCATCCGGCTGCTCCGCAGCGGGTTCACCGACCCCTCCGCCGCGGCCCGGCTGCTCGACGCCGACGCGCTGGCCTCCGTACGCGCCGATCCGGTGCTCCTCGACGCCCTCGGGGCGACCGCCGATCCCGACCTCGCCCTCCTCGGACTCGTCCGGCTCGCCGAGGCGCAGCCGCCCGACGAGCTGCCAGGCCTCCTCGACACCCTCGTCAGCGCCAAACCGCTCCGCGACCGGCTCCTCGGCGTGCTCGGCGCCTCCGAGGCCCTCGGCGACCACCTCGCCCGCCACCCCCTCGACTGGCACTCCCTCATCACGTACGAGGCCGCCGACCTGCACCCCGGCCTCGCCGAGTTCGAGCGCGGACTCGCCGACGCCCACGACCCCGTCCAGCTCCGCGTCTCCTACCGCCGCTGCCTGCTCTCCATCGCCGCCCGCGACGTCTGCGGCACCATAGACGTCGCCGAGACCGCCGCCGAGCTCGCCGACCTCGCCACCGCCACCCTCCGCGCGGCCCTGCGCATCGCCTCCGCCGCCGCCCCCGCGGACGCCGCCGCCTGCCGCCTCGCCGTCATCGCCATGGGCAAGTGCGGCGGCAACGAGCTGAACTACGTCTCCGACGTCGACGTCATCTTCGTCGGCGAAGCCGCCCCCGGCACCGACGAGGGCAAGGGCATCCAGGCCGCCACCCGCCTCGCCTCCCACCTCATGCGGATCTGCTCCGAGACCACCGTCGAAGGCACCATCTGGCCCGTCGACGCCAACCTCCGCCCCGAAGGCCGCAACGGCCCCCTCGTCCGGACCCTCTCCTCCCACCTCGCCTACTACCAGCGCTGGGCCAAGACCTGGGAGTTCCAGGCCCTCCTCAAGGCCCGCGCCGTCGCCGGCGACCCCGACCTCGGCGCCCAGTACATCGACGCCATAAGCCCGCTCGTCTGGCAGGCCGCCGAGCGCGAGAACTTCGTCGCCGACGTGCAGAAGATGCGCCGCCGCGTCGTCGACAACATCCCCGCCGCCCAGGTCGACCGCGAGCTCAAGCTCGGCCCCGGCGGCCTGCGCGACGTCGAGTTCGCCGTCCAGCTGCTCCAGCTCGTGCACGGCCGGCACGACGCCACCCTGCACTCCGGCACCACCCTCGACGCCCTCCACGCACTGGCCGCCGGCGGCTACGTCGGCCGCGCCGACGCCGCCCAGCTGCACGACGCGTACCGATTCCTGCGCGCCATGGAGCACCGCATCCAGCTCTACCGGCTGCGCCGCACCCACCTCGTCCCCGAGGACGAGAACGACCTCCGCCGCCTCGGCCGCTCGCTCGGCCTGCGCACCGAACCCGTCGCCGAGCTCAACAAGGCCTGGCGCCGGCACGCCTCCGTGGTCCGCCGCCTGCACGAGAAGCTCTTCTACCGCCCGCTGCTCGACGCCGTCGCCCAACTCACCCCCGGCGAGACCCGGCTCTCCCCGCGCGCCGCAGGCCAGCGCCTCGAAGCCCTCGGCTACGCCGACCCGGCCGCCGCCCTGCGCCACCTCGAAGCCCTCGCCTCCGGCGTCACCCGGGCCGCGGCCATCCAGCGCACCCTGCTGCCCGTCCTCCTCGGCTGGTTCGCCGACTCCGCGGATCCGGACGCCGGTCTGCTGAACTTCCGCAAGGTCTCCGACGCCCTCGGCAAGACCCCGTGGTACCTGCGGCTGCTGCGCGACGAGGGCGCCGCCGCCGAGAACCTCGCCCGCGTCCTGTCCGCCGGCCGCCTCGCCCCGGACCTCCTCATGCGCGCCCCCGAAGCCGTGGCCCTGCTCGGCGACCCCGAAGGCCTGACGCCCCGTACCCACGAGGCCCTTGCGCAGGAGGTCCTCGCCGCCGCCGGCCGCGCCGGGGACCCGGAAGCCGCCGTCGCCGCCGCCCGCGGGGTCCGCCGCCGCGAGCTCTTCCGCACCGCCGCCGCCGACCTCATCGGCTCGTACGGCACGGAAGACAGCCCCGCCGAGGAGGACCACGGAGCCCTCGTCGACCGGGTCGGCGCAGCCGTCTCCGACCTCACCGCCGCCACCATCGCCGGAGCCCTGCGCGCCGCCGTCCAGAGCCACTACGGCGACACCCTGCCCACCCGCTTCGCCGTCATCGGCGTCGGCCGCTTCGGCGGCCACGAACTGGGCTACGGCTCCGACGCCGACGTCCTGTTCGTCCACGAACCCCGCGAGGGCGTCGACGAACAGGAGGCCGCGAAGGCCGCCCAGACCGTCATCGCCGAAATGCGCCGCCTGCTCCAACTCCCCACCGCCGACCCGCCGCTGCTCATCGACGCCGACCTGCGCCCCGAAGGCCGCTCCGGCCCCCTCGTCCGTACGCTGGCCTCCTACGCCGCCTACTACCGCCGCTGGTCGCTGACCTGGGAGAGCCAGGCCCTGCTCCGCGCCGAACCGGTCGCCGGGGACGCCGACCTGGGCAGCCGCTTCATCGAGCTCATCGACCCGCTGCGCTACCCCATGGAGGGCCTCGGCGAGGACGCCGTCCGCGAGATCCGCCGCCTGAAGGCCCGGATGGAATCGGAACGCCTGCCGCGCGGCGCCGACCCCACGCTCCACACCAAACTCGGCCGCGGCGGCCTCAGCGACGTCGAGTGGACCGTCCAGCTCATCCAGATGCGGCACGCCTGGGCCGAACCGGGCCTGCGCACCACCCGCACCCGCCGCGCCCTGTACGCCGCCCACGCGGCCGAACTGATCCCGACCGAGGAGGCGCAGATCCTGGACGAGGCCTGGGTTCTCGCCACCCGCGTCCGCAACGCCGTGATGCTGGTCCGCGGCCGCGCCGGGGACACCTTCCCCTCCGAGGCCCGCGACCTGGCGGCGGTGGCCCGCTACCTCGGCTACGCCGAGGGCACCGTCGGCGAGATGCTCGACGACTACCGCCGCATCACCCGCCGCGCCCGCGCCGTCGTGGACGAGCTGTTCTACGGGGCGTAGTCCCCGCCCCGCAGGATGCGCGCGTACGACAGGAACGCCGCCAGGGCCAGGTCGAAGGCCGTGTCCGCGCGGCCCGGGCCCACCGTGGCCAGGGCGCGGGAGAGCAGCGGGGTGTCCGGCGAGGGCTCCCACATGGCCTCCGGGGCCGCCAGGTCGAGTGCCGAGCCTAGGACCAGGTTCTCCAGGGCGGTGAGGAGCGGCATCACCTGCGGCTCGGGGAAGCCCGCGGCCAGCAGGAGGGCCACCGCGCGCTCGTAGTGCGCGAGCACCCGCGGGGCCCGGACCGGAGTGGTCATCAGCAGCGGGATGGCCCGCGGGTAGGCGGCGAAGGCGGCCCGGTAGGAGCGCGCCCACTCCTCCAGGGCCCGGTCCCAGGGCCCCAGGGTCAGGGCCTCGTCGGTGATCCGGTCGCACACGAGCTCCCGTATCAGCTCCACCACTCCGGCCCGGCCGTCCACGTGGTGGTACACCGACCCGGTCTGCACGCCGAGCGCCCGGGCGATCTGTGGAACGCTGAACTCGCCGTGCTCCGCGACCAGTTGCAGGGCGGTCGCGGCGATGCGCTCCCGGTCGAGGAGCGGGGTGCGCGGCCGTGCCATCGGTTTTCTCCCGCCGTCAGGTCTTCCCGTATCCCAAAACCGGAGGCTACATTGCCGCGAACCGAAAGCCTTTAGGTTTTCGCCCCGCCGCAGCCCGCCGTCCGCAGAAGGGTGCTCCCGCATGCCCGACACCCCAGCGCCACCACCCGCCGCGCCCCGACCTCCCGCCCCCGAAGCCCCCGCCGCCTCAGGGCCGATCCCCGCCCCCGAAGCCCCCGCCGCCCCTCAAGCCGCCACGGCCTGCGCCCCCGCCCTCCGCCGCGCCGCGCTCGGGACCGCCGACATCTCCTTCTTCGTCGTCTCCGCCGCCGCCCCCCTCACCGTCATGGCCGGTGTCGCCCCCGTCGCCATCCTCCTCGGCGGCATCGGCGCCCCCGCCGGCTACCTCCTCGCCGGCATCACCCTCGCCGTCTTCGCCGTCGGCTTCACCACCATGAGCCGCCACGTCCGCAGCGGCGGCGCCTTCTACGCCTACATCACCCGCGGCCTCGGCAAGCGCGTCGGCATCGGCGCCGCCCTGCTCGCCCTCATCGGCTACAACGGCATGGAGATCGGCGTCTACGGCCTGCTCGGCACCACCACCGCCGACACCGGCCGCGCCCTCGCCGGCCTCGACATCCCCTGGCTCCCCGTCTCCCTCGCGGGCCTCGCCCTCATCTGGTACGGCGGCTTCCGCTCCATCGACTTCGGCGCCAAGGTGCTCGGCGTCCTCCTCGTCGCCGAGACCGGGATACTGGTCCTGCTGGCGGGAGGGGTGCTCCTCAAGGGCGGGGCACACGGGCTCTCCCTCGGTTCCTTCGCCCCCGGCGCGGTCCTCGTCCCCGGCACCGCCGCCGTACTGGCCTTCGCCTTCGCCGCCTTCACCGGCTTCGAGTCCACCGTCATCTACCGCCGCGAGGCCCGCGACCCCGACCGGACCATCCCGCGCGCCACCTACATCGCCGTCGCCTTCCTCGGCCTCTTCTACGCCTTCATCGTCTGGACCGTCATCCAGGCCTTCGGGGCCGAGGAGGTCGTCGCCGCCGCCGGCGCCGACCCCGGCGGACTCTTCTTCGCCGCGATCAGCACCTACGTCGGCCCCTGGGCCGCCGACCTGATGCACCTCTTCATCGTCACCAGCGTCATCGCCTCCCTCCTCGCCTTCCACAACGCCATCAACCGCTACGCCCTCGCCCTCGCCGAGGAAGGCGTCCTGCCCGCGGCCCTCGGCCGCGTCCACCCCCGCCACCGCTCCCCGTACCTCGCCGGAGCCGCGCAGACCGCCCTCGGCGCCGTCGTCGTCCTCGGCTTCGCGCTCGCGGGCGCCGACCCGTACCAGCAGCTCCTGCTCTGGGTGAACACCCCCGGCATGATCGGCCTCATGGCCCTGATGCTGCTCGCGGCCATCGCCGTACCCGTCTACTTCCGGCGCGTCGCCCACGCGGAGGGCCCCTGGCGCACCGTGATCGCGCCTGTCACCGCCGCCGTGCTGCTCGCCGTGGCGATCTTCCTGGTCGTCTCCAAGGTGGACCTCTTCACCATGGCCTCCACCACCGTCAACACCGTCCTCATCGCCCTCGTCCCCGCCGTCTTCCTCGCCGGCCTCGCCCTCGCCCAGCGGCTCAAGACCCGCCGCCCCGAGGTCTACGCCCGCTTCGCCGAAGAACCCGACACCGACCTCGGAGGAGAAGAACCGCCGTGCCCGCTCCCGACACCGTCCTCACCGGCGCCCGCGTCCGTACCCTCGACCCCGCCCGCCCCGAGGCCCGCGCCGTAGCCGTCCGGGGTGGCGAGATCGTGGCCGTCGGCGACGAGGCCGACGTACGGGACTGGCGCGGACCCGGCACCGAGGTGATCGAACTCCACGGCGCCACCCTCACACCCGGCCTCACCGACGCCCACAGCCACCCCGTCTGGGGCATCGAGATGGCCACCGGCACCGACCTCTCCGCCGTCCGCGACCTCGACCAGCTGCGCGCCGCCCTGCGCACCGCGGACCGCACCAGGGGCTGGGTCGTCGGGTACGGCCTCGACCACAACGCCTTCGGCGGCCGGCCCGTCGACCGCTCCCTCATCGAAGAGGCCCTGGACGGCGCCCCCGCCTTCCTGCGGCTCTACGACGGCCACTCCGCCCTCGTGTCCGGCGCGGCCCTCCAGGCCGCCGGCATCACCGGCCCCCGCGCCTTCGCCCAGCGCTCCGAGATCGTCTGCGACGCCGAGGGCCGGCCCACCGGCCACCTCGTCGAACACGCCGCGATGGCCCTCGTCGGCGCCCTCGTGCCGAAGCCCTCGTACGCCGAGCGCCGCACCCGCCTCGTCGGACTGCTCGGCGACATGGCCGCCACCGGCCTGACCGGCGCCCACGTCATGGACCTCGGCGACGGAGACGTACCGGCCCTCCTCGCGACCGTCGAGTACGAGGGCGACCTGCCGCTCCGGCTGCGCCTCGCGCCCTGGTGCATGCCGGGCGCCACCGACGAGGACCTCGACGAGCTGATCGAGCTCCAGGGCCGGGGCGGCCGCCACTGGCAGGTCGGCGGCGTGAAGTTCTTCATGGACGGCACCGTCGAGGGCGGCACCGCATGGCTGGAGCACGCCGACTGCCACGGCCAGGGCACCGACGCCTTCTGGCCCGACCCCGAGGCCTACGCCCACGCCGTACGGATCCTCGACGCGGCCGGGGTGCGCACCGCGACCCACGCCATCGGCGACGCGGCCGTCCGCCACGTCCTGGACACGGTGGCGTCCCTGGGCGGGCAGGCCCGGATGCGGCACCGGATCGAGCACATCGAGACGGTCCCGGACGACCAGCTGAAGCGGTTCGGGGAGCTCGGGGTGATCGCCTCGATGCAGCCGCCGCACACCGCGTACACCCGGGCCGACCACACCGACGAGTGGTCGAAGCGGCTGGGCGGGGACCGTGCCGCCCGGGCCTGGCGCTGCCGCGACCTGCGGGACGCGGGCGCCGTCCTCGCGCTCGGCTCGGACTGGCCCATCGCCCACCACGACGCCCGCCAGGTACTGGCCACCGCCCGCAGCCCACTGGGCGCGGCCTCGGCCGGTCCCGCCCTGACCGGGCTGATGGCGCTGGAGGGCCTGACCTCGCACGCGGCGCTCGCGGCCGGGGAACAGCGGGTGGCGGGCCGGATCGCCCCCGGCTACCGCGCGGACCTGACGGCCTTCGCCGTCGACCCGGTGACGGCCCCGCCGGACGAACTGGCCGGGGCACCGGTCCGCCTCACGATGTCGGGTGGGCGCATCACCCACCGCTGAGCGTCAGCGGGCCTGTAGGCGACGTTCTCGCCGTACGAGCTCCACGCGCATCCGGCGCGGGTGATGCGCTGCGGGCAGGCCGTGCGCAAACGTGGGGACGGCCGACGGCCGACGGCCGCCGGCCTGCCTTGAGACGCAGGGCGGTGGCTGTCGCGCTATCCCGCGCCGTACGGCGGCAGCCGCCGCGTGATCCGGTCGAACAGTTCCGTCAGCGGCTCGCCGACCTCCTGGCCGAACTCGGTCAGCCCGTAAGTGACCTGGGGCGGCGTCGTCGGCTCGACCTCCCGCCAGACCAGGCCGTCCTGAACCAGCGCGCGCATGGTCTGGGCGAGCATCTTCTCGCTGATGCCCCGGATGCTGTCGCGCAGTTCATAGAACCGGAGATTGTTGCTCCGCAGGGAGATCAGCACCCAGACACCCCACCTGCTGGTCACGTGGTCGACCACATCGCGCGCGGGGCAGTCCCACGGCCCTTCGCCGACTGGGCCGCACGCAACGTGGCCGCGTTCCGCTGAGCACACTCCTCAAGCGGCTGTCACTGCCGTGGCCGTGGCGGTGCAGGCGTCGCAGTAGCTGCCCGGAGTGGGGGAGCGGAAGGCGAGGTCGCAGCCGTCGCAGGAGCGGAGGGGGTGGACGACCCGGTCCGGGAGTACGGGGGCCCCGGCCCGGGAGTACGGCAGGCGGGGCGGGAGCAGTTCCTGCAGGCGGTGAGAGAGGAACGCCGCCGGGGAGTGGATCGGCGTCATCGGCAGCGAGCGCGTGAGCGTGGCGGCGACGGCGCTGGGGACGAGCCCGCGGTCCAGCCATACCGCCGCGGCGGGTGCCAGCCGCACCGTGTCGCGCTCGGACAGCACCAGCCGGGGATCGCGCAACCGCAGCCGGGCCAGCAACTCCCGTGCTTCGAGCTCCGCCTGCGGTACGTCGGCCCCCGGGTCGGGGGTGGGCTCCGATGCGGGCTCGGGCTCGGGGTCCGGGTCGGATGACGGGGGCGGGGCGTGCCGCCGCTCGCGGTGCGCCTCCGCGAACCTCGCGGGCGGGTTGTTGTACGACACCGTGCAGGTCACGACACGCCCGGACGGAAGTCGTTCCTGGAAGCGGTCCAGGTAGCCGTGCTGCTCCAGCTCGCGCAGGGCGGCGGCGATGCGGACCTCACCCTCCGGGAAGCGGGCGGCGAGGGCCTTGATGGTCACCTTGGCGCCCGGCGGGAGGGACTGGATGTGCGTGGCCAGGCCGATCGCCGTCACGCTCAGCTCGCGGTGCTGGGCGAGATGGTTGCCGATCTTGACGTAGCCGCGACTGTGGTCGTGGTTGATGTGCCGGATGCCGGACGGGACGCGTGGGGGCGCGCTAAGCTGCTGGTCAGCCATGGGAAGGGTGTTGCCTTCTCTATGGTCAGGCCCTCGGCGGGATTGCCGTCCCGCGCGGGGGCCGAACGCGTTTTATGGGGTTGTCGGCAGCCAGAGTGCCCGGTGAATTGTCATATGCGCCAGCCCGGTTGGGGCGATTCACCCGACCGAGTGAGAGGGGAGGGGGAGGTATGGAGAGGTCATTTCCCCCGGTTGTTTAATCTTTAGGCGTCGTGCGTGACCGGGCTGCGGCCCACCGGGTCGTGGAAATCTCGATCCGGTGAAATCGGACTCTCCAAAACCATTTCCGCCCACACGGTTTTCAGCGGCGCGGGCCCGTGGTCGGTCCCCCAGCGCGTCGCCAACGCGGAGACCAGGGCGAGCCCCCGCCCCGACTCCGCCCCGGGCTCCGGCACTTCGGCCACTGCGGGTGGGCCCGCTTCCCGCCGGGTGTCCGACACCTCGATACGGAGCGTAGGCCCGGGCCCGATGAGCAACGCCAGCCGGAAGTCCCGCCCGCGCACCCTCCCGTGCGTCACGGCGTTCACGGCCAGTTCGGCGACGACCTGTGCGGCGTCGTCGAACGGAAGCTGATGTTCCGAGAGTTGGGCGACCGCGAGCGCGCGGGCGGCACGCGCTCCGCGCGGGGTGGAGGGGAGCGTGGCGACGAGGCGGATTTCCTGATTCACGTGACTCAGCGTGGCCATCCGTGCGTAACCTGAACAGAGTTGAGGGCGCTGTGTACGACGGTTGTCCAAGCGGGTCCCGTGGTGTCCTCCCGGTCCAACGGAGGTGGCATGAACACAGACGGCGCCGACGAGTCGAGCTGGGAACTCGACCCGGACGACGAATCCGGGGCGGTCATCGCCACGGTGGGACGCCAGTTGAAAATGTGGCGGGAGGCGGCCGGCCTCGACCGTTCCAAGTTCGGTGAACGGATGGGATACGGTCCGAACCTGATCTACAAGATCGAGCGCGGTGCGCGTATTCCGCGTCCGGAGTTCCTGGACAAGGCGGACGAGATCCTGGGGGCAGGCGGGAAAATCGCCGCGATGAAGGCCGATATCCAGCGGGCGCGGTATCCGAAGAAGGTTCGGGATCTGGCCAAGTTGGAATCCGAGGCGGTGGAGATCGGGTCGTACGAGAATGGTGTCGTGCCCGGCCTGCTCCAGACCGAGGAGTACGCCCGTGCGCTCTACGCCGTGAGGCGGCCGCCCTACTCGGAGGATGCAACCGAGCGCTTGGTCGCGGCGAGGGTGGCGCGCCATGAGATCCTCCGGCGACATCAGGCCCCACTGCTGACCGTCGTGCAGGAAGAGGCTGTCCTCCGGCGGCCCATCGGGGGCAAGATGGTGTTGCGCCGCCAACTGGAGCACTTGTTGGAGGTGGGCACCCTGCGGAACGTGGAAATCCAGGTGATGCCGACCGCCGTCGAGGAGCATGCTGGTCTCGCCGGGTCCCTCACCGTCATGCGCCTCAAGGACGGAACGACCATCGGGCACAACGAAGTTCAGCTGGTCAGTCGCTTGATCACCGAGCCCAAAGAGGTCCAGATCCTGGACATGCGCTATGGCATGATCCGGGCACAGGCTCTGACGCCTCGCGCATCGCTGACGTTCATCGAGAAGGTACTGGGAGAGACATGAGCATCAAGCCGTCGGCCGAGGGCCTCTCCGCACCGGCGTGGGTGAAGAGCAGTTACAGCACCAACGACGGACCCAACTGCGTCGAGGTCGCCTGGACCAAGAGCAGCTACAGCGCCAGTGACAGCAACGAGTGCGTCGAGGTCGCCCGTACCCCCGGCACCGTCCTCGTCCGCGACTCCAAGCGCCCCGAAGACGCCCGCCTCACCCTCACCCCGGCCGCCTGGACCGGCTTCGTCGCCCACGCCTCGGCTTCCTCGTGAGACGACTGGGTTCTGCCGTCGAGGCCGTGTTCCGGTACCGGCGGCCGGACCCGGAGTGCTGGGACACCGTGATCACGGCGGTCATCGCCGGACGCGGGAACTGGGACACCGAACACGCGCTGATGCAGGCCGGGCGGGGCGTCTGCGGGCAGGCCGACCGGCTCGCCCGGGCCCTCACAGCCGTCGCCCCCTCGGGCGGCGCCGTCACGGCGTGCGCCTACGCGCTCGCAGGGATGGGCGACAGCCGTGCGGTGCCCGCTCTGGAGCGGTCCCACTTTCCCTTCCAGCGCCTGCACGCGCACACCCTGGCCCGGCTGCCCGCGGCCGAGCTGCTGCCGACGGTGCGGGCCGTCCTGCGCAAGCCGGAGCGGCACCGCGTCGACATCGTGCTCGAAGTCCTCGCCGCGTGGGGCCCCGCCGCCGGGCCCGCCGTGCCGGAGGTGGTCCCGTTCCTGGAGACGGAGCACGCCTACCAGGCCCTGCGCGCCCTCGGCCGGATCGGCCCCGCCGCGGCGGTCGCTGCGGACCGGCTGGCCGGCTTCGCCACCGGCCGGGACCCCCGCGCGGGCCGTCACCACCTGCGGCGGGCCGCCTGGGCGCACTGGCGGGTGACCGGGGACGACACCCTCGCCCTCGCCGTGTGCGGGGCGGCGGCCGGCTCCGGGAGCGCCGGCAACGGCCTGCCCTTCCTGGCGGACCTGGGCCCGGCGGCGTCCCGGTACGCAGGGACAGTGCGCGGCCTGATGGAATCGCCCGGCGCGTGGATCCGTACCGCGGCGGCGCACGCCTACTGGCGGATCACCGGAGACCCGGAGCCCGCCGTGCCGGTGCTGCTGGCGGCCGTGGACCCGGCATGGACCGGGAACCCGGCACAGCCCGTGCGGGAGGCCGTCCGCCACCTCGGGGAGATCGGCCCTGCGGCCGCCGTGGCCGCGCCCCGGTTGCGGGGGATCCTGGCCTCGGAGCGCCGTCTCGAGTACGGGTTCCGGGGTGTTTCCATCCTGATGGACGAGATGTACACCCGCACGCTCGCCGAAGCCCTCGCCCGGATCGACCGCTGAGGCTCAGGCGCGGCGGAAGCGGTTCGCCAGGGCCTCGGCGAAGGGGTGGGCGCCCGCGTGCTCGGGGTGGCGCGGCAGGCGGTGGGGGAGCGAGCCGTACCAGGCGCGCGAGAGGGTGTAGCCGAAGGCCAGGCAGAGCATGCCGCCCACGGCGTCGAGCCAGAAGTGGTTGGCGGTGGCCACGATGACGACGAGGGTCGCCGTCGGGTAGAGCAGGCCCAGGATCCGGGCCCACGGGGCGGAGGCGACCGCGAAGATCGTCAGGCCGCACCAGAGCGACCACCCTATGTGCATCGAGGGCATGGCGGCGTACTGGTTCGACATGTGCTTGAGGTTCCCGGAGGCCATGGAGCCCCAGGTGTGGTGGACCAGCACGGTGTCGACGAAGCTCTGCCCGGTCATCAGCCGGGGCGGCGCGAGCGGGTAGAAGTAGTAGCCGACCAGGGCCACGCCCGTGGTGGCGAAGAGGACCAGCCGGGCGGGCGCGTAACGCCCGGGATGGAAGCGGTAGATCCACACCAGTACGCCGATGGTCACGATGAAGTGGAGCGTGGCGTAGTAGTAGTTCATGCCCACGATCAGCCACGTCACCGAGTTGACGGCGTGGTTGACCGACTGCTCGACGGCGATGCCGAGGCTGCGCTCGACGCCCCAGATCCAGTCGGCGTTCGCGAGGGCGGCCGCCTTCTGCTCGGGCACCGCGTTGCGGATCAGCGAGTACGTCCAGTAGCTGACCGCGATGAGCACGACCTCGAACCAGATCCGCGGTCGGCGCGGGGACCGCAACCGGCTGAGCAGGGCGCGATCGGACCCCGGGCGGGTCTCCCTCTCGGTCACGGTGGGTGACGAGACATCCGTCCGGGTTTCCAGTGTCTTCACGCTCGCTTCACCCATGGGAAAAGAGTCTGCCAGATGCGATCTCGCCTCCGATCATCCCTCGGGACGGTCTTCCGCGCAGCCGCTCAGCCCTGGGGACGAGACGTGGCCCTTACGTGCTTCACGCCCGTTACGTCCTTCTCCGCTGCCCGGGACCGGACGCCGTCGAACCGCGTACGACCAGCTCGGGCAGGAAGACGAATTCGCTGTGCGGGGCCGGCGTACCGCCGATCTCCTCCAGCAGGGTCCGGACGGCCGCCTGCCCCATCGCCTGCACGGGCTGTCGGATCGTGGTCAGCGGCGGATCGGTGAACGCTATGAGCGGGGAGTCGTCGAAGCCGACCACCGACACATCCTGCGGCACCTTCAGCCCCTGCTGCCGGGCGGCCCGGATCGCGCCGAGCGCCATCATGTCGCTCGCGCACACCACCGCCGTGCAGCCGCGCCCGATCAGCGCGGCCGCGGCGGCCTGGCCGCCCTCCAGGGTGTACAGGGAGTGCTGGATCAGCTCCTCGGTCTCCGCCTCGCCCAGCCCGAGCCGCTCCTTCATCGCGGCCCGGAAGCCCTCGATCTTGCGGAGTACGGGGACGAACCGCTTCGGCCCGACCGCGAGTCCGATCCGGGTGTGCCCGAGCGCGGTCAGGTGGGTCACGGCGAGGTGCATCGCGGCCCGGTCGTCGGGGGAGACGAAGGGGGCCTGCACCTTGTCGGAGAACCCGTTGATGAGGACGTACGGGACGCCCTGACCGCGGAGTTGGTCGTAGCGGCCCATGTCGGCCGTGGTGTCGGCGTGCAGTCCGGACACGAAGATGATCCCGGAGACCCCGCGGTCGACCAGCATCTCGGTCAGCTCGTCCTCGGTGGACCCGCCGGGCGTCTGCGTGGCCAGCACCGGCGTGTAGCCCTGGCGGGTCAGCGCCTGGCCGATGACCTGGGCGAGCGCCGGGAAGATGGGGTTGTCCAGCTCGGGGGTTATCAGGCCGACGAGGCCGGCACTGCGCTGGCGCAGCCGTACGGGCCGCTCGTAGCCGAGCACGTCGAGCGCGGCCAGCACGGACTCACGGGTGCCGGCGGCCACACCGGGCTTGCCGTTGAGCACGCGGCTGACTGTGGCTTCGCTGACCCCCGCCTGGGCTGCGATGTCGGCTAGCCGTGCGGTCACGGGATGGGACTGTACCGGCCGCCACGTCAAAATGCCCACCACGTGCACGAATCCGGGGGAAGCCGGACGGTCCGGCCGTCCGTCTCCACCGGGGAGCTGGAGAGCACGGGGCGCCCGGGCGCGGGCAGTTCCACGGGGGTGGGGCGGCTGTTGAGGGTGCAGGCGAAGCCGGGGCGGGTGAAGAGGAGGACCCCCTCGGGCGCCGGGAGCCAGGTCAGCGGGCCCGCCTCGGGCGAGCCCAGGCCCGGCAGCGCGCGGCGCAGCTCCAGGGCGGCCCGGTAGAGCTCCAGCGTGGAGTGCGGGTCGCCGGTCTGGGCGGCCACGCTGAGCTCGCCCCAGCCGGCGGGCTGCGGCAGCCAGCTCCCGCCCGGCCCGAAGCCGTACGGCTCCGCCGAGCCGGACCAGGGCAGCGGCACCCGGCACCCGTCCCGCAGCCCGTCCTGCCCGGCCGCCTCGGGCGCGGTGCGCGATCCTGCCTCGGGCCCGGCCCCGGCCTCGGGCCCGGCTCCGGGCTCGGTCCCGGGCCCGGGACCGGTCCAGGCCCGGGCCCCCGGCTTGGCGCGGGCGCCGGCCTCGGGTCCGGCCCCGGCCTCGGGCCCGGCTCCGTCCCCCGGTCCGGCTCCGGAGGAGGATCCGCGCCCGCGGCGAAAGGCCGGGTCCCGGCGGGCGGAGGGCGGGAGGTCCGCGACCTCGGGGAGGCCGAGCTCCTCGCCCTGGTAGACGTACGCCGAGCCGGGCAGGGCCAGCATCAGCAGCGCCGCGGCCCGGGCCCGGGCGAGGCCCCGCGCCCCGCCCCCGTAGCGCGTCACGTGCCGTACGACGTCGTGGTTGGACAGCACCCAGGTGGTCGGCGCCCCCACCGAGGCCGTGGCGGCCAGCGACTCGTCGATGACGGTCCGCATCGCGGCCGTGTCCCACGGGCAGTTCAGGAAGCGGAAGTTGAAGGCCTGGTGCAGCTCGTCGGGGCGGACGTAGCGGGCGAGCCGCTCGGAGGTCGGGGCCCAGGCCTCCGCGACGCCGATGCGCTGCCCCGGGTAGGAGTCCAGGAGCCGGCGCCAGGAGCGGTGGATCTCGTGGACGCCGTCCTGGTCGAAGAAGGGCAGCGGCTCGGTGCCGATGAGCGTGGCCTGGGCGCCGCGGCCGATGTCGGGCAGGCCGGGGGCCTTGACCATGCCGTGGGCGACGTCGACGCGGAAGCCGTCGACGCCGAGGTCGAGCCAGAAGCGCAGCACGGAGGCGAACTCGGCGGCGACCTCGGGATGCCCCCAGTCCAGGTCGGGCTGCTCGGGGGCGAAGAGGTGCAGGTACCAGGCGCCGTCCGCGACACGGGTCCAGGCGGGCCCGCCGAAGACCGACTCCCAGTCGTTGGGCGGGAGCTCCCCGGCCGCCCCGCGCCCCGGGCGGAAGAGGTAGCGCTCCCGGGCCCCCGGCTCCCCGGCGAGGGCGGCGCGGAACCACGGGTGCCGCTCGGAGGTGTGGTTCGGCACCACGTCCACGATGACCCGCAGCCCCAGCGCGTGCGCGGCCCGGACGAGCTCGTCGGCGTCGGAGAGGTCCCCGAAGAGCGGGTCGACGGCCCGGTAGTCGGCGACGTCGTAGCCGCCGTCCGCCTGCGGGGAGACGTAGAAGGGGGTGAGCCACACGGCGTCGACCCCGAGGCGGGCCAGGTGGGGGAGGCGCTCGCGGACCCCGCGCAGGTCCCCGACGCCGTCGCCGTCGCTGTCCGCGAAGGAGCGTACGTACACCTGGTAGATGACGGCATCGCGCCACCAGCCACCGCTCGCCGTGGCCTTGCTGGAAGCGCTTGCAAGCTGGACGGCCGTCAACTCGTGGGTCATATCGGGGTCAACGCGAGTACACGCCCCGTGGTTGCGGGCCCGGACAGTCGAAGGTGACTCGAACTAACAGCAAGCTGCGGCAACCGTCCGGACACACGGATGTAACGATCAGCGTCTCTTGCAGAAAATTGCCGCAAGGTCTTTCGGTCGGCTTTCAGTCTTGTTACGTTCCCTGCAACTCGGGACCGCGAGGGCGCGGCCGGGATCATCGAAGGAGTTCATATGCGGCGTGGCATAGCGGCCACCGCGCTGGTCGCGACCCTGGCGCTCGCGGCGACGGCCTGCGGCGGTGACGGCAAGGACGACGGTCAGGAGACCAAGTCCGGCGGCGAGCTTTCCGGCACGGTCACGTGGTGGGACACCTCGAACGACGCCGAGAAGGCCAGCTTCCAGAAGATCGCCGAGGCGTTCACCGCGAAGCACCCGAAGGTCACCGTCAAGTACGTCAACGTCCCGTACGGCGACGCCCAGAACAAGGTCAAGAACGCCTTCAGCAGCGGCTCCGACGCCCCCGACGTGATCCGCGCCGACGTCGGCTGGGTCGCCGACTTCGCCTCCCTCCAGTACCTCGACGAGGTACCGGCCGAGACGGCCAAGAAGGTCGACGCCGAGTTCCTCCCGCAGGCCGCGGCCAGCGGCAAGTACGAGGGCAAGACCTACGCCGTGCCGCAGGTCATCGACACCCTCGGCCTCTTCTACAACAAGAAGATGCTCGCCGACGCCGGCGTCCAGCCCCCCAAGACCCTGGAGGAGCTGAAGACCGCCGCCGCCGCCATCAAGGACAAGACCGGCAAGGCCGGCCTCTACCTGCGCGGCGACGACTCCTACTGGTTCCTCCCGCTGATCTACGGCGAGGGCGGCGACCTGGTCGACGCCAAGAACAAGACCGTCACCGTCGACAACGCGGCCGGCGTCAAGGCCTTCAAGACCGCCCGCGGCCTCGTCACCTCGGGCGCGGCGATCACCAACGCCACCGACGGCTGGAACAACATGCAGACGGCCTTCAAGACCGGCCAGGCCGCCATGATGATCAACGGCCCGTGGGCGGTCGCCGACAGCTACGCCGGTGACCAGTTCAAGGACAAGGCCAACCTCGGCGTTGCCGCCGTCCCGGCCGGCTCGGTCAAGGCGGGCGCCCCGCAGGGCGGCCACGACCTCGCCGTCTACGCCGGTTCCAAGAACCGCGCCGCGGCCCACGCCTTCGTCGAGTACATGACCTCGCAGGAGGTCCAGGTGCAGTCCGCCAAGGAGCTGAGCCTGCTCCCGACCCGCACCGCCGCGTACGAGCAGCCGGACGTCAAGAACAGCGAGATGGTGCAGTTCTTCAAGCCGGCCGTGGACAAGGCCGTCGAGCGCGCCTGGATCCCGGAGAACGGCTCCCTCTTCGAGCCGCTGAAGGTCGAGTACACCAAGGCGATCACCGGGGCGTCGAGCCCCGAGGACGCCGCCAAGGCGGCCGGTGTCGAGTTCCGCAAGATCCTCAAGGGCTGGAAGTAACGAAAACATGGCTGCTCACACCAGCCAGTCGGTGGCGAAGGCCGCGGGAGACGACGACAGCGTCGCCTCCCGCGGCCGGAGCCGCAGGACTGACAGCAGGAACGCAGGCGGTCTGAGGCGCGCCCTCGCCACCCACTGGTACGCCTGGGCCATGGTCGCCCCGGTGGTGCTCGTCCTCGGCGTGATCATCGGCTGGCCGCTCGTCAAGGGCGTCTACCTGTCGCTGACGAACGCCAACGAGCGCAACGTCTCCCGTACCATCGGCGCCCGCCACATCGAGGCCACGTACGAGTTCGTCGGACTCGACAACTACGCGGACGTCCTCAGCGACCCGGTGTTCCTCCAGCGGCTGGTGTGGACGGTGCTGTGGACCGTCGGGTGCGTGTCGGTCACCTTCACCCTCGGCCTGGTCCTCGCCAACATGCTCAACCGGGACTTCAAGGGCCGCGCCCTCTACCGGATGGCGCTCATCCTGCCCTGGGCCGTCCCCGGCTTCGTCTCCGTCTTCGCCTGGCGGTTCCTCTTCAACCGCGACAACGGCATCCTCAACAAGCTCCTCGACGGCGGCGGCATCGCGGCCGTCCCGTGGCTCGACGACCCGACCTGGGCCAAGTTCTCGGTCATCGCCGTCAACGTCTGGCTCGGCGTCCCCTTCATGATGGTCGCCCTGCTCGGCGGACTGCAGTCGATCCCCGGTGAGCTCTACGAGGCCGCCGAGATGGACGGGGCCTCCGCCTGGCAGCGGTTCCGCCACATCACCCTGCCCGGGCTGCGCGCGGTGAGCATGACGGTGATCCTGCTCTCCACCATCTGGACCTTCAACATGTTCCCGGTGATCTTCCTGCTCACCCGCGGCGGACCCGGCGACTCCACCGAGATCCTGGTGACCCAGGCCTTCCGCGAGGCGTTCATCACGAGCCCGCGCGACTTCGCGGTCTCCGCCACCTGGGGCGTACTGATCCTCCTGCTGCTCATGATCTTCGCGCTGGTCTACCGGCGCTCGCTGCGCAAGCAGGGAGAGGTGTGGTGACCATGACCACGAAGCCCAATGCCGCCGGAGGCGGCGCCGGACGAGATGCCGAGCGCGACGCCGCGCCCGCGACGCCCGCCGCGGCGGAGGCGGTGACTTCCGGCGCGCCGAAGCCTGCCGCCCAGGCCCGCGGGCGCGGGCGCCGGAGCCCGCTGGCCTCCGTCGGCCTGCACGCCACGCTCGTCGTCGCGTCCGTCATCGCCGTCTTCCCGGTGCTGTGGATCCTGCTGACCTCGCTCAAGCCCGCCGAGTACGCGATCACCACCGACTTCGTCAAGGATCCGACCCTCGGCAACTACCGGTACCTGCTGGAGTCGAGCCACTTCCTCGGCTGGTTCGGCAACTCGGTCCTGGTCGCCGGCGTCACCACCGTCCTCGGCGTCTTCATCGCCGCCACCACCGGATACGCCGTCAGCCGCTTCAAGTTCCCCGGAATGAAGCCGCTGATGTGGACCCTGCTCATCACGCAGATGTTCCCGATGGCCATCCTCATCGTCCCGCTCTACAACCTCATGGGCGATCTCGGGCTGCTCAACCAGCCCCTCGGCCTGATCATCACGTACCTCACCATCGCCGTGCCGTTCTGCGCGTGGATGATGAAGGGCTTCTTCGACACCATCCCGGTGGAGATCGACGAGTCGGGGCGGGTGGACGGGCTCAACCCCTTCGGCACCTTCTGGCGGCTCATCCTGCCGCTCGCCAAGCCGGGCCTCGCCGTCACCGGCTTCTACGCCTTCATCACCGCCTGGGGCGAAGTCGCGTACGCCTCCGCCTTCATGGTCGGCGAGGAGAACCTCACGCTCGCCGGCGGGCTGCAGACCTTCGTCACGCAGTACACCTCCAACTGGGGTGCGATGAGCGCCGCCTCGGTCCTCATCGCGATCCCCGCGGCGATCTTCTTCGTATTCGCCCAGCGTCACCTCGTCGCCGGCATGACGGCGGGCGCCACCAAGGGCTGACCACCCTGCCCGTTCGACGCACCTCCGGCCCGATCTCTTCAAGGAAGACATGACCCAGCACCTCGCCGAAACACTCCCCACCGCCACCGGCACCCGGCCCGGCTGGTGGAGAGAAGCGGTGATCTACCAGGTCTATCCGCGCAGCTTCGCCGACTCCAACGGGGACGGCATGGGGGACCTCGAAGGCATCCGCAGCCGCCTGCCCTACCTGAAGGAACTGGGCGTCGACGCCGTCTGGCTCAGCCCCTTCTACGCCTCCCCGCAGGCCGACGCGGGCTACGACGTCGCCGACTACCGGGCCATCGACCCCATGTTCGGCAGCCTGCACGACGCCGACGCCGTGATCCGCGAAGCGCACGCCCTCGGCCTGCGGATCATCGTGGACCTGGTCCCCAACCACTGCTCCGACCAGCACGAATGGTTCAAGCAGGCGCTGCGGGAGGGCCCGGGGACGCCGCTGCGCGAGCGCTTCCACTTCCGCCCGGGACGGGGCGAGCCCGGTGAACTCCCGCCCAACGACTGGGAGTCCATCTTCGGCGGGCCGGCCTGGACGCGGGTGGCCGACGGGGAGTGGTACCTGCACCTCTTCGCGCCCGAACAGCCCGACTTCAACTGGGAACACCCCGCCGTCCAGGACGAGTTCCGCTCCATCCTGCGCTTCTGGCTCGACCTCGGCACCGACGGCTTCCGCATCGACGTCGCGCACGGCCTGGTCAAGGCCCCCGGACTGCCCGATCTGGGGCGGGGCGAGCAGCTGAAGCTGCTGGGCAACCAGGTGCTGCCCTTCTTCGACCAGGACGGGGTCCACGAGATCTACCGGTCGTGGAGGAAGGTGCTGGACGAGTACGCCGGCGACCGCATCGGCGTCGCCGAGGCCTGGACGCCGAGCGCCGACCGCACCGCGCTCTACCTGCGTCCCGACGAGCTCCACCAGGCCTTCAACTTCCACTACCTGAACACCGGCTGGGACGCGGACGCGCTGCGCGCCACCATCGACGACTCGCTCGACGCGATGCGGCCGGTGGGGGCGCCGACCACGTGGGTGCTGTCCAACCACGATGTGGTGCGTCATGTGACGCGGTACGGGGGCGGGGCGCAGGGCCTGGCCCGCGCGCGGGCCGCGGCCCTGCTGATGCTGGCGCTTCCGGGGTCGGCGTACGTCTACCAGGGCGAGGAGCTCGGCCTGCCGGAGGTCACCGACCTTCCGGACGAGGTGCGCCAGGACCCCTCCTTCTTCAAGGCGAACGGCCAGGACGGGCTGCGGGACGGGTGCCGGGTGCCGATCCCGTGGTCGGGCGACGAGGCCCCGTACGGCTTCGGCGACGGCGGCAGCTGGCTGCCGCAGCCCGCAGAGTGGGCCGGGCTGAGCGTCGCGGCGCAGACGGGGGATCCGGCTTCGACGCTGGAGCTGTACCGCGCCGCGCTGCGGATCCGCCGGGAGCGGGCGGAGCTGGGCGCGGGCGACGCGGTCGAGTGGCTGGAGGCACCGGAGGGCGTCCTGGCCTTCCGGCGGGGGCAGTTCGTGTGCACGGTGAACACCACCGGCGCGCCGGTACGGATGCCCGCGCCGGGGACCGTACTGCTGGCCAGCGGGGACCTCGCGGAGCCGGACGCCCTCCCGGCCGACACGGCGGTGTGGTGGCAGGGGTGACCTCCCCCCTCCGGTTGACGGACATCGCCGCGCAGGCCCAGGTCAGCGAGGCGACCGTCAGCCGTGTGCTCAACGGCAAGGCGGGCGTGGCGGCCGGTACCCGGCACAAGGTGCTGGCCGCCATGGACCTGCTCGGCTACGAGCGGCCCGTACGGCTGAAGCGGCGCAGCAACGGCCTGGTCGGGCTGCTGATCCCCGAGCTGACGAACCCCATCTTCCCGGCGTTCGCACAGGTCATAGAGCAGGCGCTGGCCGGGCACGGGTACACGCCGGTGCTGTGCACGCAGACACCGGGCGGGGCCACCGAGGACGAGCTGGTGGAACAGCTGGAGGAGCGGGGGGTCACGGGGATCGTGTTCCTGTCGGGGCTGCACGCGGACTCGACGCTGGACCCCTCCCGCTACCAGCGGCTGTCGGCGAGGGGCGTCCCCTTCGTCCTCATCAACGGCTTCAACGAGCACGTCCACGCCCCCTTCATCTCCCCGGACGACCGGGCGGCCGCCGACATGGCCGTCCGCCACCTGAAGGACCTCGGACACCGGCGGATCGGCCTGGCCATCGGGCCGACCCGGTACGTGCCGTCGGCCCGCAAGGAGCAGGGGTTCAAGGCCGCGTTGCCGGGGGCGGAGGAGGAGGGCCTGATCCAGCGCACGCTGTTCACGGTGGAGGGCGGGCACGCGGCGGGGGGCGCGCTGCTGGACCGGGGCTGCACGGGGGTGGTGTGCGGGAGCGACCCGATGGCGCTCGGAGTCATCAGGGCGGCCCGGGAGCGGGGGTTGCGGGTGCCGGAGGACGTGTCGGTGGTCGGCTTCGACGACTCCCCGCTGATCGCCTTCACGGACCCGCCGCTGACCACGGTCCGCCAGCCGGTGCGCGCCATGGCCACGGCGGCGGTGGGCGCCCTCCTGGAAGCGGTGGGCGGCACCCCGGTCCAGCGCACGGAGTACGTCTTCCAGCCGGAACTGGTGGTACGGGGATCCACGGGCCAGGGACCGGGGGCGTAGGGGCCTGAGCCGCGGAACGGTGGCTGATTCACGTCTGCGCTGTCCGATTGCCGTCGAACGGACCGTTCTTGTTGCGAAAAGCCGTACGGACGACCCTGTGCTCAACCTACCGTGCGGTAGTGCAGGGGGCGGGGTCGTGACGGACTCGGGCTCCGGGGATGTCCGACGGTGGGGGCCCTTTGATGACTGGCCGGCGCGTGTTCCGCGGTCGCAGTGGTGTGATCCTTGCTTTGATCATGGCGCTCTGCGGGTTCGGGTTGACCTCGCCCGCGCGGTTCCAGAGCGTCGCGGCGGGGCCGGACGCGGGGGCGGCGGTCAAGGGGCCCGAAGGGCCGGAGGGCACCTCGTTCAACCCGAACCAGATCAAGGACATCAAGGCGGCCGACCCCGGCGCCGGGGTGAACCTGATCGAGACCCCGACGGCGAACAGTACGGGTGACGCGAGGCTGGCGTACCCGCTGGAGTTGCCCAAGGGACGCGGGGGCCTGCAACCCGAGCTGTCGGTCGCCTACAACTCGGCCGGCGGCAGCGGCTGGACCGGCGTCGGCTGGGACCTGACCACGCCGTCGATCACCGTGGACACCCGGTGGGGCGTCCCGCGCTACGACGGCGGCAAGGAAACCGAGTCGTACGAGCTGAACGGGGAGCAGCTCACCCCGGTGGCGCACCGCGGTGAACTCCAGGCGCGTACCGCGGAGAAGGTGTTCCACTCCCGAGTCGAGGGAAAGTTCGACCGGATCGTCCGGCACGGTGACAAGCCGTCGAACTACTGGTGGGAGGTCACCGACAAGCAGGGCACCCGTACCGTCTTCGGCGGGGCGGAGAACACCACGCTCGCCGACGCGTCCGGCAACATCGCGGTGTGGGCGGTGCGCGAGGTGCGCGACGGGCACGACAACCTGCTGCGCTACCACCACGTCCGGGTCGACGACGGCGGGGTCGCGAAAGCCACCGTCCAGGGCCGCGCGCTCTACCCACAGCGGATCACCTACACCGGGCACGGCGGCACCGAGGGCCGCTACTCGGTCACCTTCCTCCGGGACCGCGACCGGGGCGAGGCACGCCGCGGCGACGTCCAGATCGACGCGCGGTACGGCTTCAAGAAGGTCACCGCGGACCTGCTGCGCCGGGTCGAGGTGAAACTCGACGACCAGCTGATCCGCGCCTACGAGCTGAACTACCGGACCGGCGCGTTCGCCAAGACGCTGCTCGCCTCGGTGTCGCAGTTCGGCGAGGACAACAAGCTGTTCAACACCCACACGTTCGACTACTTCGACGACGTGCGCGACCAGTCGGGCAACTACAACGCCTTCGCCGACGCGGCGGGTTGGTCGGTGCCGGACGACGGCCTCGGGGTGAACATCCGCGAAGGCGAGGCCAGCGCGATCTCGGCGAACACGTCGGCCGGCTTCGGCGCGCACCTGTTCGCGGGCTACAACGTGCAGGGGCTGACGACCAAGGAGGGTTCCGTCGGGTTGAAGGTCGGGTTCAGCGCGGGCCAGTCCGACGGCCTGTCGACGCTGACCGATGTGAACGGCGACAACCTACCGGACAAGGTGTTCCGCAAGAACAACGACGTGTTCTACCGGCCCAATCTGGCCACACCGGGTGGTGAGCCGAAGTTCGGCGATACGCCGATCAAGCTCACCAACCTCCCGGGAATCTCGACCGAGCGCACGCTGTCCGGCACCATCGGCGTCGAGTCGTACGTCCTCACCACCTCGGCCCAGCTGGACTTCGTGGGCACCACGACCACCTCGGACCGGTTCTTCAGCGACGTCAACGGTGACGGCATCACTGACCTGGTGAACAACGGCGGCGTGCTGTTCGGCTACCTGGACGCCAATGGGCAGCCCGCCTACAGCGCGGACTCCACCCGCACCCCGGCGCCGATCGGGGGCGGCGCGGTGACCGGCGAGATCGTCGGCGATCAGACCGCGCAGTTCAACCAGCAGGTGGACAACTCGCCGCTGCTGGACTCGGTGCGCCGCTGGGTCGCGCCGTTCGACGGCAACGTCCGCGTGGACGGCGCCGTGCAGCTGACCCAGGACCCCTCGCCGGCGCGGGCGGCCTACACCAAGGCCGACGGTGTGCGGGTCACCATCCAGCACAAGGACACCGAACTCTGGGCGCAGCGGATCGGCCCCGATGACCACACCGAGTTCGCCCCGGGCAATGTGGCGTCGATTCCGGTGAAGAAGGGCGATGCGCTCTACTTCCGTACGCAGTCCATTCTGGACGGCAAGTACGACACCGTGGCGTGGGACCCGGCGATCACCTACACCAACCTGCCGGCCGGCACGGATGCGAACGGGCTGGCGAGCACCGTGTTCCGCGCGTCGGCCGACTTCACCTTCGGGGGCAGGCCGTCCTTGGTGACCGTGCCGGTGAGCGGCACGTTGCGGCTGACCGGTGACGTGGTCAAGTCCAAGGCGACCTCGGACGACGTGACCGTCGTGATCGAGAAGGGCAACGGCGTCCACACCCCCGCGGAGGTGTTCCGCAAGGTCCTGCCCGCCGCGTCGACCGGCACCACCGCGATCGACGTGAGCATTCCGGTCAGCATGTTCGAGAAGATGTCGTGGAGGCTGAAGACCGACTCCCCGATCGACTCCTCGGCGGTGAGCTGGGCGCCGAAGGCGCACTACACGGCCGCGCAGGGGGTCGAGTCGGTCGTCGACGCCAAGGGCGATCCCACGCTGGTGATCAACCCGCCGTACGACATGAACATGTACCCGGCGGACACCCTCACCGCGCCGCAGCAGTCCTACAAGGCGACCAAGACCGGCCAGTTGAAGGTGCGGCCGAAGGTGTCCTTCAACTTCAATCTCCTCGGTGATGCCAAGATCGCGTTCACGGTGAAGAAGCGTGGCGGGCAGTTGCTCGGCAAACGGATCTTCCAAGCCAAGGACACCTCCCCCTTCGGTGGTCCGAACCTGGACCTGACCGTGCCGGTCACCGCCGGCGACGAGCTCTACATCGACTACTCCACGACGGAGACCGGACTGCTCGGACTGCTCGTCGAGCAGTCCGCGTCGGTCACCTACGACGTGACCTCGTCCTTTCCGACCTTCACCCCGGCGCCCAGCGCCATGCACGGTTCCGTCGGGCAGGGCGCCTTCGCCCAGCCCTACCGCGGCTGGGGCGTGATCGGCTACCAGGGCAACCGCGACCGCGCCACCCAACCGATCAAGCAGGCCGAACTCACGCTGGACCAGAGCTTCAAGGACGCGCTGCCCAAGGAGCCCAAGGAAGCGGACGTCCCGGTGTTCACCGCGAACCCCCGGCTCACCATGCCGCGGCTCGCGGTGTTCGCCCCCGTGCCCGCCAAGGGCGGCTGGGCCGCTCAGGACGACTCCTCCTGGATCACCGCCGCGATGGCGACCAGTTCCCGCCTGGGTGCGGACACCATCGACGTCGTCACCGACGCCGACGTGGCGGGCGACCGGGCGGTGATGCGCCGCGGCGTCACCGGCCAGGTGTCGGCCACCCTCGCGGCGGGTCCGTTCGGCGGTACCGTGGTCGGCGGGATCACCGCGGGTTCGGTCGACTACCTCGACCTCAACGGCGACGGCTACCCCGACGTCGTGGGCGCCAAGGAGATCCAGTTCTCCGACATGACCGGCGCGCTCGGCGCCACGCGCGGCACCCTCGGCGGCAACGTCCGCGAGGCGGACAACGTCTCCGGCAACGTGGCGCTCTCCGCGGGCAGCGAGTCCGCCACCGTCGCCAGCGCACAGGGCATGGCCGCGCCCGACGCGGGCACCAGCGCCAACACCGCCACCACCGGCGCGGTCCAACCGTCGCTCGGCATCGGCGGCAGCCTCGGCGGCGGCGAGTCCGACGTCCGCGTCGACCTGATCGACATCAACGGGGACAGGTTGCCGGACAAGGTGTACGCCAACGGCGACGCCCAGCTGAACCTCGGCTACTCCTTCGCCGCCCGCGAACCCTGGTCGGCCGGACCGATCAACGACGCGTCCACCCGCAACGTCGGCGTCAACCTCGGGTTCAACGTCGACCGCTACGGCTTCGCGGGCGGCGTCTCCGCCGAGCTGGGAACCTCGTTCACCAACGCGAGCATGCTGGACGTCAACGGCGACGGCCTCACTGACCGGGTGTTCACCGACGGGGCCAACCCGATCAAGGTCGCGGTCAACACCGGCACCGGCTTCACCGCGCCCGCCCCCTTCCGCGGCAGCTTCCCCGAGATCGCCGTCGACAAGAACGCGAGTCTCGGCGCCGGCGTCTACTTCACCGTCGGCCTGCCCACTCCCGTCGGCGTCTTCGTCTTCAACCCCGGCGCCAACGTGACCACCGGCATCAGCCGGGCCGAAACCAGCCTGCGCGACGTCAACGGCGACGGCCTGGCCGACCACGTCAAGTCCACCCGGGACAACGAGCTGCTGGTCGCCGTCAACAAGACCGGCCGCACCAACCTGCTGCGCTCGGTCACCCGCCCGATGGGCGCCCGCATCGACCTGGACTACACCCGCACGGGCAACACCGCAGACATGCAGGAGAGCCGCTGGGTGCTCTCCCGCACCACGGTCTTCGACGGCCTCGCGGGCGACGGCGCCGACTCGCGCCTGACCACCTTCCGCTACGAGAAGGGCAACTACGACCGGCTGGAGCGCGAGTTCCTCGGCTTCGGCCGCATCGTGGCCGAGGACCGCGATCCTGCCGCGGGCGAGGCCCTGAACCGCTCGGTGACGAACGAGTACCGCACCGACGGGTACGCGACCCGCGGCCTGCTCACCCGCGTCCTGACCGTGGACGGCGCGGGCCGCCCGTACCGCGAGACGCTCAACACCTACCGGCTGCACGACACCTCCTCGGGTGCGGAAGCGGACCCCAAGAGCCCGACGGCCACCGTGTTCCCGCAGCTCGTCCGGGTGGAGGAGAAGCACTACGAGGGCGCGGCGACCGCCGCCAAGTCCACCTCCACCGAGCTCTCCTACGACGCGTACGGCAATGTGGTGCGCACCTTCGACGCGGCCGACGAGGGAACCGCCGACGACCTGGAGACCACGTACGGGTACACCGCCTCCGACCCGGCCTGCCGCGACCGCGGCATCGTCGGGATCGCGAACGCGGTGCGGCAGAAGGCCGCCGCGACCGGGGCCGTCCTGCGGCACCGGGAGTCCACGGTCGACTGCGTGACCGGCGCGGTGCGCCAGGTCCGCGACCACCTGGACGACAGCACCGCGGCCGTCTCGGACCTGGAGTACCACCCGGACGGCAACCTCAAGGCCGTGACCGGCCCGGCGAACGCGACCGGACAGCGGTACAGGCTGGAGTACGGCTACGACACGGTCGTCGGCGTGCACGTCGAGTCCACCGTGGACAGCTTCGGATACCGGTCCACCTCGACGCACGACCTGAAGTACGGCCAGCCCACCCGCAACACCGACCAGAACAACCAGTCGGTGGTGATGTCCTACGACACCATCGGCCGTCTGGACACGGTGACCGGGCCGTACGAGACGGGCGGCGGCCAGGCCACGATCGACTTCGACTACCACCCCGAGGCCGTGGTCCCGTACGCCTCGACCAAGCACCTGGACCGCGCCGCCACGGGCGTGCGCGCCGACACCATCGACACGATCACCTTCACCGACGGTCTGAAGCGGGTGCTGCAGACGAAGAAGGACGCCGCGGTGGCCGCCTCGCCGGGTGCGGCGCCGGCGCAGGTGATGACGGTGTCCGGGCGGCTGAAGTTCGACTTCCTCGGCCGCGCGGTGGAGAAGTACTTCCCGGTGACGGAGGCCAAGGGGTCGGCGAACACCACCTTCAATGCCGCCTTCGACACCGTGGCGCCCACGAAGGACACCTTCGACGTGCTGGACCGCTCGGTGAAGACGGTGCAGCCGGACGGGGTCACCACGACCACCGGGTACGCGTTCGGCGCGGACCGGGCGGGCACGAACCGGTTCGAGAAGACGGTGACGGACGGCAACGGCAAGCAGCTGCGCACCTACACCGACACCCGCGGCGCGACCACATCGGTCAAGGAGGCCAGTGGCCAGGGGGTGATCTGGACCGACTACGCATACAACCCCATGAAGCAGGTCACGGCGATCACCGACGACAAGAACAACGTCACGCGCGCCGAGTACGACGGCATGGGGCGCCGCACCGTGTTCGACAGCCCGGACGCCGGACGCACCGAGACGCACTACGACCTGGCCGGGAACACGACGGCGAAGACCACCGCGAACATGCGGGCGGCCGGCCGGACCGTCGAGTACGACTACGACTACTCGCGCCTCAAGGCGATCCGGTACCCGACGTTCCCGGGCAACAACGTCAGCTACGCCTACGGCGCACCCGGAGCGCCGGACAACGCCGCCTCCCGGGTCACCGAGGTCCGCGACGCGGCGGGGACGGTGACCCGTGGCTACGGACCCCTGGGCGAGGTGACCAAGGAGACCCGCACGATCACCGCGACCGGCGGCGCCCCGCGCACCTACACCACGGCCTGGCGCTACGACGCCTTCAACCGCGTGCTCCAGCTGACCTACCCCGACGGCGAGGTCCTCAGCTACGACTACGACTCCGGCGGCCAGGTCACCCGGGCGACCGGCGTCAAGAACGGCACCACCTACACGTACCTGGACCGGCTCGACTACGACAAGTTCGGGCAGAAGATCCTCCAGCAGACCGGCAACGGGGTCCGCACGACCTACACCTACGACGCCGAGGACCGCAGGCTCGCGGTGCTCAAGTCGGCGGCGCCGAACGGGACCGCGTTCCAGGACCTCGGCTACACGTACGACAAGATCGGCAACATCACGGCGCTGGCGAACAACGCGCCGCAGGGCGGGGCGATCGGCGGTCCCAGCACCCAGACCTACGGGTACGACGACCAGTACCGCCTCACCTCTGCGTCCGGCCAGTACACCGACAAGAACAACAGGGTCAACAAGTACACACTGACCCTGGGCTACGACTCGATCCACAACACCGTCGGCAAGTCCCAGCAGCACGAGGTCGCCGGCGGCACCCCGGCCTTCCCGGCCGGCGGCGGCGCCTCGGCGGGCCCGATCGAACCGGTCGACGACCCCTCCAACGCACCCGACGTCCAGGACAGGACGACGTACGACTACACCTACGCGTACGAGGGCACGCGCCCGCACGCCCCGACGAAGGTCGGTCCGGTCACCCAGGCCTACGACGCCAACGGCAACCTGACCGACACGGTCAACACCGCGCCCGGCGCGGGCGGCAAGCGGCGCCAGTACGTGTGGGACGAGGAGAACCGCCTCGTCTGCAGCCAGGACAAGACCTCGCCCACGGTCGCGCAGGACCCGAGCGGCTGCGCCGACGCCACCGTCGGCTACGCCTACGACGACAAGGGCGACCGGATCGTCAAGCGCGGCGACGGGCTCTCGCTGTACCCGAACCGCACCTACAGCGAACGCGACGCGACCGCCTACAAGCACGTCTTCGTCGGCGACACCAGGCTGACGACGAAGACGGTCGCCGCCACCGGACCCGAGGACGCCCAGTCCTTCTTCCACGCCGACCACATCGGCTCCTCCGGCTACATCACGGACAAGCAGGGCGCGGTCACCGAGCACCTGGAGTACTTCCCGTTCGGGGAGACGTGGGTGGAGGAACGGACCGGTCAGGCGGACACCCCGTACCAGTTCACCGGCAAGGAACTCGACGCCGAGACCGGCCTCTACTACTACGGCGCCCGCTACTACAACCCCAGGACCCAGCTGTGGGCCGGCGCCGACCCAGCCCTGCCCGACTACCTCGACCAGGACCTCGCGGGCGGCATCGGCGAACCCCGCAACCTCGCCGCCTACACCTACACCCACAACAACCCGGTCAAGCTGACCGACCCGACCGGCAAGTGGCCGAAGATGCCGTCGTGGAAGACGATCGGCCACACCACCCTCGACGTCGTCGGCATGGTTCCGGTCGTCGGCGAGGTCGCCGACCTGGGCAACGCGGGCTGGTACGCGGCGGAGGGCGACTACGTCAACGCCGGCCTCTCGGCCGCCTCGGCCATCCCGGGCGCGGGCTACGCGGCGAACGCGGCCAAGTACGGCAACAAAATGATCGACGCCGCGCAGACGGCGAAGAACGCCACCAACGCCACGGACGCGGCGAAGACGGTGAAGGCGGCGGACAACGCGCCGGTCCCCGCCTCCTCCACCCCCAACACCTGCGCCACCCCCAACAGCTTCACGGGTGAAACACCGGTCCTGATGGCGGACGGCACGAGCAAACGCATCGACGAGGTCGAACTCGGCGACGAGGTCATCGCCACGGACCCGGAAACGGGCGAGAACGGCCCCCGCACGGTCACCCGCCTCATCACGGGCACGGGCGAGAAGTCCCTGGTGGAACTCACCGTCACCACGCAGGACGGCACCGCGGCCAAACTGGTCGCCACGGACGGCCACCCCTTCTGGACCCCGACCCTGAACCGCTGGACCCCGGCGTCCAAACTCACCCCCGGCACCCTCCTCCAGACGTCCGGCGGCACGTACGTCCAGATCAGCGCGGTCCGAGCATGGACCGAACACCACACCGTCCACAACCTCACCGTGGACGACATCCACACCTACTATGTGCTCGCAGGCGCCACTCCGATCCTCGTCCATAACTGCGGCCCGACTGCTGCAAACGGCGCAGATCTGGAAGGGTTGACAGTATCCGAGACAAAGCGAATTCAGAATGCTGCCGACAGCCGTGACGTAACGATCTCGGTAGTTGGAAGTCGAGCCAAGGGGCCTCAGTCCGCCACCAACCCTGATGGCTACCATGCCGAATCGGACTGGGACTATGTGATCACCGGAATAAACAGCCGCACGAGAAGTAGAATTTCGAGTTCACTCCCGACAGGAGACGTGTCCCTGGGTAGAGGGAGGCGCCAAGATATCTTCACCGGCCCTCTCGTCGACACAGAGCCGCACATTACGTTCCACCCCCGGAGACCTAAGTGAATAAGAACGAAGTTATCGGCCCCATCCTGGCAGTCTCTGGGAACTATGCTGTGGTTCAGCTCCCCAGCAGAAACTCACCCGCAGCGGCGATCCAGGGGGATTCATTGAAGATTCTTCAGGAGACCGTAAAGGAGCTAACTGACTGTCTAGCTGCGGGCGACCTCGAAGAGGCCAGGTTCCCGTTGAATGAGATCGTAACCACTATTTCGGAGATGGTTTCAACATACGAGGACGCTGCACGGGATCTCGGCTTCAAGCTTCCTTATCATTCGTAGGAGGCTGACTGAAACGGCTAAGTGGACGCTGAGGTCACAGTCTTCCCTCTAGGTGGAAGAATGGCGCAGAATGGGCTGCCTTTCGGGCAGAGCAATCTGCCCCGCTGGTCTCGATTCTGAGGGGGCCTTGAGGCTCTTGACAGCAACGCTGACGCTGAGGTTGAAAGGGTGGGGTGACAGGGCTACGGGGGCTCCAGCCCGAGTTCGGTCTCGGCGATGAATCCGTCGAGCACTTCGGGTCGGCGTTGGATGTCGCGTAGGCGGTTCTTCACGAGCGGGGTGAGGTCTTCGATCGTGCGGGGTGCGAGGTTGGCCAGGGACTTCTTCAGGTGGGCCCATACGCCTTCGACGGGGTTGAGGTCGGGCGCGTAGGGCGGGAGCTTGACGATGGTGAGCCAGTCGCTGTTGCGGTCGCAGAAGTCCCGCAGGGCCTTGGCGTGATGGGTGCTGGCGTTGTCCCACACCACGATCAGCGGGGCACCGCCGAGCTGCCGGCGGGCAGAGGTCAGCAGGTTTGCGAACTCGCGGGCCCGGAAGCCCTTCTTCTCGCCGGTCCGGCCCCGGTACGTCTGGGTCCGGTAGATCAGCCTGGTCTCGCGGCCCGGCTTGATGCAGATCATCCCGGCCATCAGGACCCGGCCCGAGCCTTTCCCGGTCACCTTGATCAGAGGCGTCCGCCCGCGCCGCGACCAGGTCCGCCCCTTGCCCGGCTTCAGGTCCTGGCCGGCCTCGTCCTCAAAGGCTATCCACGCACCCAGGAGCTGGGCCGTCCTCTTACCCGTGACCACTGCTCCGTCCGCCACCGCTCTACGGCCTGCTCGTCGCGCTCGACGGCCCGGTGCGCGGGGACCTGCGGCGACCAGCCCAGCCGGTGCAGC